>NZ_JADABR010000017.1:0-506289 GCF_015672585.1 Enterobacter sp. Res13-Sevr-PEC09-46 | reverse complement strand
ATCAAGCATCCTTTTTATAACCAACACAACAGTGAGGGAATCAGGAGAGATCGCATCAACCCCATGGGTACAGGCGTGAATGCCTTTTACGGAAAAAAAGGAATGGATGCTATTAAACGTAGCACAGGAATATCAGGATGTTATTCAAAGGAGATACGCTATCGTAACGCTTGTTTCGCCTGAGTATGTCACGCCACTAATAATGGTTATTTAACATTTATTTATTCACCGACTATGCTCATAGTCAGGCATGCAACACGTTCATTCTCTTTATCCCGCGCCACCTTCAACCTCATGGAGGAATGCATGTACGGTTTAAGCCTGATTCGCCTTGGTTTGTTTATTGCGCTCGCCATTATCGCCAGCACAGCAATCGGTTTATTTACCTATGTGGTCGTCTCGGCCCTGGCAGAATAGCGCCACCCCAGCATTGATGACGAAATAAATAAAACAATTATTATCAGGGGAATACTGTGAAGCGCTACCTCTCTCTTCTGCCTGCTGTTTTATTGCTGCTGACGGCGTGCGATCCGAAACCCGACCGCGCCGCGCCCCTGCCGAAAATGGTAAAAGTCGCAGAGGTGGTCAAGGCCGGCAACGCGCAGCAGCGCGTGTTTCCCGCCCGTATTGAATCCGGCGACGCCACGGATCTCGCGTTCAAACGAGCCGGGCAGATTGAGACCCTGGACATTCGCCAGGGTGCCGTTGTCAAACAGGGGCAACGGCTCGCCAGCCTCAACGCCCGTGAAGCCCGGCAGCGCCTGAACGACAGGCAAACGGCGGCGACCCTGGCTCAGCGGCAATTCGACCGCTTCCAGACCCTGGCGGGACGCCAGGCCGTGTCGAAAGCCGAGATGGATGTCCAGCGCGCCAACCGCGATTCAGCAAACGCCGCGCTACAGATTGCGCGCGAAGAATTAAGCCAGATGACGCTCGTCGCCCCCTTTAGCGGGACAGCGGCCAGCGTCCATGTGCGAAATCATCAGGTCGTCTCCGCCGGCCAGCCCGTCGTCACTTTGACCCGTACCGATCTGCTGGACGTGGTGTTCAGCCTTCCAGAGAACCTGTTTAACACCTTCGATATTCGCAATGCGCAGTACAAACCGGTAGTGAGGATCAACGCCCTGCCCGGTCGCGAGTTTACCGCTGTGTACAAAGAGCACTCAGGCAGTAGCGACAGCAACACATTGACCTGGCAGGTGATTTTAACCATGCCCCGCCCGGATGATTTTCCCGTCGTGGGCGGCGTCAGCGGAACGGTCACCATCAATTTAACCAACCTTCCGGCGGGCGTGGGCAGTGAGGCGCTGGTAGTGCCGGTTGAAGCGGTCTTTAACCCGGATAACCGCCCGCGCAATGAGCCACATGTCTGGGTGGTGACGGGCGAAGGCGATACGTTGCACCTTGAAGATCGTAAGGTCAGCGTGGGGCAAGTCAGCGCTGAGGGGGTCGTCATCGTCGGTGGGCTTAAGGCCGGTGAACGCGTGGTGGCCGCAGGCGTTGGGGAGCTACATCCCAACCAGCCGGTACGTATCTGGACGCGTGAACGGGGACTGTAATGGATATCTCTCGTCAGTTTATCTGCAACCCGGTTCGCGTCTGGCTGACTATTTTGCTGCTGGGCGTAGGCGGCATTATTGCCCTGTTGAACATTGGCAGACTGGAAGATCCGGCGTTTACCATCAAAACGGCGGTGGTGATCACCCATTATCCGGGCGCGTCGGCGCAGCAGGTTGAGGAAGAGGTCACCCTGCCGCTGGAAAATGCGCTTCAGCAGTTACCTTATCTGGATAACGTCAGCTCCATCTCCTCCAGCGGCCTGTCGCAGATCACGGTCAATATAGCCTCGCGCTACCACTCAAATGCACTGCCGCAAATCTGGGATGAACTGCGTCGCCGGGTGGGAGATGCCGCCAGACAGTTTCCACCCGGCGTAGTGACCCCGTTTGTGAATGACGATTTTGGCGATGTGTTCGGCTTTTTCTTTGCCATTTCCGGAGATGAATTCAGCAATCCGGAACTGGTCCGGTATGCCGAGCAGCTGCGCCGGGAGTTGGTCCTCGTGCCAGGCGTGGGCAAAGTGGCCATCGGCGGAGCCCTCACTCAGCAGATTAACGTGGACATTTCTCTGAGCAAAATGGCCGCGCGCGGGATAACGCTGAACCAGCTTTCTGCCCAGCTCAGCAGGCTGAACGTGGTCTCCAGCGCGGGAGAGATCCCCTCCGGTACCGAGTCAATTCGTCTGCATCCTACCGGTGAATTCGAAAGTATTGACGAGTTGGCCGATCTCATCGTGACCCCGCCCGGCGTTGGGGCGGCTACCCGCTTACGGGATATTGCCACCCTGTCACGCGGGCTGGATGCGTCCCCTGCCAGCATCTACCATGCCAACGGCAGAAAAGCCGTCACCATGGGCGTCTCCTTTATCCCCGGCGTTAACGTGATCGACGTGGGACATGCCCTGGAGGCGAAGCTAGAGCAGATGTCAGCCGAGAAACCGGCAGGTATCCATATCGACCTGTTTTACGATCAGGCGGCGGAGGTCGGGCATTCCGTTAACGGATTTATCATTAACTTCCTGATGGCGCTGGCAATTGTCATCGGCGTGTTGTTGATCTTTATGGGCTTACGCAGCGGGATCATTATCGCCTTTTCCCTCGCCCTCAACGTGCTGGGCACGCTGCTGATCATGTATCTCTGGGGTATTGAACTACAGCGCATTTCACTGGGCGCGCTGATCATCGCCCTCAGCATGCTGGTCGACAATGCCATTGTTATTGTCGAAGGGGTACTGGTAGCCCGGCAGCAGGGCTCGTCCCTGATGAACGCCATTAGCGACATTATTCGCCGTTCTGCGCTGCCGCTGCTGGGTGCAACGGTCATCGCCATCCTGGCCTTTGCGCCCGTCGGGCTGTCACAGGATTCCACCGGCGAATACTGTAAGTCGCTGTTTCAGGTCCTGCTGATTTCGCTCATGCTGAGCTGGTTCTCAGCCCTCACCATTACGCCAGTGCTGATTAAGTGGTGGCTGTTTAAACGAGATGCTGCACCGCCAAAGGCCGACGAAACGGATCCCTATGACAAACGCATCTATCGGATCTATCAGGGTGTGCTCAACGCGCTGTTACGGCGTAAAGCGCCAACGCTGGTAGTGATGGCCGCACTGCTGGCCGCCGCCATCTGGGGCTTTGGCTCGGTGCGGCAGAACTTCTTCCCCTCCTCCAGTACGCCAATTTTCTTTGTCGACCTCTGGCTCCCTTACGGTACCGACATTAACTGGACCGAGAAGATGACCGGTGATATCGAGAAAACCATTAACGGCCAGCCAGGCGTGGAAACTACGGTCTCGACGATTGGTCAGGGAAGTATGCGATTTATTTTGACCTACAGCGGACAGCGGCAGTACAGCAACTATGCGCAAATTATGGTGAGAATGGACGACCAGCGTAACATCCCCGCCCTGACCCGCCACATGGATGAATACATCGCACGGAACTATCCGCAGGTTAACGCCAGCACGAAGCGGGTGATGTTTGGCCCCTCCGGCGACAGCGCCATTGAAATACGTATTAAAGGCCCCGATCCGGACAGGCTGCGTCTGATCGCCAGCCAGGTAGACAACATCCTTACGCGCGATCCGGCGACGGACAGCGTCAGGAACGACTGGCAAAATCGCAGCAAAGTGCTCCGCCCGCAGTACGTCACTGCGCTGGGACGTGAGCTTGGCGTGGATAAGCAGGACGTCGATAACGCACTGGAGATGAATTTCTCCGGCAGTCGGGCAGGACTGTACAGAGAAGGCAGCGACCTGTTGCCCGTGGTGGTGCGCCCGCCGGAAAGCGAGCGGCTGGACGCCAATCACCTGAATAACGTTCTGGTCTGGAGCCAGACCCGGCAGCAGTATATTCCGCTGAGCAACGTCATCAGCGGCTTCGCGCTGGAGTGGGAAGATCCGCTGATCCTGCGCCGTGACCGCTCCCGCGTGCTGACCGTGCAGACCGACCCTGACCCGCTAAGCCAGCAAACCTCCGGCGATATTCTCGCCCGCGTGAAGCCGCAAATTGATGCCCTGCCCCTGCCCCACGGCTACAGCATTGAGTGGGGCGGTGACGCGGAGAACTCCAGCGAAGCGCAGCAGGGGTTATTTACCACGCTGCCGCTCGGCTATCTGGTGATGTTTGTGATCACGGTGCTGATGTTCAGTTCGGTGAAAAACGCCGTCGCCATCTGGCTGACCGTGCCGCTGGCGCTGATCGGCGTGACGCCGGGGTTTTTAATTACCGGCATCCCTTTTGGCTTTATGGCGTTGATTGGCCTGCTGAGCCTGAGCGGGATGCTGATCCGCAACGGCATTGTGCTGGTGGAAGAGATAGAACAGCAGAAAGCGCAGCAGGATCAGCACAGTGCGATCGTTTACGCCGCCACGTCGCGCCTGCGTCCCATCCTCCTCACCGCCTTTACGACCGTACTCGGCCTCGCCCCTCTGCTGCTGGATGTGTTCTTCCAGAGCATGGCCGTTGTGATTATGTTTGGGCTTGGGTTTGCTACAATCCTGACGCTGCTGGTACTCCCCGTAATTTACGCGTGTTTCCATCGTAAGGACAAAACTGAACAACAATGAATGCGACAGGGCTGAATATCATCAAGACGCTGGGGTGTATGACGGCGGTTACCTTTTTCACCATCTACAACACCTGGGATCATTACGATTATGACTATCACTGGATCCTCGGTTTTTTAACCTTCATTTCGACCATCGCCACGCCGTTATTTTTTGTGGTGGCAGGGTATCTGGACGGGCAATCCCGACACGGCACGCGCTGGCAGCTGGATAAGATCAAAAGCCTGGTGATCGTCTTTCTGTTCTGGGTAACGATTTACTACCTGTGGGAGCCCTATCAGCGCGGATATCTGATCCAACCCTGGTTCGTGTTCGCGTTTATCGTGATTTACACGTTTCACCCGGTGGTGGAGTGGCTCAGCCAGCGACGAACGCTCTTTTGCGGGGTGATTGCCGCCCTGCTGCTTTTCTCATACGGGTACGATTTACTGTCAGCCCTCTATCCTGATGCCCATGTCCTTTCATTGTCGCCGCAGTATCGCCTGTGGACGTGGCTGCTGTTTTATCTGACGGGGCAGCTCTTTTGCGATCCGCAGATCGCGGCGTGGATCGGCCGCAAAAATGTGGTCAGGGCAGCGGTGATTGCCATACCGTTTATTTATCTCTTCACGTGGTTTTACGAGCGGCACTTCTTTTTTGCGCTATTTAAAGCAGACAGAAACGCCTTTATCCTCACCGGATCGCAAATCTACATTCTGATTATTGCCCTGGTGATTGCGGCCAACGGCGTGCGGTTTCGCCGCAATGCGGAGTTTAAAGAGTCCGTGCTGGCCGCCATTAGCAAAACCATGACCGGGGTCTATATTATGCACTACTCGGTGTTTCACCTGCTGACCGCGCTCATTCCGGTGACGTCCCTGAGCACCAAACTTGCTCTGATTGTGCTTACGTTTGTTACGTCGGTCCTGTTTTCGCTGCTGATCCTGTCCAACGCAGTGGCCAAAAAAGTGATCACCCTCTAAAAGCCCAGGCGCAGCCAGGCAAACAGCACGTTGCCGTTGTTGTAGGTCCCGGGAATATAGGTGAACTGGACGGTGACGCGCTTATATCCGGCAGAGAAAAGCGGGAAGATAAACGGCAGCGGGACATAGTTGGCAAAGTCGTCGCGTGCCGTGATCCCCGCAGCGGCCCCCAGCCCCAGACGGAAATCTTTTGCGTTATCCAGATACCAGCCCTTCTCCCAGCCGTAGCCCATCGCAGGCTGCCATTCGTTATGTGAATCTTTGAACATCATGGCAAAGAGCGCGCTCCAGTTGCCCTCGTCGTTGTAGCGGGACACGCCCAGCCCCCCGCCCCACGGCATTTCGTTGTAGTTGTCGGTTTTCTCTTTGTCATACATGAATCGAGCATGCCAGCTCAGAAACGGAAGGTAGAGATCGTAACGATCCGGCTGTTCCCAGGTTCGCGCAATATCGTCCGTTACTGCATCCCACCAGCGGTGAATACGCTGTTCGCCATAGACTTTCGGCTCCGCATGCAGCGGAGATACGACTAAAAACAGGACTACCCACAGTGCAGGAAAGAGGCGTTGCATCGTTATACCCTCAGCTTACGTCACGCAGCGATCGTTATTACTGTAAACCATTCAGCCCTAACCGGAGCCAAACAGGCTGATTTATGTTGTCGCCCGATAAGATGAAATTTATTTATTCTGCGCTTTCAGGAAAGATAAAAACGTTTTCTCAGGCCGCCTGTCGCGGTAGTCTCATACATTCCGTCAATATGACGGCCGTGATGTGAGTGACCTTTTCTTATACCAATAATTAAAAATCAGTACAGACAGGACAACTATGGACTCCACCCTTATCTCCGCTCGCCGCAACGAGGAGACACCTTCGCTTAACCGCGCCCGCCGCGCCGCTTTAGGTAGCTTCGCAGGCGCCGTCGTCGACTGGTATGACTTTCTGCTCTACGGTATTACCGCTGCGCTGGTCTTTAACCGTGAATTCTTTCCCCAGATCAGCCCCGCCATGGGCACGCTTGCTGCATTTGCCACCTTCGGCGTCGGTTTTCTGTTTCGTCCTCTGGGCGGGATAATTTTCGGCCACTTCGGTGACCGCCTTGGCCGGAAACGTATGCTGATGCTCACCGTCTGGATGATGGGCATTGCCACCGCGCTGATCGGAATTTTGCCCTCCTTTGCCTCGATTGGCTGGTGGGCTCCGGTGTTGCTGGTGACGCTGCGCGCTATTCAGGGCTTTGCCGTCGGCGGTGAATGGGGCGGCGCGGCATTGCTGTCCGTGGAAAGCGCGCCGAAGAACAAGAAAGCGTTTTACAGCAGCGGCGTGCAGGTGGGTTATGGCGTGGGTCTGCTGCTCTCCACGGGCCTGGTGTCGCTAATAAGCCAGCTCACTACAGACGAGCAGTTCCTGAGCTGGGGCTGGCGTATTCCGTTTATCTTCAGCATTGTGCTGGTCGTGGTGGCCCTGTGGATCCGTAACGGCATGGAAGAGTCGGCTGAGTTTGAGCGGCAGCAGCGCGAAAAACCGGTCGCGAAAAAACGGCTGCCGGTGATGGAAGCGCTGGTGCAGCACCCTGGCGCTTTTCTGAAAATCATTGCCCTGCGCCTGTGCGAACTGCTGACGATGTATATCGTCACCGCCTTTGCCCTGAACTACTCCACGCAAAACCTCGGCCTGCCGCGGGAATTGTTCCTGAATATTGGCCTGGTGGTGGGCGGGATCAGCTGCCTGACCATCCCCTGCTTCGCCTGGCTGGCGGATCGCTTTGGCCGTCTACGGGTGTATATCACCGGGGCGCTCATCGGCACACTCAGCGCCTGGCCGTTCTTTATGGCGCTGGAGGCACAGTCGGTCTTCTGGATTGTCTTCTTCGCGATCATGCTTGCGAACATCGCTCACGATATGGTGGTCTGCGTGCAGCAGCCAATGTTCACCGAGCTGTTTGGCGCAAGCTACCGCTACAGCGGCGCGGGCGTGGGGTATCAGGTGGCGAGCGTGGTCGGCGGCGGGTTTACGCCGTTTATCGCCGCCGCGCTGGTGACGTTCTCAGGCGGTAACTGGCATAGCGTGGCGATTTATCTGCTGGCGGGTTGCCTGCTTTCTGCCGCCACCGCCCTGTTGATGAAGGAAACCGTGCACAGCTGATCTCCTCACTTTTGTTTCACAGGCGTGTGACATACTATCGGGTAAAGCCGCACACCTGTGGAACAAGGAGACAGACATGAATAATAAGGGCTCCAGCCTGACCCCGGCTCAGGCGCTGGAAAAACTCGACGCGCTGTATGAACAGTCCGTCAATGCACTGCGCAGCGCCATCAGTGACTATATCGAAACAGGGAAACTTCCCGATGAAAAGGCCAGAACCCAGGGCCTTTTTGTTTATCCATCGCTCTCTGTCACCTGGGACGGCAGCGCCAGCAGCAATCCGAAAACCCGCGCCTATGCGCGTTTCACCCACTCCGGCTGTTACAGCACGACCATCACGCGACCTGCGCTGTTCCGCCCCTACCTGGAAGAGCAGCTTACCCTGCTGTATCAGGATTACGGCGCGCATATCAGCGTTGAACCGTCCCTGCACGAGATCCCTTACCCGTACGTGATAGACGGTTCAGCGCTGACGCTGGATCGCTCCATGAGCGCGGGGCTGACCCGCCACTTCCCGACCACTGAGCTGTCGCAGATTGGCGATGAGACGGCGGACGGGATCTATCACCCGGCAGAGTTTTCACCGCTGTCGCACTTTGATGCCCGCCGTGTCGATTTCTCGCTGGCACGCCTGCGCCACTACACCGGCACCCCAGCCGAACATTTCCAGCCGTTCGTGTTGTTTACCAATTACACCCGCTATGTGGACGAATTTGTCCGCTGGGGCTGTAGCCAGATCCTCGATCCGGACAGCCCTTACATCGCCCTCTCCTGCGCGGGCGGGATATGGATCACCGCCGAAACCGAAGCACCGGAAGAGGCCATCTCCGACCTGGCGTGGAAAAAGCACCAGATGCCAGCCTGGCACCTGATCACCGCCGACGGTCAGGGCATTACGCTGATTAACATCGGCGTTGGCCCGTCGAATGCGAAAACCATCTGCGACCATCTGGCGGTACTGCGCCCGGACGTCTGGCTGATGATCGGCCACTGCGGCGGCCTGCGTGAAAGTCAGCTGATTGGCGATTACGTCCTCGCCCACGCTTATTTGCGTGACGACCATGTCCTTGACGCGGTTCTGCCGCCGGATATTCCTATCCCGAGTATCGCGGAAGTGCAGCGCGCCCTGTACGACGCCACCAAAGAGGTGAGCGGCATGCCGGGTGAAGAGGTGAAGCAGCGCCTGCGTACCGGTACGGTCGTCACCACCGACGATCGTAACTGGGAGCTGCGCTATTCCGCCTCCGCCCTGCGTTTCAATCTCAGCCGTGCGGTCGCAATCGATATGGAAAGCGCCACCATTGCCGCGCAGGGCTATCGCTTCCGCGTCCCTTACGGCACGCTGCTGTGCGTGTCCGATAAACCGCTGCACGGCGAGATCAAACTGCCGGGCCAGGCGAACCGTTTTTACGAAGGGGCGATCTCAGAGCATCTTCAGATTGGCATTCGCGCCATCGATTTACTGCGTGCAGAGGGCGACAAACTGCATTCCCGCAAGCTGCGCACCTTCAATGAGCCACCGTTCCGCTGATAACAAGGACCCACTCACCCGGCCTGGGATTCCGTAGGTCGGGTAAGCGGAGCGCCACCCGACAATTTCACGAACGCAGAAAAGCAAAAAGCCTGCTTTAAAAGCAGGCTTTTTAAATTTGGCTCCTCTGACTGGACTCGAACCAGTGACATACGGATTAACAGTCCGCCGTTCTACCGACTGAACTACAGAGGAATCGTGTGAACGGGGCGCATATTATCGATGCGCTCTGAGGATGTCAAAGGGTGAATGCAGATTTTCAATCGTTTGCCGATTTATTCTCCACTTCGCACATTTGTCAGGCACTTGCCGTTTCCGAAACCTCCTGCTCCGGTTTTTTTCGCGGATATTTCCACAGCCAGCGCCCGCTCACCATGCGCCAGTAGAACAGCGCCCCGCGCACGGCCCAGTCAAGGAACATCCCCAGCCAGACGCCGACAACGCCCATACCCAACATTACCCCCAGCGTGTAGCCCGCCACAACGCGACAGCCCCACATGCCGAGCATGGAGACCCACATCGCAAACCGGGCATCGCGCGCCCCTTTCAGCCCGGCAGGAAGTACCCAGGACGCGGCCCAAATTGGCATAAACGCCGCGTTGAGCCAAATGAGCACCTTCACGACCTCTTTCACGTCATTTTCATGCGTATAGAACGAGGCCATCAGCCCGGCAAAAGGCGCAGTTCCCCACGCAATCGCCGTCAGTCCAATAGTTGAAAGCCAGAAGACGTGCCGAAGTTGCCGTTCCGCCTGCCCTATCTGCCCCTTTCCGAGACGTCTGCCGGTAATGATCGTCGACGCCGACCCCAGCGCGTTTCCAGGCAGGTTAATGAGCGAGGCGATGGAGAAGGCAATAAAGTTGCCGGCGATGACGTCTGTTCCCATCCCGGCAACAAACATCTGCGTCAGCAGTTTCCCACCGTTAAACAACACGGATTCGATGCTGGCCGGAATCCCGATCCCCATCACTTCCCAGATAATGGCGAAGTTAAGCGGACGGAAATAGCTTTTCAGCGTCAGGCGCAGCGATGGCGTAATTCCCGCCATCAGTACGCCAATTATCGCCGCCGCACCAATATAGCGGGAAATGGTCAGGCCTAAACCCGCGCCGACAAAGCCCAGCCCCTCCCAGGAAAAGACGCCGTAAATCAAAACGCTGCTGATAATGATATTCAGGATGTTCATGCCGCCGTTAATCAGCAGCGGAATTTTGGTATTTCCTGCTCCACGAAGCGCACCGCTACCAATCAGCGCGATGGCAGCTGCCGGATAACTCAGCACCGTCATTTCCAGGTAGGTGAGAGCCAGATCCTTCACCTCGCTGGTCGCTTCTCCCGCGACAATGTCGATGATTTCTTTGCCGTAATAATGGATAACCGCCGCAAGGATGATCGAAAAGAGGGTCATGATCATTAGCGACTGTCTGGCCGCTTCGCGGGCACGCTTCGGATCGAGCTTGCCCAGGCTAAACGCCACCACCACCGTCGTACCGAGATCGATAGCGGCAAAGAAGGACATCACCACCATGTTGAAACTGTCCGCCAGCCCTACCCCGGCCATGGCTTCTTTACCGAGCCAGCTCACCAGAAAAGTGCTCAGCACCCCCATTAGCAGGACGCAGGTATTCTCCAGGAAAATAGGCACGGCAAGGGGGGTGATTTCACGCCAGAACAGAACTCGATAGCTCTTACGTTTTGCATACCAGGGCGTGCGCATAATCGCCTGGCGTAGGGGTGCGGTGACGTTCAAAATGGACCTTAGAGAGAAAGTTGAAACTCCATTTCAAATGATGGGGCAGAAACGCGTATCCTGCAAAGTATTTTCCATAAAATTATGTTTGGATTTACAACAAAATGACGACAGAATCATCAATCAAACGCTTTTGCCTGAGATCAGGTTTGACAAAAGTTTTTTCGCCGCTAAGATAAGCCTCCACAACGATTCCTCTGTAGTTCAGTCGGTAGAACGGCGGACTGTTAATCCGTATGTCACTGGTTCGAGTCCAGTCAGAGGAGCCAAATTTAAAAAGCCTGCTTTTAGAGCAGGCTTTTTGCTTTTCTGCGTTCGTGAAATTGTCGGGTGGCGGCTTCGCCTTACCCGACCTACGTAATAACAGTCCTGTAGGCCCGGTAAGCGCAGCGCCACCGGGCAACAGAGTGTGCGATTACTCGCCTTTAGCGTCGACGTTTTTGATTTCGCCCATCACTTTCAGCTTCTTGGAGATGTCGCGACGCTCTTTGGACAGCTCAGCGTTTTTGATGATGTAGTCATCAACGCGATCTTCATAATCGCTCTTCATGCTGGCGATGATGCCCTGAATAGCTTCAACGCTCATGCCAGGCTTGATGTAGTCGCTCAGGTTGTCCAGCAGCAGGACACGTTTCTGGTTGTCACGGATCTTCTTCTCTACGTCCTGGATTTCGCGCTGTAGCTTGTTTTTGCGGCGGAACAGGCGGACGAACTCCAGAACATCCTGGAACGAAGGCTTGGTAGTTTCCATTTTTATACCCCTGATAATGTGAGATTCGGATTCGTTAAAGCAACCGTTTTAACAGACAGCGGCTGCGAATGACAATGAGTATATCGTTTAAAACCATCATAACCCTAATTGTTGCTGAATCGAAGCAGCAGGCATCACATACGCTTTTTATTTGCGCAGCGCCCGGCAAATCAGCTGCGATAACAACTCCAGCTGTCGCGCCAGCTCCATACTCAGCCAGACATAACCATGGATGGGCGTTTCCGCCACATTGTCGCCCTGGCGCTCATTCATCAGCTGTTTAAGCTCGGCGACGATTTCGTTCAGCCGCTCGCTGTTCGCCCGTATCGGCTGTGGGTTACCTTCGTAGAGCGCATGGGCGATGGTCAGCAGGGTTTGTTGCGTCATCTGCTGCGTCTCTTTTAGCGTATGCGCGTTGAGCATCAGAAGATGGCTGGGGCGTGAGGCCCAGTGGGCATTGATTTGCAGTTCAAGCATACAGACCAGATTACGGCTGACCGTCTGAATAGCTTCAAAAATGGCTTTCTGGATATGGGTTTCTTTGCTTGCCGGGGTAATCAACCCGCGCATTTTGACCACATCATTGAGGATTTTTTGCAGGTGCTTTTCCAGACGCGGGCGCTCAATCAGATTCGGCGAAAACCCGGCCTGGTAGACCCGGTTAAATGCCGTGACGTAGTTTGCCATCTGAATGCGCCAGTGCAGGAAGGCGCGCTGCGGCCAGATGCCGGTAAACAGCATGGCGAGCAACGAGCCAAGGATCACGTCCCCGCTTCGCCACAATGCGGTGGTCATATCGCCCGCCGGTGCGCCGACCACAACCGCGAGCGTAATGCCAATCAGCAGCGCCTGATACGGTTTCTTGCCAAGGGCAAGCCATCCACAAAGAAACATCGCCACCGCGCACCACAGCAACATGACCGGAAACGAGATCAGCTCCAGCTTCAGGGCGATAAGCCCAAGCGCTGAGCCTAAAACGGTGCCGCCTATGCGTTCGAAAGCGCGCGGGACCACGTTCCCCCAGAATGAGATCGGCCCCATCACCACCACCAGCGTGATCAGCGGCCACGTCCCTTCCGGGATATCCAGCAGACGAACCAGTACGAAGGTCAACACAAACGCCAGCGCAATGCGGCAACCGTGCACCACGCGATAATGTTTGTATAACCGAATTTCAAAAGGGGTTAATGACTTGTCGGGGCGCACACCCGTCTCCAGCTCTACGGCAAACCACAATTGTACTGTGTTTTCAGCCGGGTGGATCGCGCCCGGCTGAAAAACCCTGCATTCCGCAGGATTATCCCACTTTATGCTCTACCCGTACAAACATCTCAATATCCCAGTAGCCGTCAGCATTGCCATCGTTCAGATAGCGTTCGAAGCAGGGTTTTGCCGCGATCTGGAATTTGTTGTCTTCCAGCAGGGAGTTGAAGAACTGATACCATGGAGTGGCGAAATCATGATTTTCGACGCGCGCGGCGGCAATAGCATACTCTCCGGCAGCAATTTCGGTCATCATTATCCCTTCGCTGTTTTCAGGAATAGTGAAATCGTCCGCTACCGTTACGGCGGTAACGCAGCGGAGCTTTTCTGCCGGCACGTCATCCGGATTGTCATAATAAACGGCCACCCACTCCTGCGGCTGAATATGACGCCCGTCTACCCACATGACCAGCTGTTCGAATCCCTGCTTGACCGTCTTTTCCCACGGCCCCACGAGATGAAAGCCAGCGATCGTACGTTTCTGTTGCTGCCTGATGCTGTAGTCCATGCTGCCTCCGTTTATTACTGTATATATATACACTGTAAAGCAGAATCGAGATTATCGGCAAACCAGGAGTGTTTATTATGTGAGCAGACTCGCAACACTGCCAGTCTGCCCAAAAAGGTCAGAGTTTATGATGCAGATAATCGCCAATACGGGAGAAAAGGCCGCCCTTTTCAACGCTTTCCAGCGTAACCAATGGCCAGTGCGCTACCACCTTGTCACGATCGTACAGCTGGATCTCCCCTACCCGCTGATGCGCGGCGATCGGCGCTTCCAGCTCTTTTTTATCCATCACGTATTTCGCCTTGATGTTCGGCACTTCCGATTTGGGTAATGCCAGCCAGAAGTCCTGATCCGTGCCCAGCGCGATCTGCTCTTTATCGCCGTACCAGATGCGCTCGGTTCCCACTTTTTTACCGTTATGCAGGATCTGCACCGTATCAAAATTTTGCTGTCCCCAGTGCAGCAGCTTGCGCGCCTGATCTTCACGTCCTTTCGGGCTGTCTGCCCCCATCACCACAGCAATCAGTCGACGCTGACCGTCCACCGCGGAGGCAATCAGGTTAAAGCCCGCGCCCGAGGTGTGACCCGTTTTCAGGCCATCCACGTTCATGGTCTTATCCCACAGCAGGCCGTTGCGGTTCTGCTGGGTGATGCCGTTCCAGGTCAGGCTCTTTTCGCTGTACATGTGATAGAACTCAGGCTCGCCGTGAATGATGGCCCGGGAAAGCACGGCGAGATCGTAAGCGGAGCTGTGCTGACCCGGTGCATCCAGCCCGTGTACGGTTTCGAAGTGGGTATCGCGCAGGTTCAGCTTTTCAACGTAGTCATTCATCATCCTGACGAACTGCGGCTGACCGCCCGCCACGTGATCCGCCAGCGCCACGCAGGCGTCATTGCCGGAATCAACAATCAGGCCGCGGCTGAGATCGCGCACGGAAACCCGATCGCCCTCCTTCAGAAACATCAGCGACGAACCGTCAAAGACCGGATTGCCTTTTGCCCATGCGTCACGTCCGACCGTCACAATGTCATCGGGGCTGATGCGGTGGCTATCAATGGCACGATCGACAACGTACCCCGTCATCAGTTTGGTCAGGCTCGCCGGATTACGCTGCTGATGTTCGTTGCCCGCCGTTAAGATTTGACCCGTGGTGTAATCCATCAATATCCAGGAGCCAGCCTGGATGGCAGGCGGCTGAGGTGAAAAATCCAGCGGCTCGGCAGCCAGCGCGGATGAAATACTCGAAGCGAGTAAAGAAACAGCAATAAACAGACGGCGTTTCAACGGTATATCCTCAGGTCAGTAAAAATCGATGACCTTTTTACGGGAGTTCTGATGTCGTTACCTGCCTTAATTGCAAAAAAATGTGACAGCACGCAGATTTTTTCGGAACAAATCTCGCAAATTTCTTGCCTGACGGTGCTTTTTATTCGGACTGCTCACCCCAATCGTTTACCATAGAGACGTCAATTTTTAACAGGATGAGATTACTGGTGTCTGACTCTGCCGCGCGCCCGACTTTTTTGTTCCACGATTACGAAACCTTTGGCACCCATCCGGCGCTGGACCGACCGGCGCAGTTTGCGGCTATCCGTACCGATGACGAATTTAACGTCATCGGCGAACCCGAGGTGTTTTACTGTAAGCCCGCCGATGACTATCTGCCGCAGCCGGGCGCGGTAATGGTGACGGGCATCACGCCTCAGGAAGCGCGGGATAAAGGCGTTAGCGAAGCAGAATTTGCCCGTCGCATCCACGACCTGTTCACGGTGCCCAATACCTGCGTGGTGGGTTACAACAACATCCGTTTTGACGATGAAGTGACGCGCAATATCTTCTACCGCAACTTCTACGATCCGTATGCCTGGAGCTGGCAGAACCGTAATTCACGCTGGGATTTGCTGGATATCATGCGCGCCTGCTATGCGCTGCGCCCGGAGGGGATTAACTGGCCGGAGAACGACGACGGCTTGCCGAGCTTCAGGCTCGAGCACCTGACGCGGGCCAACGGCATTGAGCACAGCAACGCCCACGACGCGATGGCAGACGTTTACGCGACCATCGCTATGGCGAAACTTGTAAAAACCGCGCAGCCGCGCCTGTTTGAGTATCTGTTGAGCCATCGCAGCAAGCAAAAGCTGATGACGCTAATTGACGTGCCGCAGATGAAACCGCTGGTGCATATTTCAGGGATGTTCGGTGCGTGGCGCGGGAATACAAGCTGGGTGGCGCCGCTTGCCTGGCATCCGGACAACCGTAACGCCGTCATCATGGTGGATCTCGCCGGAGATATCTCCCCGCTGCTTGAGCTCAACAGCGACACCTTACGTGAACGGCTCTATACGCCGAAAGAGGCGCTGGGTGACCTGCCAGCCGTACCGGTAAAACTGGTGCACATCAATAAGTGCCCGGTGCTGGCGCAGGCCAACACGCTGCGCCCGGAAGACGCCGACCGGCTGGGGATTAACCGTCAGCACTGCCTCGATAACCTGAAAGTGCTGCGCGACAACCCGCAGGTGCGCGAGAAAGTTGTCGCCATTTTTGCCGAAGCAGAGCCGTTCGTGCCGTCTGAGAATGTGGATGCGCAGCTTTATAACGGCTTCTTCAGCGACGCCGATCGCGCGGCGATGAATATCGTGCTGCAAACCGACCCGCGTAACCTGCCCGCGCTGGATATCACCTTCGCAGATAAGCGCATTGAGAAGCTGATGTTTAATTATCGCGCGCGTAACTATCCCGGCACGCTGGATGAAGCAGAGCAGGAACGCTGGTTACAGCATCGGCGCAACGTGTTTACGCCGGAGTTTCTTAATAGCTACGCCCAGGAGCTGGAGATGCTTTACGGTCAGTATGAAGGGAATGCTGAGAAGCAGGCGCTGCTGAAAGCGCTGTTCCAGTATGCGCAAGAGATTGTCTGAATAGCGGGTACAAAAAAGCCGGAGGCGATGTCTCCGGCTTTTTTTTGCCGGGTGGCGCTAACGCTTACCCGGCCTACGAAACTGTAGGTCGGGTTGAGCAAAGCCGCCACCCGACACAGTCTTACGCGACGTCTTCGTACTGAGGAACCGGGTTGCGGAAGCTTCTGGTCACGCAAGCCAGGTAAATCAGACCGATTGCACCCCAGATCAGACCCAGAACCATTGAGCTCTCTTCCAGGTTGATCCACAGGGCGCCCACCGTCAGGGCACCACACACTGGCAGCACCAGATAGTTGATGTGGTCCTTCAGCGTCTTGTTGCGCTTCTCACGGATCCAGAACTGCGAAATCACGGAGAGGTTAACGAAGGTGAACGCCACCAGCGCACCAAAGTTAATCAGCGCCGTGGCCGTTACCAGGTCGAATTTAATCGCCAGCAGGGCAATAGCGCCCACCAGCAGCACGTTCCACGCCGGGGTACGCCATTTAGGATGCACGTAACCGAAGAAGCGGGTTGGGAACACACCGTCACGGCCCATCACGTACATCAGACGAGAGACGCCCGCGTGCGCTGCCATACCGGAAGCCAGTACGGTGACGCTGGAGAAGATCAGCACGCCCCACTGGAAGGTTTTACCCGCCACGTACAGCATAATTTCAGGCTGTGATGCATCCGGATCTTTAAAGCGAGAGATATCCGGGAAGTACAGCTGTAAGAAGTAAGACGCACCAATGAAGATCAGGCCGCCAATCAGCGCGGTCAGGAAAATCGCTTTCGGGATCACGCGCTCAGCGTCTTTGGTCTCTTCAGACAGAGAAGAGATACCGTCGAAGCCCAGGAACGAGAAGCACAGGATAGTCGCACCGGTGATCATCGGCACTACGTGCGCGCCTTCAGACCAGAACGGACGGGTGCTGGTCAGCGTACCTGCGCCTTCCCCGTGGGAAACGCCGTAGATGATCAGCCCAACGATAACCGCAACAATCCCCATCTGAAGGATCACAATCAGGGTGTTGAAGTTAGCCACGGTCTTGATGCTGCGCAGGTTAGAGATGGTCATAAAGGCCACCAGCGCCACAACGAAGATCCACGACGGCACGGAAGGCACCAGCGCTTCGAAGTAAATTTTTGCCAGCAGAATGTTGATCATCGGCATGAACAGGTAGTCCAGCAGTGATGACCAGCCCACCATAAAGCCAACCGCCGGGCTAATGGATTTCTGAGCATAGGTGTACGCAGAGCCTGCGGACGGGAAACGGCGAACCAGTTTACCGTAGCTCAGCGCTGTAAAGAGGATGGCGACCAGCGCAAAGGCGTACGCCGTTGCAACGTGACCGTCAGTAAGGCCTGATACGATACCGAATGTATCGAACAGCGTCATCGGTTGCATATAGGCAAGGCCCATCATAACAACCGGAATCAACGTAAGCGTTTTACGTAATTCCACGCGAGAGGTGTTTGGAGTTGCGTTATGCGACATAGTTATTCTCCTTTACGGTGATAACCGCCACGTAAGCGAAAAATTGCCCCATTTCTTTCTTCCTCAGCGACAACAACTGTCGGATTTTAGTAAATATCTATCCGGTACGAAGCCCGGCCTCTTGGTTTTTAGTTTCGTTTCGTACATGCAAAAAAAAATAACCGACGCCTTTTATATCGTCGATTATTCATTTGTTTGCAGCGGCGGCATTTTGCCCTATTCCAGATACAAAAGGCAATACATTGAGAAACCTGCCCATAAATTAATTTTACTAACTGATTGATTTCCCATCATCTGCCTGAGCGTAAACTGTGGCGATAGCACTATTTGCTAAAATTTCGTCTCGCCACCAGGCGCTGGCAAGCCCGGCGGTCTGTTCATTCCAGCCCACCCATACCGATTCGTTACTGCTCTGCGCTAAAACTTGTTTTTCCACCAGCGCTCCGCTGTCAATAAACCGCTGCGCTAAATAACGGGGAAGGTAACCGCACCCCAGGCCGCTTATTTGCAGCTCCAGCTTGGTTTTAAAATCAAAAACGGTGATGGCCTCCTGCTCATCCAGCAGCTGCGATGAAATGCCGCATTCGGGGCGAGAACTGTCTCCAACCACAATGGCGCGATAGTTTTTAATGACGCGTCGGGTAACAGGCTCCGGTTCATTCGCCAGCGGGTGATGAGGCGCAACGGCAAAAACCTGCTCCAGAACACCCAGCCGCGCAAAACCAAATTCGCTCAACTGGGGAGGCTCATGCAGCGCCCCAACGATGATATCCGCCCTGCCCTGCGTCAGGGCCTCCCAGGAACCGCCCAGCACGCCATTGATAAAAACCAGCCGGGTGACGCTGTGGCGCTGATAGAACGCCTCAATAAGCGGGGTAAGCAGGGAGAAAGGGAAAGTATCATCAACCCCAATCACCAGCTCATTTTCCCAGCCCTGGTGAAGTTTGACGGCCTGTTTTTCCAGCTCGCGAACCGTATGCAGCACGTCACGCCCTTTTTCCAGCAGCATCTGCCCTGTACGGGTGAAACGCGCGCGATGCCCGGTGCGGTCAAGGATTTGGATATTCAGATCGCTCTCGAGCTTTTGCACGGTGTAGCTCAGAGCCGAAGGGGTTTTATAGAGCTTCGCCGAGGCGGCGGCAAAGCTCCCCTCTTTTTCCAGCGCATCCAGAATAACAAGAACATCCAGCAGCGGTTTCATCTTCGCCCCCTTGCGGTGTGCGATTGTCTCCGCCGGCGCAATTATTCCATGGGCATAACCAGCGGATCGGGATACTGATATTCAAATCCCAGTTCATGGCAAATACGATTGCCATCAATAATTTTGCCTTTGCGTTCCCCCTGCGCCTCGCTGAATACCGGCGGCGCCAGACCCAGCTGGCGCGCCATCAGCGGATAAAAGGTACTGCGCGGCGGATGCGAGGGCGCACATATATTATAGATGTGCCCCCCTTTCGGAGCCTGCAAAAGCAGTTCTATTGCGCCAATAACATCCTCAAGATGCACAAGATTAACCCCGTGCTGGCCATCCGGCGCGGATTTACCGGCAAAGAAGCGCCCCGGATGACGCCCCGGCCCCACCAGTCCGGCCAGGCGTAAGATATCCACCTGCGTGCCAGGCAGATTGTGCAGCCAGTCTTCCAGCTCTTTCAGTACCCGGCCGCTGGCGGTCACCGGACGGCGCTCGGTGTTTTCTTTCGCCGTACCGTCGATATCGCCATAGACGGAGGTGGAGCTGGTGAAAATGATACGCGGGATATGGTGCGCCAGGGCGCTGTCGACAATCTCCTGCACCGCCTGCAAGTAAAAAGACTCACCCGGGCCGCTGCGCCGCGCCGGTAAGGTAATGACCAGCGCGTCCACATTCATCAGTTCATCCAGTTCGTCGGTATCGCAGATAAGCTCGGGTTCGAGACGCAGCTCGACACCATCAATGCCGCACATGCGTGCCGCTTCAACCCCATCTCGGGTGGTCTTACTCCCTGTCACCTGCCAGCCTTTCGCGGCTAATGACATCGCCAGTGGCATTCCTAACCACCCTAACCCGACAATCGCGACCTTTTTCATTACATTCTCCGCTTAACGATGCCTGTTATAAGGCTACGCCAGCCTGGTGGAACGCACAATTCATACCATCAATATGAAATGAATTAATGATCAAAAAAAGCCCTTGCTTTATGGCGTACAACTGGTTTAGGTTAAAAGACATCAAATGCATAAGCATTCAACGAGAATTTATATGACACGCGTTCCTTTTAAAAACCACCATCATCACCATCATCCTGACTAGTCTTTCAGGCGATGTGTGCTGGAAGACGTTTGGATCTTCCAGTGGTGCATGAACGCATGAAAAAGCCCCCGGAAGATCTTCTTCCGGGGGCTTTTTTTTGGACCGCATTCAGACAGGTTAAAACAGGTTAACGAGGAACACAGAATGTTAGATAACTCACGTTTACGCATAGCTATTCAAAAATCAGGCCGTTTAAGCGACGATTCACGCGAACTGCTGGCCCGCTGCGGGATTAAAATCAACCTGCACACCCAGCGCCTGATCGCCCTGGCTGAAAATATGCCGATCGACATTCTGCGCGTACGTGATGACGATATCCCGGGCCTGGTGATGGATGGCGTCGTTGATCTCGGCATCATCGGCGAAAACGTACTGGAAGAAGAGTTGTTAACCCGCCGCGCGCAGGGCGAAGATCCGCGCTACTTTACCCTGCGTCGTCTGGACTTTGGCGGCTGCCGCCTGTCGCTGGCCACGCCGGTCGATGAAGCCTGGGACGGCCCGGCCGCGCTGAACGGCAAACGTATCGCCACCTCTTACCCTCACCTGCTGAAGCGTTACCTCGATCAAAAAGGCGTGCAGTTTAAATCCTGTCTGCTGAATGGCTCTGTTGAAGTGGCGCCGCGTGCGGGCCTGGCCGATGCCATCTGTGACCTCGTCTCCACCGGCGCCACGCTCGAAGCGAACGGCCTGCGCGAAGTGGAGGTGATCTACCGCTCCAAAGCGTGCCTTATCCAGCGCGACGGCGAGATGGCCGACGCCAAACAGCAGCTCATCGACAAACTGCTGACCCGCATTCAGGGCGTGATTCAGGCGCGTGAATCCAAATACATCATGATGCATGCGCCGACCGAGCGCCTGGACGAAGTGATTGCCCTGCTGCCGGGCGCTGAGCGTCCAACCATTCTGCCGCTGGCGGGCGACCAGCAGCGCGTGGCGATGCACATGGTCAGCAGCGAAACCCTGTTCTGGGAAACCATGGAAAAACTGAAGGCGCTGGGCGCAAGTTCCATTCTGGTGCTGCCAATTGAGAAGATGATGGAGTAACGACCATGAGCTTTAACACAATCATCGACTGGAATACCTGTAGCGACGCGCAACAGCGCGAGCTGCTGATGCGCCCGGCAATTTCCGCCTCGGAGAGCATCACCCGCACTGTGGCGGAGATCCTTGATAACGTCAAAGCCCGCGGGGACGACGCGCTGCGCGAGTACAGCGCGAAGTTTGATAAAACTGAGGTCGACGCGTTACAGGTTACCGAGCAGGAAATCATTGATGCCAGCAATCGTCTGGGTGATGACATCAAACAGGCGATGGCCGTCGCGGTGAAAAATATTGATACCTTCCACACCGCGCAGAAATTGCAGGCGGTGGATGTGGAAACCCTGCCCGGCGTACGCTGCCAGCAGGTGACACGCCCGGTGGCGTCCGTTGGCCTCTATATTCCCGGCGGCTCTGCCCCGCTGTTTTCGACCGTCCTGATGCTGGCCACCCCGGCACGTATTGCCGGTTGTCAGAAGGTGGTGCTCTGCTCTCCGCCACCGATCGCCGACGAGATCCTGTATGCGGCGAAGCTGTGCGGCGTGCAGGCGATCTATAAAGTGGGCGGTGCGCAGGCGATTTCCGCCCTGGCGTTCGGGACGGGATCCATTCCGAAGGTCGACAAAATCTTTGGCCCGGGCAATGCCTACGTGACCGAAGCGAAGCGCCAGGTCAGCCAGCGTCTGGACGGCGCGGCGATTGATATGCCTGCCGGTCCGTCTGAAGTGCTGGTGATTGCCGACAGCGGCGCTACACCGGATTTCGTGGCCTCTGACCTGCTCTCGCAGGCCGAGCACGGCCCTGACTCGCAGGTGATTTTACTGACGCCAGATGCCGACATGGCAAAACGCGTGGGCGACGCCGTTGAGCGTCAGCTGGCTGACCTGCCGCGTGCGGAAACGGCGCGTCAGGCGCTATCCGCCAGCCGCCTGATTGTGGCCCGCGATCTTGACCAGTGCATCGCCATCTCCAACCAGTACGGTCCTGAGCACCTGATTATTCAGACCCGCAACGCGCGCGAACTGGTCGACAGCATAACCAGCGCAGGCTCGGTGTTCCTCGGGGACTGGTCACCGGAATCCGCCGGGGATTACGCCTCCGGCACCAACCACGTGCTGCCTACGTATGGCTATACCTCAACCTGCTCCAGCCTGGGGCTGGCGGATTTCCAGAAGCGCATGACCGTGCAGGAACTCTCCCGCGAGGGATTTGCCTCGCTGGCGTCGACCATTGAAACCCTGGCCGCCGCCGAGCGCCTGACTGCCCACAAAAATGCCGTGACGCTGCGCGTTGCCGCCCTGAAGGAGCAAGCATGAACATCGAAGAATTAGCCCGCGAAAATGTCCGTCGCCTGACGCCCTATCAGTCTGCGCGTCGTCTGGGCGGCAACGGCGACGTCTGGCTGAATGCCAACGAATATCCCACGGCGGTGGCCTTTGAGCTTTCGCAGCAGACGCTGAACCGCTACCCGGAGTGTCAGCCGAAAGCGGTGATCGAGAACTATGCGCAGTATGCAGGCGTGAAGCCTGAGCAGGTGCTGGTCAGCCGTGGGGCTGATGAAGGGATTGAGCTGCTGATCCGCGCCTTCTGTGAGCCGGGTAAAGACGCGGTGATCTACTGCCAGCCCACCTACGGGATGTACAGCGTGAGCGCCGAAACCTTTGCCGTGGCCTGCCGCAACGTGCAGGCGCTCGACAACTGGCAGCTGGATTTGCAGGGCATCGCCGATAACCTCGACGGCGTGAAGGTGGTGTTTGTCTGTAGCCCGAACAACCCCACCGGGCAGATTATTCATCCGCAGGATATCCGCACCCTGCTGGAGATGACGCGCGGCAAGGCCCTGGTCGTCGCTGATGAAGCCTATATTGAGTTCTGCCCGCAGGCGACGCTGGCAGGCTGGCTTGAGGAGTATCCGCATCTCGTTGTGCTGCGTACCCTTTCCAAAGCCTTCGCCCTCGCCGGCCTTCGCTGTGGATTTACGCTGGCGAATAAAGCGGTTATCGACCTGCTGCTGAAAGTGATTGCCCCGTATCCGCTCTCGACGCCGGTTGCCGATATTGCGGCACAGGCGCTGGCTCCGCAGGGCATCAGCGCGATGCGCGAGCGTGTGGCGCTGATCCTGGAAGAGCGTCAGTATCTTGTTGATGCCCTTAAAACGATTCCGTGCGTGGAGCAGGTGTTCGACTCGGAAACCAACTACATCCTGGTGCGCTTCACCGCCTCAAGCGCGATATTTAAATCGTTGTGGGATCAGGGCATTATCTTACGAGACCAGAATAAACAACCTACCCTGAGCGGCTGCCTGCGTATTACCGTCGGCACCCGTGCAGAGAGCCAGCGCGTGATTGACGCCCTGAAAGCGGAGAAAGTATGAGTCAGAAGTATCTCTTTATCGATCGTGACGGCACCATCATCTCGGAGCCACCCAGCGATTTTCAGGTCGATCGTTTCGACAAGCTGGCGTTTGAACCCGACGTGATCCCGGTGCTGCTGAAGCTTCAGAAAGCAGGCTATAAGCTGGTGATGATCACCAACCAGGACGGTCTGGGCACCGACAGCTTCCCGCAGGTAGACTTTGACGGCCCGCACAACCTGATGATGCAGGTGCTGACCTCGCAGGGCATCGCCTTCGACGAAGTGCTGATCTGCCCGCATATGCCTGCCGACGAGTGCGACTGCCGCAAGCCAAAAGTGAAGCTTGTTGAACGTTATCTGGCGGAAGAGGCGCTGGATAAAGCCAACAGCTATGTGATCGGCGATCGCGTCACGGATATCACGCTGGCGGACAACATGGGCATTGCGGGTCTGCGCTATAACCGCGACACGCTAAACTGGGCGATGATTGGCGAGCAGCTCACCCGACGCGACCGCTATTCCCACGTTGAACGCAACACCAAAGAGACGCAGATCGACGTGAAGGTCTGGCTGGACCGCGAAGGCGGCAGCAAGATCCACACCGGCGTCGGTTTCTTTGACCACATGCTGGATCAAATCGCCACGCACGGCGGCTTCCGCATGGAAATCGCGGTGAAGGGCGACCTGTATATCGACGATCACCACACCGTGGAAGATACCGGCCTGGCGCTGGGCGAAGCCCTGAAGCTGGCGCTCGGCGACAAGCGCGGTATCAACCGCTTCGGCTTTGTTCTGCCGATGGACGAGTGCCTGGCGCGCTGCGCGATGGATATCTCCGGGCGTCCGCACCTGGAATACAAAGCCGACTTTACCTACCAGCGGGTGGGCGATCTCAGCACCGAGATGGTGGAACACTTCTTCCGCTCGCTTTCTTACACCATGGGCCTGACGCTGCACCTGAAAACCAAAGGCAAAAACGATCACCATCGCGTCGAGAGCCTGTTCAAAGCCTTTGGCCGTACCCTGCGCCAGGCGATCCGCGTGGAAGGTGACGCCCTGCCCTCGTCGAAAGGAGTGCTGTAATGAACGTGGTGATTCTGGACACCGGATGCGCCAATCTGAACTCCGTACAGTCGGCGATTATGCGCCACGGCTACGAGCCGGTGGTGAGCCGCGACCCTGACGTGGTGCTGCGTGCGGATAAACTCTTTCTGCCGGGCGTTGGCACCGCCCAGGCGGCGATGGATCAGATCCATGAGCGCGAGCTGGTAGATCTCATCAAAGCCTGTACTCAGCCGGTGCTGGGCATTTGCCTCGGCATGCAGCTGCTTGGCCGCCGCAGCGAAGAGAGCAACGGCGTTGATCTGCTGGGCATTATTGAAGAAGACGTGCCGAAAATGACCGACCACGGCCTGCCGCTGCCGCACATGGGCTGGAACCGCGTTTATCCGAAGGCGGGCAACAGGCTGTTCCAGGGTATTGAAGACGGCGCGTACTTCTATTTCGTCCACAGCTACGCCATGCCCGTGAATGCCTACACCATCGCCCAGTGCAATTACGGCGAGGCGTTCACCGCCGCCGTGCAGAAAGATAACTTTTACGGCGTGCAGTTTCACCCGGAACGCTCCGGCGCCGCCGGTGCGCAACTGCTGAAAAATTTCCTGGAGATGTGATGATAATTCCCGCTTTAGATTTAATTGACGGCACGGTTGTTCGTCTCCACCAGGGCGATTACGGGCAGCAGCGCGACTACGGCAACGATCCGCTGCCGCGGTTACAGGCTTACGCAGCGGAGGGCGCTGAGGTGTTGCACCTGGTCGATCTGACCGGCGCGAAAGATCCGGCCAAACGCCAGATCCCGCTGCTTAAAACACTGGTGGCTGGCGTGGACGTCCCGGTGCAGGTGGGCGGTGGCGTGCGTACGGAAGCCGATGTTGCCGCCTTACTGGACGCCGGCGTGGCTCGCGTGGTAGTCGGTTCGACCGCTGTGAAAGATCCTGAGAGTGTCAAGGGCTGGTTCCGCCGCTTCGGTGCGGATGCGCTGGTGCTGGCGCTGGATGTGCGCATTGACGCGCAGGGTAACAAGCAGGTCGCGGTCAGCGGCTGGCAGGAAAACTCCGGCGTAACGCTGGAAGAGCTGGTCGGGATGTATCTCCCCGTAGGGCTGAAGCACGTCCTGTGCACGGATATTTCACGCGATGGTACGCTCGCAGGCTCTAACGTCTCGCTGTATGAAGAGGTTTGCGCCCGTTATCCGCAGGTGGCGTTTCAGTCCTCTGGCGGTATCGGCGACCTGGCGGATATCGCCGCTCTGCGCGGAACCGGTGTACGTGGCGTGATCGTGGGTCGCGCGCTGCTTGAAGGCAAATTTACGGTGAAGGAGGCGATTCAATGCTGGCAAAACGGATAATTCCCTGCCTGGACGTGCGTGATGGTCAGGTTGTAAAAGGCGTGCAGTTCCGCAACCACGAGATCATTGGCGACATCGTTCCCCTGGCTAAACGCTATGCCGAAGAAGGCGCAGACGAACTTGTATTTTACGATATCACCGCCTCCAGCGATGGCCGCGTGGTGGACAAAAGCTGGGTGGCGCGCGTGGCAGAGGTGATTGATATTCCCTTCTGCGTGGCGGGCGGGATTAAATCTGCTGACGATGCGGCGAAAATTCTCTCTTTCGGTGCGGACAAAATTTCCATTAACTCCCCTGCGCTCGCCGACCCGGAGCTGATTACGCGTCTGGCGGACCGCTTTGGCGTGCAGTGCATTGTCGTGGGGATCGACACCTGGTTTGATACCGCGACGGGCAAATATCACGTTAACCAGTACACCGGCGATGAAAGCCGCACGCGCGTCACCCAATGGGAAACGCTGGACTGGGTGCAGGAAGTACAAAAACGCGGCGCGGGTGAGATCGTGCTGAACATGATGAACCAGGACGGCGTACGCAACGGTTACGACCTCGAGCAGCTGAAAAAAGTGCGCGCGGTCTGCCAGGTTCCGCTGATTGCCTCCGGCGGCGCGGGCACCATGGAACACTTCCTGGAAGCCTTCCGCGATGCGAACGTAGACGGCGCGCTGGCCGCTTCCGTGTTCCACAAACAGATTATCAATATTGGTGAGTTAAAAACGTACCTGGCCGACCAGGGCGTGGAGATCAGGGTATGTTAACAGAGCAACAACAGGCGCAGCTGGACTGGGAAAAAACTGACGGATTACTGCCGGTGGTTGTACAGCATGCCGTTTCAGGCGAAGTGCTGATGTTGGGATACATGAACCAGGAGGCACTGGTAAAAACGATCGACAGCGGCAAGGTGACGTTTTTCTCGCGCACCAAACAGCGCCTGTGGACGAAAGGGGAAACCTCGGGTCACTTCCTGAATGTGGTCAGCATTACGCCAGACTGCGATAACGACACTCTGCTGGTGCTGGTCAACCCGATCGGGCCGACCTGTCACAAAGGCACCAGCAGCTGCTTCGGCGAGGCGAGCCACCAGTGGCTGTTCCTCTATCAGCTGGAACAGCTGCTGGCAGAGCGTAAATCAGCGGATCCCGAGAGCTCGTACACGGCGAAGCTGTACGCCAGCGGCACCAAGCGTATTGCGCAGAAGGTGGGTGAGGAAGGCGTTGAAACGGCGCTGGCGGCCACCGTGCATGACCGTGAGGAGCTGACGAACGAAGCGTCGGATTTGATGTATCACCTGCTGGTGCTGCTTCAGGATCAGAAGCTGGATTTAACGACGGTGATTGAGAATTTGCGGAAACGACATAAATAAAAAAAGACCGGGGAGACCCGGTCTTTTTTTGTGTGTAAATCAGGCGCGTGGCTTGTAGTTTCTCAGCGCGTTACGGCCAAGGACGACAGCAGAACCGATGATCCCGCCGAGAAGAACGGCAAGGATGAGGGTGAGGGCCTTTTTAGGGCTGTCACGCTTGATTGGCAGATCTGGTTTCATTACGTAACGATAGACATGTAACGTGTCTGGGTTAACGTTGAGGTTCTCAATGTCCAGTAAGTTCTTTTTGGTCTGATAATAAGAGCCAGGGAAGACCAGCGGACGGGAGGCCTCATTATCAACCATTGATTTGAGCGCTACAGTGCCCAGCAGGAACATGGTTTCCTGAGTGACATCCTGTGTTTGCTGGAGCTGCGGTGTGCTAATTTTCGCTGCTTCCGCGTTCTTAAGCGCCTCAGAAATTTGCTTGATACGCAGATCTTTTTGCTCCTGTGCCACTTTCTCCTGGTTCAGAAGAGAGTCGTTTAGGGTTGTGATCTGTTGCTTGAGGTTGTCTCTGAGGTCAAGCGTCAGTTCTTTAGCGGTTTGTTCGTCGACCTGCTGGATGTACTGAGCAAGCTGTTTTTGTGCCGCTTCAGCCGATTCGCCCTGATAGGTCACCGTTAAGGGTAATCCCTGCCCTTTAACAGTCGGTTCAATCGTCAGTTTCTCAGGCTCTTCTTGATTATCAAGCGCTTGTGCTAATGCTGAGAAAGATGAATTGAAACGTCCAATGGCACGAGTTTGAATGTCCAACATCGCAGGAGCTGCGCCGCCATAGAGGATATTCAAAGCATTGGAATAGGTGGCGATCTGTGCCGCATCAGGCTGGGCTATGATAGCAGATGACGTCCATTTCTCTTTGGCTACAGTAATATAAATAACGGCGAGAACGATAAAAGCAGCAACGAATGCTCCTATTACCCACTTACCACGCCACAGCTGTAGCACTAAATCCAGTAAATCAATTTGCTCCGGGTCATTGTTGCGTGTGACCAGGTTGTCGTTGTTGTGCGTCATACAATCCCTAACAGATGAAAAAGGGCAAAAACAATCTTGTTTCCATAGTGTATCTGTTGCTGGCGATTTTTCTATAAGAATCCGATGAGTTATATCGGAAAGATGGGTTATGTAAGTGAAGTGCGACGCGCTATCATAGTTGGATTCTGATGTCCTGGGACATCAACAAGAACACTGTGAATGAGGGAAGCTATGAAATTTCTGGTAACGGGCGCGGCGGGCTTTATCGGTTCTCATGTCAGCAAGCGCCTGCTTGATGCAGGGCATGAAGTTGTTGGGCTTGATAATCTGAATGATTACTATGATCCTAACCTCAAGCTCGCTCGCCTCGAACTGCTCAAATCCGAGAGTTTCACCTTCCACAAGCTGGACTTAGCGGACCGCGAGGGCATGGCCGCGCTCTTCGCCAATGAAAAATTTGACCGCGTGATCCATCTTGCCGCCCAGGCGGGCGTGCGTTACTCGCTGGAAAACCCGCATGCCTACGCAGATGCTAACCTGGTAGGTCACCTGAACGTGCTGGAAGGCTGTCGCCACAACAAGGTTCAGCATCTCCTGTATGCGTCATCAAGTTCTGTTTACGGCCTCAACCGTAAGATGCCGTTTTCTACTGACGACTCCGTAGACCATCCGGTATCCCTGTATGCCGCAACCAAAAAAGCCAATGAGCTGATGTCGCATACCTATTCGCATCTGTATAACCTGCCGACCACTGGCCTGCGCTTCTTTACCGTCTATGGCCCGTGGGGACGCCCGGACATGGCGCTGTTTAAATTCACCAAAGCCATGATTGAAGGCAACAGCATCGACGTATACAACTACGGCAAGATGAAGCGCGACTTCACCTATATTGATGATATTGCGGAGGCGATTATTCGCCTACAAGACGTCATTCCTCAGGCCGATACCGACTGGACAGTCGAAACCGGTTCGCCAGCAACCAGTTCTGCCCCGTATCGCGTGTATAACATCGGTAACAGTTCACCTGTCGAACTGATGGATTACATTACCGCACTTGAAGAGGCGCTGGGCAAGGAAGCGGTAAAAAATATGATGCCGATCCAGCCGGGTGACGTGCTGGAGACCAGTGCGGACACCAAAGCGCTATATGACGTTATTGGGTTTAAACCACAAACCTCAGTCAAAGAAGGCGTGAAAAACTTCGTCGACTGGTACCGCAACTTCTATAACGTTTAAAAACAAAAAACCCGGCAGAGCGCCGGGTTTTTTTATATCACGATATTAATCAGTCGCTGCCGAACAAATCGCGGGTATAGACTTTATCTTTCACGTCCGCCAGCTCTTCGGCCATACGGTTGGAGATAATTACGTCCGCTTCTTTTTTGAATGCATCCAGATCGCGGATCACACGCGAATGGAAGAACTCGTCTTCCTGCATGGCCGGTTCATAAATAATCACCTGAACGCCCTTCGCCTTAATACGCTTCATGATCCCCTGAATGGAAGAAGCGCGGAAGTTATCGGAACCGCTCTTCATGATCAGACGATATACACCCACCACTTTCGGCTGACGCGCCAGAATGGAATCTGAGATGAAGTCCTTACGCGTGCGGTTGGCATCCACAATGGCGGAAATCAGGTTGTTCGGCACTGCCTGATAGTTTGCCAGCAGCTGCTTGGTGTCTTTTGGCAGGCAGTAACCACCGTAACCGAAGGACGGATTGTTGTAATGGTTACCGATACGCGGGTCAAGACACACGCCCTCGATGATCTGACGGGTGTTCAGACCTAAGCTTTCGGCATAGCTGTCAAGTTCGTTGAAGTAAGCCACACGCATCGCCAGATAGGTATTGGCGAAAAGCTTAATGGCCTCAGCTTCTGTGGAATCGGTGAACAGCACCGGAATGTCTTTTTTGATTGCGCCTTCCTGAAGCAGTGCAGCAAAACGCTCCGCACGCTCGGAACGCTCGCCAATCACGATACGGGATGGGTGCAGGTTATCGTATAACGCCCTGCCCTCGCGGAGAAATTCCGGCGAGAAGAAGACATTATCAATACCCAACTCTTCTTTAATCGATTTGGTGAAACCCACTGGAATTGTCGACTTGATGATCATCACTGCGTTCGGGTTGATTGCCGTAACGTCTTTAATCACCGCTTCAACGGTAGAGGTATTGAAGTAGTTGGTTTTAGGATCGTAGTCGGTTGGCGTGGCGATGATGACGAAATCCGCATCGCGGTAAGCATCTTCTTTGTCCGTGGTAGCGCGGAAGTTCAGCGGTTTGGTCGCGAGGTATTCTTCAATCTCTTTATCGACGATCGGGGACTTCTTCTGGTTAAGCAGGTCCACTTTTGCCTGCACGATATCCAGCGCAACCACTTCATGGTTTTGTGCAATCAGAATACCGTTTGAGAGACCAACATAGCCTGTTCCGGAGATAGTTATTTTCATTTGTTTGACTTCTACACGTTTGAGTTTTTGATAGCCCTATAGTGGCCACCACAATGATTAACTAGGAGTTTTTTAGCGCTAATACTCATTCACTGTCAAGGTTTCAGGATTTTTGAAAAATGTTTTTGCTCAACAAAAAGACCTGTCGTTGCAATAAGCAAAGTACCTGTTTTACAGCAACAATAAGACGTTAAAGGGCACTCGACAGTAAGCAGAGGAAAACTGCTTACTTCGTCAAATCAGACTAATCCCTTGGTCAGATTCAGCAGATACTGACCATACCCGGTCTTTTTCAACGGTTCAGCGAGTACCCGAAGTTGTTCGGCATCAATAAAACCTCGTCGGAACGCAATCTCTTCAGGACATGAAACTTTTAGCCCCTGTCGCTCTTCAATTGTGGCGATAAAATTGCTGGCTTCGATCATACTCTGATGCGTTCCGGTATCAAGCCAGGCATAACCGCGTCTCATCATCGCGACAGACAATCGTCCCTGCTGCATATAGATGCGGTTGATGTCGGTAATTTCGAGTTCACCTCGCTCAGACGGCGTTAAACTTTTGGCCATCTCAATCACATCGTTGTCGTAAAAATAAAGACCGGTTATTGCGTAATTACTCTTGGGTTGCTGAGGCTTCTCCTCAAGGCCAATTGCAGTACCGTCTTTATCAAACTCAACGACGCCATAGCGTTCCGGGTCGCTGACATGATAGGCAAATACGGTCGCCCCCTCTTGCTGGCTTGCTGCGCCTTCAAGCAGTCTGGGGAGATCGTGCCCATAGAAAATATTATCGCCTAATACCAGCGCACAATTATCCTCACCGATAAACTCTTCACCCAGAATAAAAGCTTGTGCCAGTCCATCAGGACTTGGTTGCACTTTGTACTGGATATGCAATCCCCACTGGCTACCATTCCCGAGCAGTTGTTCAAAACGGGGAGTGTCCTGAGGCGTGCTGATAATCAGAATATCCCGTATACCTGCCAGCATAAGCGTAGAGAGCGGATAATAGATCATTGGCTTATCGTAAATTGGCAACAATTGCTTACTTACGGCCATTGTCACGGGATAAAGACGTGTACCCGATCCGCCAGCTAATATAATCCCTTTACGTTTCGTCATTTACTTACGCTCCCCATAATTCTGCTCAATCCAGCTCTTATAGGCACCGCTTTTCACATTCGATACCCATTCCTGGTTATTCAAATACCATTCAACCGTTTTACGGATGCCGCTTTCAAAGGTTTCCAGGGGAGTCCATCCGAGCTCGTCGCTAATTTTATGAGCATCAATTGCATAACGTCTGTCGTGACCTGGTCGGTCCGCGACATAAGTAATTTGTGCGCGATAGGATGTTTCTTTCGGTACCATGTCATCGAGCAGATCACAAATGGTCTGAACGACTTCAATATTTTTCTTCTCGTTATGGCCGCCAATATTATAGGTTTCGCCCGGCTTCCCCCTGGTCAGAACCGTATACAGTGCACGCGCATGATCTTCAACGTATAACCAGTCACGGATCTGATCGCCCTTTCCGTAAATCGGCAATGGTTTATTATCCAGCGCATTAAGGATAACAAGAGGGATCAGCTTTTCAGGAAAGTGGTATGGGCCATAATTATTCGAACAATTCGTCACAATCCCGGGTAAACCATAGGTGCGTATCCAGGCACGAACTAAATGGTCGCTGGACGCTTTTGACGCTGAGTAAGGGCTACTTGGCTGGTACGCTGTTTTCTCGGTAAACAGCGGTAACGGGGTGGAGTCATAATGTTCATCGGGATGAGGCAGATCGCCGTAAACCTCATCAGTTGAAATATGATGGAAACGGAAAGTAGATTTTGCTGCCTCATCCAGTGAAGACCAGTAAGCACGACTTGTTTCTAACAGGATATACGTGCCAACAATATTGGTTTCAATAAACGCAGCGGGACCGGTGATAGAACGGTCGACATGGCTCTCGGCAGCCAGGTGCATTACCGCATCAGGCTGATGGGTAGCAAAAATACGCGCCATTGCCTCTTTATCACATATATCGGCATGCTCAAAAACATAGCGTTCGCTATCGCTTACTTCACGCAAGGATTCCAGATTACCGGCATAGGTCAATTTATCAACGTTAACAACGCTATCCCGAGTATTGCTAATAATATGTCGGATAACCGCGGAACCGATAAAACCGGCACCGCCAGTAACTAGAATTTTCACGCAATCAATTCCATTAAACAGTAGGTGGATCGGGCAAGATAAAAAAGCCCGGTATCGCTACCGGGCTTGATGGCATGGCTAACCGTATATTAATCCAGCCATTCAGTGTGGAACACACCTTCTTTATCCGTACGCTTATAGGTATGCGCACCGAAGTAGTCACGCTGTGCCTGAATCAGGTTAGCTGGCAGAACGGCAGAACGATAGCTGTCGTAGTATGCCACCGCAGCGGAGAAGGTCGGAACCGGGATACCATTCTGCACGGCGTACGCAACAACATCACGCAGCGCCTGCTGATATTCGTCAGCAATTTGTTTGAAATAAGGTGCCAGCAGAAGGTTTGCGATACCCGCGTTTTCAGCATAGGCATCGGTGATTTTTTGCAGGAACTGAGCGCGAATGATACAGCCGGCACGGAAGATCTTCGCAATTTCACCGTAGTTCAGATCCCAGTTGTTCTCGTCAGATGCCGCGCGCAGCTGAGAGAAGCCCTGCGCGTAAGAGACGATTTTACCCAGATACAGCGCGCGACGGACTTTCTCAACGAATTCCGCTTTATCACCAGCGGGTTTGGCCTGCGGGCCAGACAGCACTTTAGATGCTGCAACGCGCTGTTCTTTCAGAGAAGAGATATAACGTGCGAAGACGGATTCGGTGATCAGAGACAGAGGCTCACCCAGATCCAGAGAGCTCTGGCTGGTCCATTTACCGGTACCTTTGTTCGCAGCTTCATCCAGAATCACATCAACCAGATATTTACCCTCTTCATCTTTCTTGGTGAAGATATCTTTGGTGATGTCGATCAGGTAGCTGTTCAGCTCGCCTTTGTTCCACTCGGTGAAGGTCTCTGCGAGCTCCTCGTTGGAGAGGTTCAGGCCGCCTTTCAGCAGAGAGTAGGCTTCAGCAATCAGCTGCATGTCGCCATATTCAATACCGTTGTGAACCATTTTCACGTAATGACCAGCGCCATCAGGACCGATATAGGTTACGCACGGCTCACCGTCTTCCGCAACCGCAGCGATTTTGGTCAGAATTGGCGCAACCAGTTCATACGCTTCTTTCTGACCGCCAGGCATGATGGATGGACCTTTCAGAGCACCCTCTTCACCGCCGGATACGCCGGTTCCAATAAAGTTGAAGCCTTCAGCAGACAGTTCACGGTTACGACGAATGGTGTCGTGGAAGAAGGTGTTGCCGCCATCGATAATGATGTCGCCTTTATCCAGATACGGTTTCAGTGAATCGATAGCTGCATCGGTACCTGCGCCCGCTTTCACCATTAACAGGATACGACGAGGTGTTTCCAGAGACTCAACGAACTCTTTAACCGTATAGAAAGGAACCAGTTTTTTGCCTGGATTCTCAGCGATGACTTCTTCGGTCTTATCACGGGAGCGGTTGAAAACGGAGACGGTATAACCACGGCTTTCGATGTTGAGCGCCAGGTTGCGCCCCATCACTGCCATACCGACAACGCCGATCTGTTGCTTGGACATTACATACTCCTGTCAGGTGTGGTCGCCGCGACTAGTGCGCGGCTTGAAATGTGTATCTGATGTTAACTCAGGATCGGATGATAAGAATAGCGTTTGCTGACCTATGTCACACCGATTGCATAATCCTGGTACATTTAAACCGCCAAAAATGCAGGCTTTAACAATCACTTTCTTAGCAGCGCAAGAATTTCCTCTGTTTTTTCTTCCATGAGTGGCACATCAGCCCGGGACTCAACGTTCAGGCGCACCACCGGCTCGGTGTTGGAAGAGCGCAGGTTGAAGCGCCACTGCGGGAACGCCATGCTGATGCCGTCGGTACGGTCAATCTCCAGCGCATGAATGGCAAAGTGCTGTTCCACGCGGGCAATGGCCTCAGCGGGCTGTGCCAGTTTGCTGTTGATCTCCCCGCTCGCCGGGAACGCCGCCATGCGGTCGCGCACCAGTTCGCCAAGGCTCTGCCCTTTCAGGCACAGCAGCTCGGTCACCAGCAGCCACGGGATCATCCCGCTGTCGCAGTAGGCAAAATCACGGAAATAGTGGTGGGCGCTCATCTCGCCGCCGTAGATGGCGTCTTCCTCACGCATACGCTCTTTGATAAACGCGTGGCCGGTTTTCGACATCACCGGCTCGCCGCCCGCGGCCTTCACCACGTCGACGGTGTTCCAGGAAAGACGCGGATCGTGAATGATTTTCGCCCCCGGGTTTTTCTCGAGGAACGCTTCCGCCAGCAGGCCAACGATGTAGTAGCCTTCGATAAACTGCCCATTCTCGTCGAACAGGAAGCAGCGGTCGAAGTCGCCGTCAAAGGCGATACCCATATCGGCGCCGTGCTCAATCACCGCGTTGCGGGTATCGTCGCGGCACTCCGGCAGCAGCGGGTTAGGAATACCGTTCGGGAAGTTGCCGTCTGGCGTGTTGTGCACTTTGACGAAGGTCACCGGCACGTTCAGCGCCTTAAAGCGGGCTTCAAGTGCGTCTACAACCGGGCCTGCCGCGCCGTTGCCGGAGTTAATCACCAGCTTCAGCGGTTTGAGGTTCGCCACGTTGATGTAGCCCAGCAGGTGGTCGATGTACTCTTTTTGCAGGTTGATCTGCTTATAGCTGCCGCGCTTCGCTTCGTTCACCGACGGGAAGTCGTTGGCCTCGGCCAGACGTTGCACGTCGCGCAGGCCGGTGTCGCCGCTGATAGGACGCGCGCCCTTGCGCACCAGCTTCATGCCGTTGTAGTCCATCGGGTTATGGCTGGCCGTCACTTCTATACCGCCGTCCACGCCCAGGTGGAATGTGGCAAAATAGATCTCTTCGGTACCGGAAAGGCCAATGTCCAGCACATCGACGCCCGCGTCCTGTAGCCCTTTCGCCAGCGCCAGCTTCAGGGATTCGCTGGTCAGACGCACGTCGCCGCCCAGCACGATAGTTTGTGGTTTCAGGTATTCGCCGTACGCGCGGCCGATGCGCCACGCAATGTCTTCGTTCAGCTCTTCGCCCAGCTTGCCGCGAATATCGTAGGCTTTAAAACAGGTTAGTGTACTCATGATTTTCTCTAGCTTTACATTCTAATAACATCTGTTGAATCAATGTACTCACCGATTTGAGTTTCGATAAACTCAACAGGTAACACACCTGGGTTGTGGATTGAATGCTCGCTTCCGATAGGAATGTAGACAGTTTGATTTTCTGTAATGATTTTTTCATCACCATTAATTATTACAACAGCAGTTCCTGATAAGACTGTCCATTGTTCGTTACGATGATAGTGTTTTTGTAACGAAATCGTTTTTCCTGATTCAACCGTGACAAAATTAATTTTATATTTCCTGGAGTCAACTAAGCATAACGTTGTCCCCCACGGTAAATAACGAATATTGTGGCGTTTATATTCGTATCGATTATTTCTCTTTAGATATTCAACTGTATCTTTTACTTTCTGGACATCATCGCGGTGTGATACGAGAACCGAGTCTCTAGTAGCTACAATTATTAGATCTTTTAAACCGATAGCCGATGTAAAAATCCCATCACTTTTTATGTAACAATTAACAGAGTCAACTGTGTGAACATCACCTGATGTGAAATTATTTGAAGAATCTTTAGGAGATATATCCCACAATGCTCCCCAAGCGCCCACATCGCTCCATTGCGAGTCAAATTGGAGAACCTTCACATGGGAACTTTTTTCCATAACCGCATAATCGACTGACTCACTGAGACAAGAATCAAAAATATCTTTATTAATTCTTGTAAAGTCCATGTCTCTTGTAGCATCCGCAATGGCTAAAACGCACACGTCATGTATATCGGGCCTAAATCGTTTTATCTCACTCAAATAGGCACTTGGTTTAAACATAAACATGCCGCTATTCCACAAATACATTCCTTCTGAAATATACTCAATGGCTTTATCTTTGTTAGGCTTCTCAACAAATTCGTTAACGACGAAAAAGCCATCAGATATTTCATCGCCTTTTTTTATATAACCATATCCGGTTTCAGGATGAGATGGAGTAATGCCAAAAGTTATTAACGTTTCATTGTCAACAGAAAGCAATGCTTTTTCAATTAGATTTGAAAAATACTGGCCGTCTTTGATATAATGATCCGCTGCAAGAACGAGCATCACGCAATCATCATCATTCAAAGAAAGTGCTGCTAATGTTATAGCTGGGGCCGTATTCTTGCTACATGGTTCAAGGATGATATTATTATTTAGCAAATCCATTTCTTTCAGTTGTTGTGCAACTAAGAAACGATGCTCTTCATTACAGATAACAATAGGGTTTTCGAAACCAACGCCACTGACTCTGATTAAAGTTTGCTGTAATAATGATAATGTATCATTTAAAAGAGGCAAAAACTGTTTAGGGTGCTCTTCTCGTGACATAGGCCATAGACGACTACCTACACCACCGGCTATGATCACAGGAACAACTTTAGGTTTATTATTCATATTAACACTCATATTCTTGAACCAAAGATATTATTTAAAACAGAAGCAGGAAAAGCCCAATTATATTTTTCCTTGCTCGATACAATCCTTTCCTTAATAATTTCATGGTTAACAGATAAATAATCAAGACTTTTTTCCAAGCTTATCAAATCATTATATTTAAATGATAGTTCTTTTAAATCACATTCTTTGAGAAACTCGTAGGGATCACCACAATTGGTAGCTAATATAATAGTATTATAATTTAGCGCAGTGTACATTACTCCTGATTGTGATGCAGCCTTGTAAGGAAGAATGAGGGCAATATTAGAAGACAAAAGTTTTTCAACCTCATCCAGATTTAAATATCCATCAATTACCTTAACTCCATTATGATAGAGTTTTTGTGCGAGTGCTTTTTTATTCTCATCAAATTTACCATAGACTTCTAGACTAAACCCTTTCTTTTTGAAAAGAGGTAGGGCATCTAATAGAAAATCAACACCTTTGTAATCCTTTATATTCCCCCAAAAAACAATACGTCTCGGGGGAGATGAAAAAATTTTGCAATGGAAATGCTCGTTATTTATTGGCATAACCCCATGATTTAATACGAAACATTTCTGTTTTGCAAAACCATATATATCTAAAAAATCATTTCTTGTATAATTACTTACAAATAACAATTTATTAGCCATGTGTGCCAAAATCTTAATATTACGATATGCTTTCCTAGGCTTATTATGTGGAACGCTGTTATGAAATGTGACTATCAGCTTTGATCTTACATAGAAAAAAAATATTACTTCCAAAAATGTTACCAATGACCACTGTAAATTAATAGCTTTATATTTTTGTGATGACAAAGCAACTTTCATTAGTAGTTTTATATAATTAATCAATCCGCGAAATTTGTTTACACCAGAAACTTGAAATTCATGCACGGTGACGTTTGGTAACAACCTAAGCTTCTCTACATAGTCATAGTTGAATTTAGTAGAGGAGCAATAAAAATCAACTTTATAAAAAGAAGATAAGCTTTTTACATAAAAATAATCATATGGTAAAGCATATGAAGCAGGATCAATTATGGCAATTTTACCCATTTAATGAAAGGTCCTTTTATAACTTACGTTAACAATTTGGTTGATACCTCTGTTCTTTATAAATTTAGCCGGATTACCGGCAAATAATGTGTTTTCATATACTGTCTTAGTTAAAACTGAACCAGCTCCCAGCACACCGAACTTTTCTATTTTGCATCCAGGTAACAACAAAGAAAAAGAGCCCACGATACTATCATCACTAATTATAACGGCTTTCGATATGGTGGAATAGTTTTCATCATGGATATTGTGATACTGCGTTAGAACTTTTACTCCTAAAGTAATATCAACATTAGAACCTATTTCTAAGCCACCACGACAGTCAAGAAATGAACCCCACTGGATATTAGTCCCTGCCTTAACTTTTAATTTCCACGGACTAAAAAACTTTACCCCCATATGTATATTTACTCCGCGATCAATATTCGCACAATAAAGGAATCTTAAGATAAACCATCTAAATTTATAGGAAGGGAAATAACATAAAATGTGATTCCATAGCCCCACATAAATATACATTAAGCTCTTGACTATTTTTGACATAATAATTCCTTCTGTAGCAACTTAAATCCAACAGAATTGAATGCTTCTCGATTTATTCTTTCCTTTCCGTTTCGATTGTTTATTTCATTAATAAATTCATTTCGAATATAATGTTCCCAATCATCAACTATGACTATCTTGGATTCAAATTTTTCTTTAAGGCTTTTAGAGAAAAGACAATTACTCATAAATATTTTAGCATCTGTTTGCAGTGCCTCAAAGAGTACCCCGCTTACCCGATAATCAAACTTTTGAGGAATGAAAATAGCGTCAGCATCTAACATATTTTCATCATAATTATAAAAAAACTCTTGAGTAGAAACATTTTTAAATTTTGAAAGCTTACCTTTGGTTCGTAAAATAAATTTATTGCCCAAAGTATCAAAACTTGCACAAATTTTATGTTTCAAGTTTTCTTCAACAAATGACGGCATGAATACATTTGTAACCCTACCTAGATCATTTGATTTTATTTCATTGGTATTAGCAATAATTAATCGTATAGGATGTGGTATGTATATACTTTTTTTATGAAATTTTTCAGTTATATATTTGCTAATATATGGCATCAATCCAACGTGAGTTATTTTATATGTCGGAATAGCCCTATATAATAACTCCTTAGCAAAAGAGTTGGGTACAGTATTATGTTCAAATAAAACAATTTCTAAGTTATTCCTAAATTTCCTTAAATTTAAAAAAGCTGCTGTAGAGAATAACTCATATGATAGAAAGATTAATTTATCATATTTGTGATCAATCGCATATTTATATATAGCATTGATTATTTTAAGTTGGTTTAGCTTATATTTATATTTATTCCCTTTTGTAAGAAGAGAATCCTTAAACGCGATACCTTGCATGGACATATCTTTTAACATGGATTCAGAAAGGTATAAATCAATGCTAATATTTTGATCGTTATTAAACCATTTTATTATATTCAAGTTAAAGTTTAAGTGGCCTTTTTCACACAATGGATCAGCGATCAATATCTTCATTAATTATATCCTAATGAGAGTTTTAGTTCTTACTAATAAGAGTACGAGAAGAAATGAAAATAAAAAATTATGTACAGGTTGCCAAAACATATTTACGCAAAATATTGAATATAGGAAACAGAACAAATAGATCCTAAATTCATTACTATATATCGATTTTGTTTTTAATACTCTACGCATAAGCCTAAAAGAACGACTCATCATCTTAATAATGATACTTAAATAATAAGTTAAAAATATTAACCCCCCTTTCAAGAACAGGAAGTTAGTAAAAGAATGAGGTCTAACGAATTTATTGGTCGCAAGTTCATTAATGCTATAATCTGATACACCAAGAATGATAGGATATCCGGTTAGTGAAAAATCGAAGTAGCCACCAAAACCCATTCCTATAAAAATAGGATATATATGTTCAACGCTATAACCAACTATGTTCTGCAATTCATATAATCGAACTAAAACAGATCCTGAAGACTGTTTATCACCTGACATTAGTTTTGAGAAGAAATCGAACTTATATAGTAAGAAATCAAAACTTTGTGGGGAGTAAATAGCTAAAGCGAATATGGCAAATGATGTAATAACTACAAGCATCATGAGCGCTAATAGAGCATTTTTTCTAAGCCCTCGGTCGTTTAAAAAGACAATAAGATAAAAAATGGCCATCACGCATAGAAAAACGAAGGCGATATCTTCGCGTTTCATTGAAATCGCAGCCAGTAACGCAACACCAGTCATTAATAATCGTTTGAAGAGACTGCGGATAGTCATTGCAAATACGAACATCAACGGATAAGCAATATATGCCTGAGTGGCATATTCCAGATTTGGCCTTCCACTTATAAAATCGTTAGCGAAGAAGAACAGCGTTCTCAACCCGATAACTAAGATAGAAAAAAGTAATATATTATAGATCTTATCAATTATATTTTCATTATTGCATATGAGTATTGCCGCTAACGCACCTATTCCCCAAATAATAAACATACGGAAATCCGAAATTATGTACCGTATATCTGGAGTTCTTCCTATTAGACAGGATACTGTTGTTGCCAATAACAATACTGCAAAGATAAAGTATAACCCTTTAAAAAAGGATAAGGTGTCCTTGCTTTCAAGTTTCGTTTTTTGATAAAGCAGTTTACATATCGAAATAAAGCCAATGAAAATTATAGCAATAACTGACAGCCCTAAGCCTGCAAATTGAACTGAATGAAAGCTAAAGAATTGTTCAACTTCTTGGTTATTACTACTTACCACTTGTTCTACGAAAGTACGCGAAAACTGTGGTGTGATTAATGATAATAATACGAAGAGCTTAACAGATAATTCTAAACTAAATAAAGAAGATAAAATTATAACCGTAAGCATTAAATAAGAAATAAACAAGCCATAGGCCGTATCAGCCAAGTATTGCACATAGAAACCTGAGAGCAAAGCGACCAAGACGACTACTAAATAATAGTTCAAATTTTTATTATTATTTTGTTCGCTCTGGGGATAATAATTTATCACTGACAATTTTGTTCACTCCGATTTATTCGGTGTTAAGAAAAAGCTTGCTTTCTTCGCTTACAATAAATCCATTGCAGCACCCATCCACCAACTCTAGACATCAGGAAAGCAATAGCACCAATAATAAAACCTACGTACTTATAAAGTAAGACAAAGGTAATAATAAAGAACAATAATTGAGCGATTTTTAAAATTAAGAAAAAGGACTGATCTCGGTGATTGATAAAAGCTTCCCATACACCAAATACGAGTGTTCCAGCGTATGCTATAGTTAAGATAATAAAAATATAAATTTCTTCAGTGGAAACATATTTTACTATCAAATCTTTAGTTAAAAATGCGAGGACTAATAAGATTAATAAACCGAGACAGGTAACACCAAATAATTTGAACGTAATATTTTTTACAGAATTAATATCAAGTTCACTAGCAGATAGACCACGGATAAATACTGTATTAATTGCCCCGGCTAGTAATGGTGCAGCAAAAAAGATCATCGAAATCCTAGCATACTCACCTGCTAAGGCATCGGAAAAGAAATGCGAAATGAAGATAACATCAGCTCGCATGCATACAATTGCAAAAATATTTGCTGCATACAACTTCCATGCCATTCCGGTTAGATTTTTAGAAATACCAGACTTTGAATAATTAATTCCCTTAGTTTTGTTAAAACTCATGTACATCGCCATTATGCTAGAAAAAATCATTACGGCATATATATAATTTGGTTCATATTTTTCATTAAAAAATAAAACCGCAAGGCAGACACCAAAAATTCCTAAGCTACGCAAAAATGGGAGATAGAAAACGACTCGGGAACTTCCTCCCCAATCATCCACTATTTGTAATTTAATAGAGTTGAATTTTAAAATAATACCTATAATACTACATATGATAAAAGAAATTGCTATGAGTGGTGAAAAAAAATAGAAGCCCAAAACAATTACAATAAATATCACAACAGCAAAATTGAATTGATATCTTTTGACTAAATCCGTGATGGTAAATGATTGGCCCTGTTTCGACAAAGATATAACCAAAGCATTTGGTAGACCTAAATCTAATAAAACATACATTATTCCCAACATATAATAGTATTTAGTAAACAATCCATAATCGTTTACATCATAAACACGACTTAACCACATCAATGAAAGGAATGTTAGAACAGAGGCCGAAAGATTACTCGATATAATCTTAGCAATAGCAGTATATGTAGCTTTATTCACTTAATCCTCTTCAACGTGAAATTGCACGCCAAGCATAATTTACGAAATACCACATTGACATAACAAGATTAATTTTCTCTAGGTTACGATATATAGACCATTGTCTTATTGCTTTTTTTAATTTATTTCTTGATATTGAACCAGCAACTATTCTATATGACGTCAATACTTTGGGATATAAAACAGCATTGACATTATATTTCTTTAGCAATTGTAACCATAGCGCATAATCCTGACCCGTTCTTATTAATGGCATTCTGATATTGTCAAACGCATCATTTTTTAACATGACAGTAGAACAGCCAAGTGTTACTTTTTTAGCTAACAAATCTTTATAGCTTACAAACAAACATGTTTTTCTGGCGTCAATATTCTTATGTAATAATTCACCATGTTCTGTTATTAACGTATATGCAGTGAAGCAAAAATTGCAGTCATGGGTTTTCATAAAATGCAACTGGTCATTTAATTTACATGGTTCCCATTTGTCATCGCTATCGATGAAAGCTAAATATTCACCTGACGCATGTGAGATAGAATTATTCCTAGAAACTGCGGCACCACTGTTTTCTTCGTTCTGAAATATCTTTACCTTAGGATTTGACAAACTAATTTTTTTAAGAATTTCCCACGTTCTATCGGATGAACAGTCGTCAGTAACAAGCCATTCCCAATTATCATATGTTTGACTACATATAGAGTTGTATGTTTCCTCTATAAATAATTCAGAGTTATAGGATGGAGTGATAATTGAGATTAAATCAGTGCCAGCCACTTTTATGAATTCCCTAAATTGAATTAATGAAATAAGAATGCTACCGCCCCTGGCTTAACAGCTACCAGCGCGCTGAGCAAAAAATGTATTGTCCATTTGCTGTTGTCTGAATCTGAACCGACTCTGTCACTGGACAACGGCAAGTTAATCTTAATTGTCGTCTTAATCGACAGCAGAAACAAGCACAAATCGTTACAAATCAGTGATGATGCAAAGTAGATAACAGATGTTATCAAAATAGTTAATAATAAAAAGCGACAGACATCATTTTCGTTATTTTGTTACATAACGAAATGGTGACTATCGCTCATTAAGCCCTTTTATACCACAGAAGAAGTATCAGTCGTTAGCCAGCAACTTCTCAATCCGGCTTCTGAACTTCGCCCCTTCCTTCAGGTTACGCAGGCCATAGTTCACAAACGCCTGCATATACCCCATTTTCTTACCGCAGTCATAGCTGTCGCCGGTCATCAGCATCGCATCAACGGACTGCTTCTTCGCCAGCTCAGCAATCGCATCGGTCAGCTGGATACGGTCCCAGGCGCCAGGCTCGGTTTTTTCCAGCTCAGCCCAGATATCCGCATTAAGCACATAACGACCGACTGCCATCAGGTCGGAGTCCAGGGTCTGCGGCTGATCGGGTTTCTCGATAAACTCAACAATCCGGCTCACCTGCCCTTCCGTCTCCAGCGGCTCTTTAGTCTGAATAACCGAGTACTCAGAGAGATCGCCCTTCATACGTTTCGCCAGCACCTGGCTACGGCCCGTTTCGTTGAAGCGCGCGACCATTGCCGCCAGGTTATAACGCAGCGGATCGGCAGAGGCGGTATCAATAATGATATCGGGCAGAACGACGATGAACGGGTTATCACCCACCACCGGGCGCGCGCACAGAATGGAGTGGCCCAGGCCCAGCGGCTGCGCCTGACGCACGTTCATGATGGTCACGCCAGGAGGACAGATAGACTGAACTTCTGCCAGAAGCTGACGCTTAACACGCTGCTCAAGCAGCGCTTCGAGTTCATAAGAGGTGTCGAAGTGGTTCTCAACGGCATTTTTCGAAGAGTGCGTCACCAGAACGATTTCTTTGATCCCCGCAGCAACAATCTCGTCGACGATGTACTGAATCATCGGCTTGTCAACGATCGGCAGCATCTCTTTAGGAATGGCCTTTGTGGCGGGCAACATGTGCATGCCCAAGCCCGCTACCGGTATGACTGCTTTCAAATTAATCATTATTTCTTCCACCTTAAAATGGTTGACGAATTATAGCTTTTAAACCTGTTTTCGCCAGCATGTTTTGCCGTAAATATGAAGTAATCCTAGGTCACCCCACCACAAATTACAGTAGTTGTAATCTGAATAGATCGCGATTCCGTACCAGGAATAGTCGCAAAATAGGCTGTAGGATTACCTGTGCGGCAGCGCAAAATTCAACCGTTCCGTATTCACCACGTGTTGATCGACCCGATCAATATCCACCGAACTCTGCCCCTTTTCATTAACCGCTTTTATGTTCGCGAGCGACAACAGCGTCTCGTTTTTGGCCATAAACTTCCCACGCACGTCTTTGCGCAAGTCGAAGTTCATCTTAAGCGCTGGTCCCGTCGCTGACTCCTGCATCACGTTGATATTACGCAAGAAAAGGTGCTGTGGCTTGTTGTGCAGCTCAAGCGTTGCCCGCTGCATGTTGACGTTGGTGATGGCAACAAACGAGGTGGCATTGCCGGAAGAAATCTGTATCCCGCGCAGCTTATAGGCAAGCTGTCGGTTATCCAGGCGAATATCGTTAAGTTTGAAGTTTTGCGGTATCGACAGATAATCGCCCTTGATCACGCCATACCCGATTAACATTCCGGCGCTGTTCACCATATCGATATTATCAATAACGAAATTATCACAGCCATAAATAGCTACCGTCGCGTTATCAATTCCGGCCTTTTTACTGAAGTCGGGAGTAATATTGCTGGCCTTGATATTACGGATCACAAAGTGTTTACCGTTTTCAACATGGACCAACTGCCGACAGTTGCTGCCGGTGATATTTGCCACCACGAAGTTTTTAACGGTCTGCTGTTCCGGATAGTCATTGTCGTACGTGCTGCCAGCCAGCCCAATGCCTATCCCCCAGTTGATCTTGCCGTTTGTGCAGTTGATGTTATCGATCACGTGGTCAGAGATCAGGATATTGCGGTCGTTAATCGCCACGTTCCACTCAATCGCGTCACCCTGCAAATGGCTGAATTTACTGTTGGTTATGCGCGCACCGTCCACCTGATTATGAAAACCCTGGCGCAGAATGGCGTAGTTGGCCTGGCTCACGGCAATGCGATCGATAAGCAGGTTACGCATCACTCTCGGCTTTTTACCGCCGATGTAGATCTGGGTGACGGGGCCGAAGCCGCTCATCGCCAGCCCTTTAATGACACAGTCGGAGCCACGCACGTCCAGCGTAATGTTATGCGTGCGCCCCTCTCCTTCCCCAATGACCTTACAGCCTTCCTGGAGCACAAACCGCCCGCGGCCGTTGCCCTTCAGCGCACCGCGGATCAGCAGGGTTTTGCCATCAGGAATGAAAATGCCGGTATTGATGTTTTCACACGTTAACCCGGCGGGAACAACAACGGTATCGCCCTCGGTAAATGCCTGCTTAAAGGCGGCGATCCAGTCGTTATTGTTGTAGCGATCGACAGAAACCGTCTTCCCGGTTGCCGCCCGCACAGCGCGGGGCGACAGCAGTGGCATGGCAGCCAGGACGGATAAAGAAGAGACAAATCGGCGTCGGGTAATCTTTTTCAGCATACAACCTCAGCGTTACAGCGTTTGCAGCAGGCTCGCTAACTGGCGATTAATCACCTGCTGATTGAATTCTGCTTCAACTTTTTGCCGCGCATTTTGCAGCACAGGGATCAGCGTCTGCTGATCGATATCGCTGAACGCGGCCAGACGATCCGCCAGCGCCAGCGCATTGTTTTCAGGGACCAGCCAGCCGGAATGCTCAGAGGTGATCAGCTCCGGGATCCCGCTGTGCAGGGTCGAGACCACCGGAATGCCGACCGCCATCGCCTCCATCAGCGCCACGGGAATACCTTCCATATCGCCGTCGGCGCCGGTTACGGAAGGCAGCAGGAACACATCCGCGTCATCAAGCATGGCTTTCACTTCGTGGCTCGGCTTGAAGCCCGGCATCTCGACCACGTCTTCCAGCTGATACTGTTCAATCAGCGTGCGCAGGCGACGCTCCCACGGCCCGATACCCAGGATGCGGTAGTGGAAGTCCACTCCGCGCGCCTTCAGCTGACGACAGGCTTCGATGGCTACGTGTAGCCCTTTCTTTTCGGTCAGGCGGGCAACAGAGATAATTTGCAGCGGCTTGCCCGGCACCTTGACCGGTCGCTGGGTGAAGCGTTCCATGTCCACGCCCATGCGTGAAACGGTGATTTTCTCGCTCGGGCACCCCATGGTTTTCAGGCGTCCGGCCCACAGGTTGCTTATCGGCAGCATCATGTCGCCGCGGCGAAACAGCTGCTGATATTCCGGCGTGTAGTGGTTCAGTACTTCCCGGCTGGAGATGTCGATACCGTGGAAAATGGTTGCGATTTTGCCGTCAATCACCCCCAGCTCACGCAGTTTTGCCGCAGTGACGCCCGCCGGGCCAAAGTGGGCGATAAAGACATCGGCCCGGTACGGCTGGGCCGTTTGCCCGCAAATGGCGGAAAGGATCAGGTTGCGGGCCTCCGCCCCATAGCGCGACATATTCAGCGCCCGCCACGTCGAGGCGCGATGAAGGCCGCGCAGCGTCTGGCTGGCGCGATGGCGCAGTTTGTTCATTCGTCCGGTGGGTTCATCCTGCAACCAGCGGGTTTTCGCCTCCAGCCCATACCGGGTATACGCCGCATGGGTATTTTGCGTATCGCCCTTTTGCAGGGCGATAATCTCCACGTCATACCCCATATCGATAAACGCGGTGATTTGGTTCAGCACAAAGGTTTCAGACGACAGCGGAAATTTCAGTAAGAAGAAACCAACCTTCATTTCCCCTCCCGGACGCGGTCGAGTACGGATTTCACCATGCCAATACCTTTTTCGCGTTCGGCTTTTACCGCCACCGCCAGACGTTCGTTGATCGCAGGCAGCTGGCCGAGCGTGTCGCCCACCATCGCCCCCAGAGATCCGTCCAGCAGATGACGAATATCGACGGCCATTTCCGGCATACCGAGCTGCTGCATAATGCCCGCGGACTTGTGTTCGTAGTTAATGGCGATGGCTGGCGTGCCGAAGTTCATCGAGATAATGGCCGAGTGCAGACGCGTGCCCACGGTCAGGTCACAGGCGGAGAGCAGCTTGCCCATCTCAAGGTCGTTCAGCTCGTCCATCACCACGTGATAGCGGGACGGGTCGTTCACCAGGTTGCGCAGGTTGAGCGCCACCATACGGTCATCTTTGTTGTAGCTGTCGATACCGGTACAGGTGGAAAGCGCCAGCACCTGGTAACCGCTGTCCAGCACGCGGTTCACCACGTCGGCAAAGGCTTTCTCGTACGCCGCCTGGGTCGTGCCGAGGCGTTTATCGAACGGAGCAAGTTCACGCAGGGTAATGGCGACGGTTTTCTGCTTTGCCGCCACGTCCAGCCAGTGCTGTACCGCGTAGCTGGCCTGGAAACTGTCATCCTGATGATCCACCAGCCAGGCGGTGTCCACACCGTGCTCCACTTTGGTGGTGTCGATTTCACTGCGTTTCATCATGTCGAGGCTGACCGATTCACGCAGGATCAGCGCGTCGCAGTGGCCGAAGACATAGTTCGCCAGCTGGTTAAACTGCGGATCCTGGAATGGCCCGACGCTGTGGCCGATCATAAACAGCGGTTTTTTCGCCATGAAGGTGCAGAGTGCATGCTCAAACTGTGGCACGCCGTAGAGATCGACGAAGAATGAACCGCCCACCTGAATAATGGCGTCATAGCCGGACAGCAGACGAACAAAATCGGTAAAACCCTGCGCGATGGCGATGTTGCGCAGCTTGCCGGTGTCGGTCACGCGAGAAAGCAGCACCTGATGCTGGTAGCGGCGACGCAGCACTTTCTTCACTCGCCCCATCACGCCCGCGGCGTTGTTGTGCTGTTTCATCTGGCTGTAGAGCGGGTCGCCCATCACCGGGCGGTTCAGTAACCAGGATGAGCTGACCGGATAACGGCTCATCACATCCACTTCTGTCTCAGGCTTAAGGGTGTTAATTGCATCCAGTAAACCGCGCAGGATGGCGCTGTCGCCACGGTTGCCGCAGGTATGGTTGCCAAGAATAAGTAATTTCATAATGGCCTCGTAAAATTAGCCTGCGCGAAGCAGCGTTTTCATTTTTTCGTTACGGCAAAACTGGCGCTTCATCTCGACCACCAGCGCATTGCGTGACAGCACAATCATCACGGCGAACGCCAGCGCGCCTGCCGCGACCTGCACCGCAAGCAGCGCCGCCAGCGGCAGATGCCCGTTGAGCACCACGCCCAGGCCGTAGCTCACCGCAAGCGTCGGTAAGGAGAGATAGAACGGCAGCCACAGGCTGAGGATGTACTGACGGTAGCTGGAGCCCAGCACCGGTTTGATCATCACAAAGTAGCTCAGCACGGTATTGACGATTTGCACCAGCAGGAAGCCGAGCGTCACGCCAATGGCGCCCGCCATGTGGCCGCCCACAATAATTGCCGGAATAAACAGGAAGGTTTTAAACACGTTGAACTTGAAGCTGATATCCACGCGCGCCTTCGCCATTAGCAGAGAACCAATCGGGTTCCCCACCGAGCGCAGCAGCCCCACGACGCACAGCAGTTGCAGGATCGGGATGATGCTGTTCCACTTCTCGCCAAACACCAGCGGTACGAAATTGCTGGCGACCACCATCAGCCCCAGCAGGACCGGGAAGTTGATGATCCCCACGACGGAGAGCAGCTTGTAAAAGTTCACGCGCAGCTTTTCGGTATCGTCCTGAATTTTGGCGAACGCCGGGAACAGCACGCGGGTAATGATAGGGTTGAGCTTCATCGGCGGGACAACCGCGACGTTATACGCCAGGTTGTAGCCACCCGCGACGCTCGCGCCCAGAATGCGCGCCAGCACCAGCGTGGAGAGGTTAGTATTCACGTAGTTGATAATGCTGTCTGCCGTCAGCCACGCGCCGAAGCGCAGGTTGGATGAAACAGACGCCAGCGAAAAATGCAGCCCCGGGCGATAAATCTTACGGCCAAAGAAGCCAAACAGCAGCGTGCGCACGGCAGAGTTAACCAGGTAGCCGAGGATGGCGGTCATCGCCAGCGGCCAGAAATGGGCGCTGACCACGGTGAAGGTAAAGCCCGCCAGCACGGCGCTGGTTTCAATCATGCCGATTTTGTTGAACTCCAGCTCCTTCTGCATCAGCGCGCGGAACTGCTGCCCGTGCGGGATCACCACGAAAGCGAACGACAGGGTGCGCATCAGCGGCGCCAGGTCCGGGTTATGCAGCACGCCGGCGATCACATCGCTCAGCAGGAACACCAGCACAAAAACGAAGATACCCAGCCCAACGTTCAGCCAGTAGAGGGTGGTCAGTTCCAGATGGCTGATCTCTTTGCGCTGGATAATGGAGTTGGCGATACCAAAGTCCGACAGCGTATCGGCCAGGGCGATAATCACCAGCGAGACGGTCAGCAGACCAAACTGGTGATTATCGATAATGCGCGCCAGCACCGTCATCTGCACCAGGCCGAGGCCAATGATGACGATGGTGGCCATGGCTGACCATTTCGCGCCGCTGATGGTTTTTTCTCGTAAGCTCATCTTAGTACGCCGCTTTGTTCACGAAGCCTTTGAAAATGGTCAGAAAAACAATCTTGATATCGAACCAGAGGCTCCACTCGCGGATGTACTCCAGATCGAACTCGATACGTTTTTCCATTTTTTCCAGCGTGTCGGTCTCGCCGCGCCAGCCGTTGATCTGCGCCCAGCCGGTGATGCCTGGCTTCACCTTATGGCGCAGCATGTAGCCTTCAATCAGGGTGCGGTACTGCTCGTTATGGGCCACGGCGTGAGGACGAGGCCCGACGATGGACATCCCGCCGGTGAACACGTTGATGAACTGCGGCAGCTCATCGAGCGAGGTACGGCGCAGGAAGTTGCCCACGCGGGTGACGCGCGGATCGTTCTGCGTCGCCTGGGTCACCACCTTGTCGTTCTCCATCACCTTCATGGAGCGGAATTTCCACACCATGATCGGCTTACCGTCCATGCCGTAGCGGGTCTGACGGAAGATGATCGGCCCCGGCGAGCTGAGCTTCACCGCCAGCGCAATACAGCACAGCACCGGGGAGATGAGCAGCAGGATCAGGGACGAAAGCACGATATCTTCCACGCGCTTCAGCACGCGGTTAATCCCCGACAGCGGCGTGTCGTACAGTGGAACAACCGGTACCCCGTTCACCTCTTCAATACGGGAGTGGAGAATATTGAAGGTGAAGACATCCGGGATGAGGATCACCGAGCAGGTGGTATCCGCCAGCTCGCGCATCAGTTTCTTGATGCGGGATTCATCTTTCATCTGCATGGCGATGTAGACGTTATGAATTTTGCCGGCTTTCGCATCGTCAATAAGCTGTTCGTAGTTACCTGCCCAGTCGGACGGCACACCGCCGGGCTTCGCGTCGTGATAAATCCCGACCACTTCAAAACCTAACCACGGCTCTTTGCGGAAGCTGTCGAGCAGCACCTGCCCCACCGGCAGGTCGCCCGCCACGGCAACGAAGCGACGGTTATACCCGCGGTTGCGCAGCCAGCCCGCGCCAAAGCGGATCAGCGAGCGGCAGACCACCATGCCAATGCTGGTTAACAGATACCAGCAGAGATAGGTCACAAGACGGTTATCAAAATCATGGCTGAACGCCACCAGCCCTGCGCTGAAAACCAGGCTTAAGGTCCAGTTCTGGAGCAGCAGCATCAGTTCGGTGGTCATTTTGACGCCGCGCCATGAACGATAGAAATCGGTCATGCCGCCGATCATCTGAAACACCACCAGCGCAATCAACGCCATCAGCAAGTGCATGTATAAGAACGACTGCCCGCTGACCCAACACACCGCCCACAGTCCGCCGACCATGATGGTGATATCAGAAAAACGCTGCACCATAGAGATTAACGATGCATTCGTTCTCGCTCGTTCGCGCTTTTTTAGATTTGTCATCGTTGTTCCTTTAGTTCTAAACCTTACCCCTCACCCTACCCCTCTCCCCAGAGGGTAGAGGGAACTTGAACACCCTCTCCCCTCTGGGGGGAGGGCTGGGGTGAGGGGCAGTTTTTACTGATTCAACAGCGCCAGAATGTCCTTCGTTCGGGCTTCCATCAGCGCGGTATCGGCGCGGGACTCCACGTTCAGGCGCACCACCGGCTCGGTGTTGGAGGAGCGCAGGTTGAAGCGCCACTGCGGGAACGCCATGCTGATACCGTCGGTACGGTCAATCTCCAGCGCATGAATGGCAAAGTGGTGCTCTACGCGGGCAATGGCCTCAGCGGGCTGCGCCAGTTTGCTGTTGATCTCGCCGCTCGCCGGGAACGCCGCCATGCGGTCGCGCACCAGTTCGCCCAGGCTCTTCCCTTTCAGGCACAGCAGCTCAGTCACCAGCAGCCACGGGATCATCCCGCTGTCGCAGTAGGCAAAATCACGGAAATAGTGGTGGGCGCTCATCTCGCCGCCGTAGATGGCGTCTTCCTCACGCATACGCTCTTTGATAAACGCGTGGCCGGTTTTGGACATCACCGGCTCGCCGCCCGCGGCCTTCACCACGTCGACGGTGTTCCAGGAAAGACGCGGATCGTGAATGATCTTCGCCCCCGGGTTTTTCTCGAGGAACGCTTCCGCCAGCAGGCCAACGATGTAGTAGCCTTCGATAAACTGCCCTTTCTCGTCGAACAGGAAGCAGCGGTCGAAATCGCCGTCAAAGGCGATACCCATATCGGCGCCGTGCTCAATCACCGCGTTGCGGGTGTCGTCGCGGCACTCCGGCAGCAGCGGATTAGGAATACCGTTCGGGAAGTTGCCGTCTGGCGTGTTGTGCACTTTGACGAAGGTCACCGGCACGTTCAGCGCCTTAAAGCGGGCTTCAAGTGCATCGACAACCGGGCCTGCCGCGCCGTTGCCGGAGTTAATCACCAGCTTCAGCGGTTTGAGGTTCGCCACGTTGATGTAGCCCAGCAGGTGGTCGATGTACTCTTTTTGCAGGTTAATCTGCTTATAGCTGCCGCGTGTGGCTTCATTCACCGGCGGGAAGTCGTTGGCCTCGGCCAGACGCTGCACGTCACGCAGGCCGGTGTCACCGCTGATAGGACGCGCGCCCTTGCGCACCAGCTTCATGCCGTTGTAGTCCATCGGGTTATGGCTGGCCGTCACTTCGATACCGCCGTCCACGCCCAGGTGGAAGGTGGCAAAATAGATCTCTTCGGTACCGGAAAGGCCAATGTCCAGCACATCGACGCCCGCGTCCTGTAGCCCTTTCGCCAGCGCCAGCTTCAGGGATTTGCTGGTCAGACGCACGTCGCCGCCCAGCACGATAGTTTTTGGTTTCAGGTATTCGCCGTACGCGCGGCCGATGCGCCACGCAATGTCTTCGTTCAGCTCTTCGCCCAGCTTGCCGCGAATATCGTAGGCTTTAAAACAGGTTAATTTTTCCATGATGACCCCTTTTTCAGGCAACAGTTGGCCCTGACCATGTAATGGCCAAATTTATTTTTGTCATTCGTAGGCCCGGAAAGCGCAGCGCCACCGGGCATGATGCGGAGTGCTACACGCGCCCGTAGCGATCCTGGAAGCGGATGATGTCGTCCTCTTCCAGATAGGAGCCGGAACGCACCTCAATTAAGTCGAGCGGAATTTTCCCCGGGTTCTCCAGACAGTGCGTCGCCCCCAGCGGAATATAAATGGACTCGTTTTCACCGAGCAGCTTCACTTCACCGTCGATGGTCACTTTGGCGGTCCCCGCCACCACCACCCAGTGTTCGGCGCGGTGATGGTGCATCTGCACCGACAGCCCTTCTCCCGGCTTCACGGTGATGCGTTTCACCTGGTAACGCTCGCCGGCGTCGATGGAGTCATATTTGCCCCACGGGCGGTAGACTTCGCGGTGAATATGGTGTTCGTGGCGGCCATCGGCCTTGATCTGCTCCACCACTTTTTTAACGTCCTGCACGGCATTACGGTCGGCAATCAGCACCGCGTCTTTGGTCTGCACGACCACCAGATCCTTCACCCCTACCGTGGTGACGAGGCCAGATTCGGCGTAGACGTAGCTGTTTTCCGTTTTGTGGCTGATCACATCCCCGTGATGGACGTTACCCTCCGGGGTATGCGCGCTGATCTCCCACAGTGACGACCAGGAGCCGACGTCGCTCCAGCCCGCATCCATCGGTACCACTACCGCATCTGCCGTACGTTCCATTACCGCATAGTCAATGGACTCTTCCGGACAGGCGAGGAAGGCTTCTTCGTCCACACGGATAAAATCGAGATCCGGATCCACCACCGCCATCGCTTTTTCGCAGGCGCGTAAGATATCCGGGCGATATTTTTCCAGCTCTTCCAGGTAGCGACCGGCGCGGAACAGGAACATACCGCTGTTCCAGTAGTATTCCCCGCTGGCCACGTACGCCTGCGCGGTTTCCAGATTCGGTTTTTCGACAAACTGCGCCACGTCAAAGGCCACGCTGTCGCCTTCACCAGGCGTAACGCTGCCGCGACGAATATAGCCATAGCCGGTTTCCGGGAGATCCGGCACGATGCCGAAGGTCACCAGCTTGCCGTTCTCAGCGTAAGGAATCGCGGCGCGTACCGCGTCGCGGAAGGCCTCTTCCTGCTGGATTACGTGGTCAGCCGCCAGCACCAGCATCAGCGGGTCGCAGTCCGGGCTGCTGCGTTTTGCCGCCAGCGCCGCGAGGGCAATGGCAGGCGCCGTGTTGCGTCCGGCAGGCTCCAGAATGATATTTTCGGTCAGTTTGTTCAGCTGGCGCAGCTGCTCGGCAACGATAAAGCGGTGCTGTTCGTTACAGATCACCACCGGGCTTTCACACTCCACGCCGTGCAGACGGTTAACCGTCGTTTGCAGCATGGTGAGGTCGCCTTTCAGGCACAGAAATTGTTTTGGATAAAGCACGCGGGACAGTGGCCACAACCGGCTCCCGGATCCACCCGCCATTACGACCGGATACAAAGTGGTTTGACTCATGATTTATCCCCGTATATCTGCAATAAATTGGCTCAGCACGTTCTCTTTCTCGAGCGTGCGTTCGGCATATTCACGTGCCACCGTGTTCTCTTTTGGCATGGCGAGTGCCTGCTCAATTCCGGTCACCAGCGCAGGAACCGATTCCGGCTCCACGCAAACGGCAATGCCCGGGTAGCTGTTGCACAGCTGGCCTAATTCTGTTGCGGCTTCTGCCGTAATCACCGCGTTTCCGCCCACTGCCAGAATGTTGGTCAGCTTGGACGGCAGCACCGCATCCGCCGCGCCGCGTTTTTGCACCACCAGATGGCAATCCGCCATTTTCAGCAGCGCGGGCAGCGCGTCATAAGACTGAAGCGGGAAGAAGCGGATGTTGGTCAGTCCGCGCTCGCTGGCCATTTTTTCCAGCCGCGCTTTACCGCCGCCCTGCCCGACTATCACGAACATCCACGGGTGTTCGCTCAGCTGAAGCGCGGCGTCAATCACGCTCTCCAGCCCCTGTTTTTCGCCGATGTTGCCTGAGTAAAGAATGATTTTTTGCTCAGCAGGCAACCCGAGCTGCGCGCGTAACGCCTGCGCATCCTGGTCTGTCACATCGCGGAAGCGCGCCACTTCGGACCAGTTCGGAAAGAAGATCACTTTTTCCGCCGGGACGCCCTTCTCCTGCGCCTTGTTCATCATCGAGCGCGAAATGGTCGAGACGTAATCTACGTTGTGCAGGCCGCTGCGCTCAAAGGCGCTGGCGAGCTTCGCCACCTTGCCGCCCTTGCCTTTCCCGGCCATCCCCAGCCCGAGCATGGCGTCCACTTCATAATCCTGAATGTGCAGCAGGGTGCGCGCGCCGGAGAGTTTGCCCAGCAGGCGCATGCCTGGCGTACAGAACAGCGTCGGCACCACGCCGATGATGCGATCCGGCTTCCAGCGACGCTGCGCCATCAGCGGGAAGAAACTGCTCAGGGCAAAGCTGCCCAGATGAATTAAACGTTTCAGCGTCGAGGGCTGTTTCGGCACGTAGAGCGGGCAGCGCCAGACGGTCGCGGCGCCCTCTTCGCGGCGGTAGCGCCAGCTGGAATAGCGTTCGCCTACCTTCCACTCCGGGTAATACGGCGGGGCAGTAATCACCCGCACGTCATGTCCCTGGCTCGCCATCCACTCGACCATCTCGCCGGTGTATTTCCCGATACCGGTAAGCTCCGGCGAGTAGTTAATTCCGTAGACGAGGATTTTCATAGACCTGGCACCTCGGCCTGACGTTCCGCAAGGAAGTACGCCCGACTGTTGTCATGGACGTTGTCGCTTGCCAGCAGCGCCTCTGGCGTTAACCAGCGGTAATCGTCATGCTGAGAATCAGGCAGACGCAGGTCTGCCTCACTCACCTTCAGGCGGAACCCCAGCACGATGTAGTGCGTGGTGAACCCGGTGCCTGAAAAGTTATCGTCATAGAAGTGCTGCCAGACCCCGTAAAACTGGCCCGCTGCCATCGGCAGTTGCAGGCCCAGTTCCGCCAGAGTGAGACGCTCAAACGCATCGGTAAGCGTCTCATCCTTCTGCACGCGCCCGCCGGGCACGAACCAGAAGCCCTGTGCAGGACGATTGGTTCGTTTCCCCAGCAAGAACTCGCCGCGTTCGTTCTCCACGATCAAATCAATTGAGATCAGCGGAGTGGAACGCACTACCGTGGCAAAATCTTCCTGACTTAAAAACATCATTACCCCCGGAAGCGGTGCTGGTTTTCCAGGAACCACTGGTAGGTGCTGGCCAGCCCCTGCTCCAGTGAGACCTCGTGATACCAGCCCAGCTGATGCAGACGGGTCACGTCCAGCAGCTTGCGCGGCGTGCCGTCCGGTTTGGTGGCGTCAAACACCACGCGTCCTTTGTAGCCCACCACCTGCGCGATGGTCTGTGCCAGCTCGCGAATGGTGCAGTCCACGCCGGTCCCGACGTTAATGTGCGACAGCATCGGCTCGGTGTTTTCCTGCCACACCTCGCGATCCAGCTCCATGACGTGAATGCTGGCCGCCGCCATGTCGTCCACGTGCAGGAACTCGCGCATTGGCGTACCGCTACCCCACACCACCACATCCGGGGCGTTTTCGGCAGTCGCCTCGTGGAAACGACGCAGCAGCGCCGGGATCACGTGCGAATTGCTCGGGTGGAAGTTGTCGTGCGGTCCGTACAGGTTGGTCGGCATCACCGAGCGATAGTCGCGGTTATACTGACGGTTGTAGGATTCACACAGCTTGATCCCGGCAATTTTGGCAATCGCATACGGCTCGTTGGTGGCTTCAAGCGTGCCCTGCAACAGTTCGCTCTCGGCGATCGGCTGCTTCGCCATTTTCGGGTAGATACAGGATGAGCCGAGGAACAGCAGTTTATTCACGTTGTGCAGATGCGCCGCGTGAATGATGTTGCTCTCAATCATCATGTTCTCGTAGATGAAATCCGCCGGGTAGGTGTTGTTAGCGACAATGCCGCCCACCTTCGCCGCCGCCAGATACACCTGGTCGATACGTTCGCTGGCGAAGAAGTCCTGCACCGCTTTGCTGTCAAGCAGGTTCAGCTCGTCGCGGGTGCGAACAATCACCTCAACGTCGCCGCGCTGTTTCAGCTGGCGAACAATCGCGGAACCCACCATTCCGCGATGACCGGCGACAAAAATACGTTGTTTTGTCATTCTCAGGACTCCAGCGCGATGGCAACCTCGTAGCCATGAGACTTGAGCAGGGAGTGTTTTTTCGCTGCTTCAAGATCTTTGGCCACCATCTCGGATACCATTTCTTGCAGGGTGGTTTCTGGTTTCCAGCCCAGCTTCTCGTGCGCTTTGGTTGGGTCGCCCAGCAGGGTTTCCACTTCAGCAGGACGGAAGTAACGCGGATCAACCTGGACAATCACGTCGCCTGGCTTCACGCCCGGTGCGTCGTGGCCGGTTACGGAAACAACGATACCCTTCTCTTCCACGCCGGTGCCTTCGAAGCGCAGCTTGATGCCCAGCTGTGCCGCAGCCATCTCAACGAACTGACGTACGGAGTACTGCACGCCGGTCGCGATCACGAAGTCTTCTGGCTGTTCCTGCTGCAACATCATCCACTGCATTTTCACGTAGTCTTTCGCATGGCCCCAGTCACGCAGGGAATCCATGTTGCCGAGGTGCAGGCAAGACTCCAGGCCCTGAGCGATGTTGGCGATCGCGCGGGTGATTTTGCGGGTCACGAAGGTTTCGCCGCGACGCGGAGATTCGTGGTTGAACAGAATGCCGTTACAGGCGTACATGCCGTAGGATTCACGGTAGTTCACGGTGATCCAGTAAGCGTACAGTTTCGCCACAGCGTACGGAGAACGTGGGTAGAACGGCGTGGTCTCTTTCTGCGGAATTTCCTGCACCAGACCGTACAACTCAGAGGTAGATGCCTGGTAGAAGCGGGTTTTCTTCTCAAGACCAAGGAAGCGAATCGCTTCCAGCAGACGCAGCGTACCCATCGCATCCACGTCAGCGGTGTACTCCGGGGACTCGAAGGAAACCGCAACGTGGCTCATTGCCCCCAGGTTGTACACTTCGTCCGGCTGTACTTCTTGCAGGATGCGGGTCAGGTTGGAGGTATCGGTCAGGTCGCCGTAATGCAGATGGAATTTCGGGTTTGCCGCATGCGGATCCTGGTAAATGTGATCGACACGCTCGGTGTTGAATGAAGAGGCACGACGCTTAATACCGTGAACTTCATACCCTTTTTCCAGCAGCAATTCTGCCAGGTAAGAACCATCTTGTCCGGTAACGCCGGTGATGAGAGCGACTTTAGACATGTTTATATTCCTCTGTACTTATCAAAGTTTTTCAGTTTCAACGCGTTCGCGTATCACCACTGCGGGGTTGCCACGGCAAATTTTATTTGCCGGTAGCGATTTAAAAACGCTGCTGCGGGCACCGACTACCGTGCCATCGCCAACAGAAACACCGGGTGCAACAAAGACGTCTGTTGCCAGCCAGCATTTTTCACCGATCACAACAGGCGAAGCGGTGATATCAAAATGCGGGCTCATAAAATCGTGGCTGCCGGTGCACAAATAACACTTCTGTGAAACCACCGAATTTGCGCCAATCGTAATCTCGCCAAGGGTATATAACACTGCGTCATCCCCAACCCAGGCGTAATCCCCAAGCGTTAATTTCCAGGGATAAGTAATTTTCACCGAAGGTCGAATGACTACGTTTTTTCCTATTTTTGCGCCAAACAGACGCAGTAAAAATGCGCGCCAGCGGTACAGTATTTGCGGCGACCAGGCAAATAACGTTGCCTGTACAGCCCACCACAGTTGTACTTTAATACCGCTCCCGCCCCGAAAACCTTTCGGCACGGAGAATCCCTTTAATTCCTGCATTACGTTTCCTTATATCTCAGGCTTTGTTATATAAGGCTTTCGCTTTACCCGTCGTTTTCAGACGTAAGAAATAAGATAATTCCGCCCAGAACCCCGGCACGCGTAATATTTTACGCTGCACGTTTTTGGCATCCTGGCACAGTTCCAGATTATTCGAGGTTGACACGCCACCCATTGAAAATTCAGATACCAGTCCTTTAATTCGACGGAACGGGTAGCCAGATTTGTACAGGCTGGCGGCCAGGGCATAATCTGATGACACTTTATAGCGCAAATCGTAAGGCTGTTTTTTCAGGCCGCTCATTGGGAAGAAAATAGCCTGATGGCTGGCCGGCAGGCTGTGGTAGATATACCAGCCTGGTTTCGCGCCGCGCAGCACTTTTTTCCCCTCGCCGAAATCAAGCAGCGCATCACCAATAAACATGGCATCTTCTTTCTGGCGCGCCAGTTGACGGGCAAACAGCGCCACATCTTCATGGAACACATCGCCGGAATTGAGGAAGATCGCGTAACGCCCCTGCGCCATGTTGATGCCTTTATTCATGGCATCGTAAATACCTTTATCTTTCTCGCTGATGTAACGTAAGTTGAACTCACCGTTGAGTTTTTCCAGGAACTCCGCCGTGCCGTCGTTCGAGCCGCCATCGACCACGATCCACTCAAAGGTGAGGCTCGGATCGCGCGCCAGGTTGCGCAGCGAGCGCCAGGTTTTTACCACCCCTTCGTAGTTACGAAAGGCGACAGTAATGACGCTAAGAAACATAAATCACCTCATTTCGTCATACGCTCGTAATATTCAGCGCTTTGCGCAAAATAAACGGACATACAATTAAGAATGCATATTCCGGGCTAAATATTGACCCGGTAAAAAACAACGACACCGGTGTGAACAGATAAAGTTGCACGCGAAAGTTCTGGTTATCACCAAACGCGTTAATCATCATTTTGAAAACTTTAAACAGATACCACAGTGTCAACAGTACGGCGAACCAGGAAAAATAGATAATTAACAGATACAGACCATTGTCTATGGTTTTACCGACATCCGCACCGTTAAAGATTCCGAATGATGCAACATATTCGTAAAGTGAGCCGAATCTTACTACGCCATCAATATGGGTTAAGGAATAACCCACCATCACCAGTGGACCAATGATGCGATAATAGGACGACGAACCTTCCGTTCCCAAATCACCCAGACGTTCAGAAATGTACGGAAACGCAAATATTACGCCCACTAAAAATACCGTCAGAGAGATTATCGCCAGCGGCAGTTTTTTCTTAATCGCCTCTTTGTTCAGGTACTGGAACGCCCACTCCAGCAGGTAAAACAGAATAAACGTCATTACCCCGGAGAACGACCCTGACAGAACGATTCCTGCAAGAATCATAGCATCGGTCTTGGGGGTTTTGATACCGAACTGTTTGATGCTGAGCCAAATTGAGATTAATGCCAGAGCAAAAAACGCCGGTTCAAAATAGAGCGCGGTTGTACGCTTGCCACCAAACTTAATGAAGTTCAGTACATAGCTGTTACTGTATATAAGATATTTCGAAATTATTTCCATCAGGCTACTGCCGCCTGTGAGAATAATTTGCGCCATCTCCATTGCCGCAAGCACAACAATCAGCCCGACGACAATATAAAAGAACCTGAGGATTTTCCTATAATTGTGCGGAGAAATAGTTTTAAAGCGAATACTCCACACCATGCCAATAATGATAACGATATAAACAAACAGCATGGTGGAGGTGACATATTTGCTGGCGTCCAGCGACTGACCAAAGATGTAGTTAAACGCCGTCAGACCAAACCCGATGCCCAGTGAAATCATCAGCTTTTTGAGGTTAAGCTTGTCAACGTAAAGCAACAGCAGAACCGGCAGGAAGGTGACGATAGTGATCGGGAAGCTTTCACCGAGCTGGGCAATCTTAACGTTGACCAGCAGGTAGATCAGCGGCAGCAGCAGATAACTACAGATTCTGATAGAACGAGACATACTCCTCCAGCATCTGTTGTCCACTGTACGCTTTGCGGCTACGGTTGCGGAACGATTCCAGGTCCGTGCCAAAAACAGCCTGCGCGATATCGGCCTTCGACAACTGCACCAGCGGCAGCACCTCATTTTCACTGAAGGTTTTACCGCCGGATTTCTCCAGCACTTCCCGCGCGGCGTCGCTGTGGGTGGCAATCACCGGTACGCCGATGGAGAGCGCTTCGCACAGGATCAGCGGGTAGTTGTCCACGCGGGAGCTGAACACCAGCGCGTCCATACCGTTCAGCGCGCTCATCAGTTTGCGCTTGTCGGTTTCAAACCCGTGGTTCACCACGTTAGCGCCATCAAACGGCGAGAATTTGCCAAAGGTATGCAGCTCAATTTTGTCGCCGAGCGCCATCATGTCGCGCACCAGCTGCTGGTTGGTTTTGCCGTCGTAGCGCAGGTCATGGGCGACGACCGCAATTTTCGGCTTACCGGGGGTAACGGCTACGGGCATCAGTTCGGCCAGGATCGCTTCCGTTGCCACATCAATACCGTTGTTGATGATCTGGCAGCGCCCTGCTCCGTACAGGCTATTAAAAGCGTCCGCCACGTGCTGGCTTGGGGAGATAAAGGTGCAGCCGAGCGAGAGCATATCGCGGAACAGCTGACGCTTACCCTCAACCAGCTGATGCGCGCGATCGACCTTCACCGGCGGGTAGTTGCTGAGCGTAGGGCATTTCTGGCAGTTATCTTTCCAGCCTTCGCAGCCGTCGGTAAAGGCGCAACGTCCGGTCACGCTCCAGTGGTCGTGCAGCGTCCAGACAAATCGGGTATCCGGCTTGTGCGCCTTCACCTTGCCACAAAACGCCACCACCTCTTCCAGATTCAGCCAGTAGCTGTGCAGCACGTGGAAGTGCAGCACAACCGGGCCGCGAGTGCGGGTGACGGTGCGGTAGAGATTATTCAGGTTGCCGAACAGGTCGCGGTTAAACAGGCGGAACAGCGCAATATTGGCGATGGAGGTCAGACGTGGCGTCTGCTTCAGCACCTGCGGATAGTTATCATGGCTGACGCTTTTCTTGCCGCCTTTACCGTAACCGTAAACAAAGCGCGACTGGAGTCCTTTTTGCAGCGCGCGCTGGTGCAGATCCAGCGCTACGCCTGCCGCCCCGCCCTCTGCGAGGCGTACGTTAAATTGCAGAATGTTCATTTAATCACCTTCACGCGGGCTTTCTCGCCCACCACCAGCGCGTTGTCCGGAATGCTGTCCAGCACCACGCTGCCTGCGCCAATCGTCACGTTATTACCCACGGTAATGTCCCCGATCATCACCACGTTGGCGCCCAACTCGACGTTATTGCCAATCACCGGGCAGGCCAGGCTGTCTGGCCCGCGGTTGCCGATTGTCACCCCGTGGCGAATGGTGAAATCATCACCCGCGACGACGAACTTGTTGATGACCACCGCATAGCCGTGATGAATGGTAAAGCGGCGGCCAATGGTGGCAGCGGCCTGAATTTCATAGCCAAAAAAGCATTCGGTGATGATGCGGTACAGCACCAGCACCGGCGCGGCCCAGATATTGTTCAGCACATTTTTTTTGCGCCACACCGAGCAAAAGTGCGCAATACGGTAGGCCAGAACCATGCAGCACGGGCGCAGGCTCCAGCTGTTAGCGCGGCAATCTTCCAGAAACATTATTTCCCCCGAAGCCCGTCAGCCAGACGCTTGCCGTTACGTACCGACAGCAGCGTCAGCAGCGTGCGCCAGTTCATGCGCTTGTTGCGGATCTGATACAGGGTAAAGAGCTGATACTTCCGGCTGGCACGGTCAAACTTGTCCTTGTGCTTGCGGTAAAAATGGAAGTAGCCCGAGAATTTCTTCGGCGACGAGGTGATTTGCATCTCCCCGTGATTGATGTGCAGGATCTGCGTGGCCTCTTCCACCTTCCACGGCTCGCCGTACTCCACCACCATCCGCAGGAAGATGTCGTAATCCTGCGCGGCCTTCAGCTCGGTATCGAACAGGCACTCCTTAAAGCGCCATGCCCAGGTAAACACCTGATTGCCGATAATGTTGCGCTTGTAGAACAGGCGGCGGGAATACGGTGATTTCGGATACAGCGGCAGGCTGGCCGGCTGCGAATAGACCTCGCCCTGGCAAACATAGTCATTGGCATACAGAAACGCGTGGGTCACCAGCTGCGCTTTGTGCGACAGGAAGATTGACAGACGGTTTGGCGTCCATTCGTCATCGTCGTCGATACCGGTCAGATACTGCCCTTTCGCCTGCATAATCGCCTGGTTGCGCACCGCACACGCCCCGGAGTTGATGGCGTTGTGCGTGTACACCACGCGCGGGTCGTTCAGGTCTTCAACAAACTTTTGCAGTTGTTCGTAAGAGGAGGAACAGTCATCCACGATAATCAGTTCCCAGTTATCGTAATCCTGACGCAGGACCGATTTAATCGCGCGGATCGCCAGCTGCTGACGATTCCATGTCGGCATATAGATAGAAATCAAAGGGCGTTGTGTGGTCATGGTCTTCCCCTTATCCCTCACCCCGCCCCTCTCCCGGAGGGAGAGGGAGAAAAGCTGCACCATGCAGTCCTCCTTCCCCCCTGGGGAGAGGGTTAGGATGAGGGGGATTATTATTTACTGTCAGACTTGTATTCGTACTCGTAGTAGCCGTAATCCTGGTATCCGGTCGCGCGGCGGAAGATGGAGTTCAGAATGACCCCCTTCACCTCAATACCGTTCTGCTCAAAGCGGCTCAGGCTGGTTTCCACTTCCTTCAGGGTGTTCACCGCATAGCGTGCGACCATCAGCGTGGTGCCCGCATGACGCCCTACCACGGCGGCGTCGGTAACCGCCAGAATTGGTGGGGTATCGATCAGCACCAGGTCATAGTTTTTGCTCGCCCACTCAATCAGCTGCGTGAAGCGCTCGCTCATCAGCAGTTCAGACGGGTTCGGCGGCACCTGACCGCGCGGGATCAGGTCAAATTTCGGAATCGACGTCGGCTTGGCGCTCTCGCTGATTTCCCCTTTACCGAGCAGGATTTCTGACAGACCGTTAACGTTGTTGGTGCCCAGCAGCTCGTGGGTGTAGCCCTTACGCATATCGCAGTCGATCAACAGCACGCGCTTGTTGGTCTGGCTCACCACCGCCGCCAGGTTGGCGCAGACGAAGGTTTTACCGATTGACGGGCTGACACCGGTCATCATCAGGACGTTGTTTTTGGCCTGCATCATGGCGAAGTGGAGGCTGGTACGCAGGCTGCGCACCGCTTCAATCGCCAGGTCAGTCGGGTTACCCACGGCCAGCAGCTGGCTCTGTTTGTAACGCTTGACGCCCTTAACGGTTTTCACGCTGTCACGGGACTTCTGCCACTCTGAAAGCGGGATGCTGGCGTACACGCTGATCCCGTTCTCTTCCAGCACCTGCGGGCTTTCGATACCGCGGTTGAACAGCGAGCGCAGCAGCACGCCGACAATGGAAAGCATCAGGCCGAGAATAATGCTGCCGAGGATAATCAGCGCTTTCTTCGGCTTCAGCACGCCCGGCTGGGTAATCGCCGGGTCAACGATACGCACGTCGCCGACGGTGCTGGCTTCGGTGATTTTCAGCTCCTGCTGTTTGTTCAGCAGCTGCATGTAAACCTGCTGGCCGGATTCCACATCACGCGTCAGGCGTACAATTTCCTGCTGCGTCTTCGGCATCGCGGTCACGCGGTCATTCAGCTTCGCCTTCTCTTCTTCCAGGGTACGACGTTTCTCCAGCAGCGTGCGGTACGCCGGGTGACGTTTGGTATAGAGCTTGGAAATCTCCGCCTCTTTGAAGGTCAGCTCGTTCAGCTGCGCATCAATATTCACCATGGAGTCGAGAACCGATTTCGCCTCCAGCGGCAGATCGACGGAATCCTTGTCCTGACGGTACGCGTTCAGCTTGTTCTCAGCGTCATCCAGACGGGCGCGCACCTCCGGCAGCTGTTTACTGAGAAACGCCAGGCTTTTTGCGGCTTCCGCTGACTTGCGCTCAACGTTCTGCTCCAGATAGTTGCGGGTGATGCTATTGAGGATGTCGCGAATTTGATCCTTGTCTTCACCGGTGAAGGTCATGCTCAGGACGCCGGTGTCCTTGCCGTTTTCGGTGACGGTCAGGTTGTTTTGCAGGTTGTTGATCATCCCGAGCGTCGAGAATTTGGTGACCGTAAACTCCCCGCCCTCATGCGCCTGAATTGCGCTGACCTTGATGCTGACGCCCTCTTTGGTCAGCATCTGCCCCACCTCACCGCGTGCGCTGAAGCCCGCGTCGCTGGTCAGTTGATACTGTTTTGGTCCCAGCACGGTCAGGGTAAAGGTTTGGTCCCCTGCCCCTTTTGGGATCACGAAGTCGGTCACTTTTACCGTATCGTTACTGCGCCCCATCAGGCGATCCCAGCCTGCGCCAAATACCGGGAAGGTGTTTTTGGTAACCGCGATATCCAGCCCCAGATCGTGAACCGTTTTGCCCAGTACCAGGCGCGACTGGATCAGCTGAATTTCGGCTTCCGATGCCGGCGGCTTGTTGGCCAGCGCCGAGCCGATATCCTGAACCAGCGAGTTTCCGGTATTTTGTTCGATCTGCACCAGCGCGTCGGCGCTGTAAATAGGCGTCGCGAACAGCGTATAAACGATCGCCGCCACGGCAAAGATGGCGGTAATACCCAGCACCCACCATTTCGCTTCAATAACGGTCCCGACCAGGCGACCGATATCGATTTCATCACTGCCCGACGTCGGGGCGGCAGAAGGTCTTGTTTTTTCTGTCATTGTTATCCCTGCTGAGCTTTCAGTGCCTGCGCCCACTGACGGGCAGACTGGTCTAGTAAGGTGTATACCGCCTCAAAGGCCTCGCGGCTCTTGCGATACGGATCGGGAATTTCGCGCTCACCATCCCAGTGACCAAACAGCATCACCTTGCCGCGCATCTCCGGTGCGATATCGCACAGCGCGTGAATGTGGCGTTTTTCCATCGCGAGAATCAGGTCATATTCCCGGCACATCCGGCCAGAGACCTGACGGGCAACGTGCCCGTCGAGTGAGAGGTTATGCTCAAGGGCAACGCTTGCGGCACGTTCGTCGGCACCTTTTCCGACCAGCGCGCCCAGCCCTGCGGAGTCGACCGTTAACGCAGGCTGGTAATTTTTCAACAGCCTTTCAGCCGTGGGGGAACGGCAAATGTTCCCCACGCACACCACCAGAATTTTGTTAAACATCGCGGCTTACCAGTTATGAACGTCGCTCGCCGTATCCGTCATGTAGCGAACGCCACTGATGGTAGGCAGCAACTGGTTGATCAGACGGTTCCAGCGGGCAACCGGCGCGGTGGTGACATAGACCACATCGTACGGCTGGAGACGGAACGACGTTGCCATGACCAGGGACGTCGCGTCGGACATATCCAGCTGGTAGATGTTGGCAATCTTGCCCTTCGCGTTCTCGCCTTTGATAGGACGGATCACGAAGATACCGCTGGCGTTGGAGGCGGTCAGATCGATGCCTTCCGCATTGCCCAGCGCTTCGGTCAGGGTCATACCGCTGAAGTCCATCTTGAGGGTGCTCTGTTTCTTCACTTCACCCATCACGAACACTTTCAGATCGTCGTTGCGCGGCACGTACAGAATATCGCCCGGATAAAGGAGGCGGTTCTGGGTCAGGTCACCGTTTTGCATCAGCGCCTGAAGCGAAATGCGCTGCTCTTTGCCGTTGTGGGTCAGCACCACGTTGCGCCAGTCAGCGCCGTCGGTTAAGCCGCCTGCGGCATTGATCGCATCGAGAACGGTGAGCGGGACGTTGGTGATCGCCTGCTGACCGGATTTGTTGACCTGGCCAGAGATATAGGCTTTCTGGGATCGGAACGCGGCGATATTAACGTCCACCTGCGGGTCAGCAATGTACTGCGCCAGGCGGCCGGTAATATCACTACGGATCTCAGCAAGCGTTTTGCCCGCGACGTGCACTTTGCCAATGTAGGGATAGAACATGGTGCCATCGGACTGTACCCAGTTACCGGTGTCACTTGAGCTGCGGTACTGGCCCGCAGGCGTGGTCAGTTCAGGGTGATCCCAGACGGTCACATTAATGACGTCACCCGGACCCACGCGATACTGGTAAGAGGCAATTTCCTGGTCCAGAGACATATTTGGCTGAGCAACATTTGGACGTGGGCGTAATTGTTCCACCAGACGTGGGGTTAATGGATACACATTCACCATTTTGTCGAGATCAAAATCAGCATCCTGCTGTTTAATCACATCCTTGCCCATTGTCGACATATTGCTGCCGGGAAAGACCGTGCAACCACTCATCAAGGTCACAGACACCAATAATGGCATCAATTTCATTTTGGATTTCATCATTGATTATTTATCACTTTGGCAGAGTAATTATCCTGTGCAATTAAAATAAGCGCGGGTCGTGGTGACAATCAGAATGCAGTTAATCATTTAGCAATATAACTGGCATCAGTCCTAAAAAAAGCTTATTCATCCATTGGCTATTGACAGAATAATTGAGGCTGATTCACACGCTTTCAGGCACGCTACCGCCCTTGGCTTTCAGTTACCAATCCACTGACTAAACAATGCGTTATGGTTAGACACCCTCTTGGATAAGGCCTTTTGCGAAATATATCAAACGCCTCACAGGGGCGATTGATAATGTATAACCTTCACCAAAGACCGAAACAAAAATAGCAACAAGGAGATTTAACATTTGATGCTGGAAGAATTGTTGCAGCTAACCTAATAGCAGGCAAGGAGACAACCGTCCTAATATTCGTTTTTAAGATTAATATTAAGAGCAAAGTTTTAAGGTTTTCGGATTTTCTTTATATTGACAAAATAGATCGCCGGACCATTTATTGCGATATTTCCTAAATATCGACTTGTGTAATTAAATCTTCGCAATTAACTTATTTACACCGCCCGGCAAATGGGGTTTACCAGAGTGTAGCATTAAGAGAAATCTCACCCCGGCATTGCAATTTCCGTCGGCTTTATCCATGATCGAAGTGTGACATTAGTCATATAACAGAAGGTATTGCATTTACTATGGAATGGATTGCCGATCCATCAATCTGGGCCGGGCTGGTGACGCTGGTCGTCATCGAATTAGTGCTCGGCATTGATAACCTGGTGTTTATCGCCATCCTTGCCGATAAATTACCCTCTTCACAACGCGACCGCGCCCGCGTGACGGGTCTTCTGCTCGCCATGGTGATGCGTCTGCTGTTACTGGCCTCAATCTCCTGGCTGGTGACGCTGACCAAACCCTTATTCAGCGTGCAGGGTCTGAGCTTTAGCGCCCGCGACCTGATCATGCTTTTCGGCGGATTGTTCCTGCTGTTCAAAGCCACGGTTGAGCTTAATGAGCGGCTGGAAGGAAAAGACAGTGAAAACCCCACCCAGCGACGCGGTGCAAAATTCTGGCCAGTGGTCGCGCAGATAGTGGTGCTGGATGCCGTCTTTTCTCTCGACTCCGTGATCACGGCCGTCGGGATGGTTGACCATCTGGCGGTGATGATGGCCGCGGTGATCATCGCCATCACCCTGATGGTGATCGCCAGTAAAGCCCTGACGCGCTTCGTGAACAGTCACCCGACTATCGTCATCCTCTGTCTGAGCTTCCTGCTGATGATTGGCTTTAGCCTGGTCGCGGATGGTTTTGGCTTCCATATCCCGAAAGGGTATCTGTACGCCGCCATTGGTTTCTCGGTGCTGATTGAGTTTCTCAACCAGCTGGCCATTTTCAACCGTCGCCGTTTTCTCTCCGCGAACCAGACATTACGACAGCGCACCGCAGATACGGTGATGCGCCTGCTGAGCGGCAAAAAAGAGGATGCCGAGCTGGATGCTGAATCCGCGGCGATGCTTGCCGACCACAGCGACGGGCAGATCTTCAACCCGCAGGAACGCCGGATGATAGAGCGCGTGCTTAACCTCAACCAGCGCTCGGTGAGCAGTATCATGACCTCCCGCCATGACATTGAGCATATTGACCTGACGGCGCCGGAAGAGCAGATCCGCGCCCTGCTGGATAAAAACCAGCACACCCGCGTGGTCGTGACCGGCGGTGAAGAGGAAGAAGAGCTGCTGGGCGTGGTACACGTGATTGACCTCCTGCAACAGCAGCTCCACGGCGAGCCGCTCAACCTGCGGGCGCTGGTGCGCCAGCCGCTGGTCTTCCCGGAAGCGCTGCCGCTGCTCTCCGCGCTGGAGCAGTTCCGCAACGCGCGTACCCACTTCGCGTTTGTCGTTGATGAGTTTGGTTCTGTGGAAGGGCTGGTAACGCTCAGCGACGTGATGGAAACCATCGCCGGTAATCTGCCTAATGAGGTGGATGAGATCGATGCGCGTCACGATATTCAGAAAAACGCCGACGGCAGCTGGACCGCCAACGGCCATATGCCGCTCGAAGATCTGGTGCAGTTCGTTCCGCTTCCGCTGGATGAGAAGCGCGAATACCACACCATCGCCGGTTTGCTGATGGAATATCTGCAACGTATTCCGCAGCCGGGCGAAGAGGTCCAGGTGGGGGATTACATGATCAAAACCTTGCAGGTAGAGAGCCATCGCGTGCAGAAGGTGCAGCTGATACCGCTGCGCGGTGAAGATGAGATGGATTTTGAGGTGTAAAAAAGCCGGGTGGCGCTTCGCTTACCCGGCCTACGGTGTCTGGCTTTTATAGGCCGGGTAAGACAAAGCCGCCACCCGGCACAACAGGCATCACAGCTTATCGAGCAGCTTTTTCACGTCCTTACCTGACTGAGACTCTTTATTGCGGTCCGCCCAGTCATTCAGCCGACGTTTCGCTTCATCCTGAAGGTGCTTCCGCAGGATCTGATCGACCTGCAAACTGTAATTCAACTCCTGCCATTTTCCGTACACGCGCAGCGGTATCGGCGTCTCTTTCAGGAACTCCACAAGCTGGCCTTCGCCTTCCCAGCCAGCCTTCACGCGGACGTTGAAGCGGGTGTCTGCCGTCTCTTTCACCAGATCCAGCGCGCCGGTTCCGGTCAGCGCCAGCAGTGACGAAGTCCCCTGCATGTCGTCAAGCGAGAGCTGACCGTTGTCGAGGGCAAGCTCGCTGGTAAAGCTGTCCAGACGGGTTGCGCTGTCGTAGTTTTCATTCGCTTTCACGCTGCTGCTGCGTTCTACCGCCTGCTGCACCAGCTGCTGGAAGTTCAGCCCTTCCATGCGCGAATCTTTCAGCTCAACGTGCGCCTTCCCCTGCCAGCTACGACGGAAGGCGTCCGCATCAATCTTCGTACCAGAGAAATCCCCTGCCAGCGACAGCTGCCCCGTGAGGGCAATCGGGTAATTAAAGGCTTTCAGGATGGTGCCAATCTCAACGTTTTCCAGACGCGGCTGGAACGCGGCGCTGGCAACGTCTTTGCGTACATCCAGCGTGCCCGGCAGGGAGAGGTTCCCTGCTCCCATTTTTCCGCTGAGCTCGGAGATGACCAGCAGGCCGTTGTGGTTGAACATCTGGCTGCTGACGTCAGTAAAATCAATCCCACGCCAGCGCACGCTGTTCGCTTTCAGCAGAATGTCGGCGGTAAATCCGCGCAGGCCGTTGTAGTCAGGCTGATCGAGATTTGAGGAGATCACCGGACGCGACTGCGTGACCTGGCTTTGCCCCACCTGCGTGGCTCCCTCATCGGTCGCGTTCACCGATTGGGGCGGAAGCAGGTTCTCGAGGTTCAGCTTGTCGAATTGCAGATCCAGCACCCACTTAGGTTTCTCATCAAGCGTGACGCTCGCCTGCCCCTTCAGGGCACTGTCGTTGGCCTGGAGATTGAGCGCGTTCAGTTCGAGCTGTTTGCGCTCTTCATGCCACACCGCCTGCATCGTGCCCTGGCCGACAATCCCCTTCGCGGGTAAATCCGCGCCGGTCAGCTGCCAGTTGAGCTGCTGAACGTCCGCCGTCAGCTGGTGCGGATAGTCAGAGGCGTTCACGTTCGCGTTCATCGACAGGTTGAGATCGCGCTGATTGCGGTTGATCCGCCCGGAGAACTCCATGGTGGCGTGATGGTTGGCATCCTGCTCCATCCTGAGGTTGATATTGCGTACGGTGATCTGTTCGTCATCTTCATGCTGGAAAACCAGCACGCTGTCAGCAACTTTCAGATTACCAATATCGAACGACCAGCCGGTGTCAGACGGGACGTCAGGCAAGGTGTTTTCACGCGGTGCGACCGGAGCATCCGCCTGACGAACGGCTTCGGTTTGCGGCGTAAGCTGAATCACCGCCCCTTTCAGCATCACCTGTTCAACCTGGAGCTGATGGGATAAGAGCGGGATGAGAGCGACATCAAGACGCATGTTATCCGCCGTGACCAGCGGCTGCGCGGCACCCGGCGCGGTGAGGGACATACGTCCGGAGAGAATGCTGAGCTGAGGCCAGACGTGCCAGCGCAGCGGCCCGTCCAGCTTGAGTTCATACCCGCTGCGCGCTTCCACCTGCCGCACCATGTAGGCCCGGAAGTCATTCGGGTTAACCAGCAGCACCAACGCTGAAAGGCCAGCCACCAGCACCACCAGCAAAATCATCAGCGTTGTCAGAACTCTTCTCATGGCTTCCTCAGTGAACTCACAGATCAGTCTTTATCGATACGACTGGCAACCGCACCCTGCTGGTCGCGATATTTTGCGTCCTGACGGCGGTTATAAGGACGGTCTGCCGGGCCGGTCAGCGGTTCAAAGCTCAACGCACCAATCATCATTCCCGGACGAAGCGCCAGCGGCAATTTACCGGCGTTAAAGAACTCCAGCACGATACGGCCAGACCAGCCCGGATCGATACGGTGCGCGGTGACGTGCACCATCAGGCCCAGACGCGCCAGGGAAGAGCGTCCGTCAAGCCAGCCGACCAGGTCCGCAGGCAGCGTGACCGATTCAAAGGTCACCGCCAGCGCCAGTTCGCCAGGATGGAGATAAAACGCCTCTCCTTCTTCGATGACGATTTCGTCGCTCATGACGCGATCCAGCGCCGCACTGACTTCGTCTTTCGGCCCGCTGAGGTCTATAAACGGTGCCGTGTGGCCGCTGAAGGTGCGGAATTTATTCCCCAGACGCACATCGACGGTCACGCCGTTAATACGCTCAACCGGCGGACGCGGGGTGATAGACAGGCGGCCTTCATCCAGCCAGGCTTCTATATCGCGGTCACAAAGACGCATGGCACTTTCTCCTTTCGTGCATCGCGCCCTGAAGCCTTACGGCGTCAGGGCAAAACCAGGTTATCTCTGAACGGTACACAATTCACACGGCTTATTCAAAAAACTGACTGATTTTCGCTTTTAAGATATCAATGGCAATACGGTTTTTACCGCCGCGAGGCACGATAATATCGGCGTATTGTTTCGAAGGCTCAATAAATTGCAGGAACATCGGGCGAACGGTTTTCTGATATTGCGCCATCACGGAGTCCATGGAGCGGCCGCGTTCGTTAACGTCGCGTTTAATACGCCGCATCAGGCAGATATCCAGCGGAGTGTCGACGAAAATCGAGAAGTTCATAGATTCCCGCAGACGGGCGTCGGTGAGCAGCAAAATCCCTTCAAGGATAATCACCTTCTTGGGCTCGATACGGATCGTTTCCTGGGTGCGGGTATGTTCCACGTAGCTGTAGACGGGCAGCTCAATCGCCTCGCCGCGCTTGAGCGCTTCCAGATGCTGGAACAGCAGGCTGTGATCCATCGCACTGGGGTGGTCGTAGTTGGTTTTTACGCGCTCTTCCATCGAAAGATGGGATTGATCTTTGTAATAGCTATCTTCGGGAATCACACCGATATGCTCATCACCCACTTGTTCACGCAGTTCGCGATAAAGCGTACTGGCAATAAGACTTTTACCTGAAGCCGATGCGCCGGCGATGCCTATGATGACGCACTGATGAGACTTATCAGTCATAAATTTAGCGACCTGATTAACCTGGATGTAAGGAAGGACGACGCCGGAGCGTCAAACGCGGCAATTATAGGGATTTCGGGGGCGTGATACCAGTCGAATGCGCAGGTTATGCGAGGCGGGCTGAAAAGCGCTGTTTCACGCCTTTAGCAAAATTTTTACGCGCGGTTTTTCGCCATTTCATCACCCTTCTTCGCAGAGTAACTATTTTATAAGTCTATGAAGTCAAAATCTGACCACTCAGCATATGAATTGTAAAATGTTTGTACTAGCATAAACCAAATTATTAATTTCACGCGTCCGGACCTGGCTCCTGACAACATGGCGTCCCTGGATAGAGCGGTAATGAATAAACAATACCAGCGGGTTTTGGTTACTACCCCACATCCTTTACTGCGGCTTGTCTGTCTGGGTCTGGTCACGTTCATCTTCACCTTATTTTCCCTCGAGCTGACTCGCTTCGGTACGCTGCTGGCGCCACTATGGTTCCCGACTTCAATTATGATGGTGGCGTTTTACCGCCATGCGGGAAAAATGTGGCCCGGCATTGCGCTCGCCTGCTCCTTTGGCAATATTTTTGCCTCGTGGATGCTCTTCTCATGGGCATCGATCAACATCACCTACACGGCGATCAATATCATTGAGGCCACGGTTGGCGCGCTGTTACTGCGTAAGCTGCTCCCCTGGTATAACCCGCTGCAAAACCTCAACGACTGGGTCCGGCTTGCCCTCGGCAGTGCCCTGGTGCCGCCGCTGGTGGGGGGCGTTCTGGTTCATTTTCTGGTGCCGAGCGCGGAGCCGCTGCGTAATTTCCTTGTCTGGGTACTTTCAGAAGCCATTGGCGCACTGGCGCTGGTGCCGTTAGGTCTGCTGTTTAAGCCGCATTACCTGCTGCGCCACCGCAACCCGAAACTGCTGCTGGAAACGCTGGTGACCCTGGTCGTCACGCTGGTTCTTAGCTGGACGGCAATCACCTGGCTGCCGTGGCCATTCACCTGCATTATCGTTCTACTGATGTGGAGCGCGGTCCGTCTGCCGCGTATGGAAGCGTTCCTGATATTTTTATTCACCATCATGATGGTGTCCCTGATGATGGCGCGAAATCCGCTCTCCATGACGCCCTCCACCATGATCGTCACCTTCAACGCGCCGTGGCTCCCCTTCCTGATGATGCTGCTCCCCGCCAACATTATGACGATGGTGATGTATGCCTTCCGGGCCGAGCGTAAACATATTACGGAAAGCGAAGAACGTTTTCGCAATGCGATGGAGTATTCCGCGATTGGTATGGCGCTGGTGGGCATTGAGGGCCAGTGGCTTCAGGCCAACAAGGCGCTGTGCAATTTCCTCGGTTACAGCCAGTCTGAGCTTCAGTCGCTCACGTTCCAGCAGTTAACCTGGCCGGAAGATTTAAATACCGACCTGGAACAGTTGCAACAGCTGATTCACGGCGAGATCAACACCTACACCCTCGAAAAACGCTACTACACCCGCAGCGGCGAGGTGGTGTGGGCGCTGCTGGCCGTCTCCGTTGTGCGCCATGCCGACGGCACCCCGCTCTACTTTATTGCCCAGATTGAAGACATCAACGATCTGAAACAGACCGAGTGGGTGAATAAGCGTCTGATGGAGCGTATCACTCTCGCTAACGAAGCCGGCGGAATCGGGATTTGGGAGTGGGATCTCGAGCCGGACGTAATCAGCTGGGATAAACGGATGTTTGAGCTGTACGAGATCCCCTCGCACATTAAACCCACCTGGCAGCTCTGGCATGCGGCCATGGTGCCTGAAGATCGTACGCACGCCGAACAGGTCCTGCGTGAGTCACTCCAGGCCAGGGTACCTTTCAAGCTGGAATTTCGCATTCGCGTCAAGGATGGCATTCGCCACATTCGTTCGCTGGCGAACCGGGTGCTGAACAAACAGGGCGAAGTGGAGCGGCTGTTAGGGATCAACATGGATATGACCGAGGTGAAGCAGCTGAACGAGGCGCTATTCCAGGAAAAAGAGCGCCTGCATATCACCCTCGACTCTATCGGCGAAGCGGTGCTGTGTACCGACATCGACATGAACATCACCTTTATGAACCCGGTCGCCGAGAAGATGAGCGGCTGGTCGCAAAGCGAAGCGCTGGGTCAGCCCATTCTGAAGGTGCTACACATTACCTTCGGCGAGAACGGTCCGTTAATGGAAAACATCCACAGCGGCGATATGTCCCGTACCGATATCGAACAGGATGTGGTGCTTAACTGCCGCAATGGCGGCAGTTTCGACATTCATTACAGCATAACCCCCCTCAGCACTCTGGAAGGACACACCATCGGCTCGGTGCTGGTGATTCAGGACGTCACCGAGTCGCGCAAAATGCTGCGCCAGCTGAGCTACAGCGCTTCCCATGACGCCCTTACCCACCTGGCGAACCGCGTCAGCTTTGAAAACCATCTGAAGCGCCTGTTGCAGACGGTACAGGAGACCCATCAGCGTCACGCGCTGGTCTTTATCGATCTTGACCGTTTTAAGGCGGTGAACGATACGGCAGGCCACGCGGCGGGCGACGCTCTCCTGCGCGAACTCTCTTCGCTGATGCTGACCATGCTGCGCTCCAGCGACGTACTGGCGCGTCTGGGCGGCGACGAGTTTGGCCTGCTGCTGCCGGACTGCAACGTCGAAAGCGCACGCTATATTGCGGGCCGGTTGATCGACGCCATCAACAACTATCATTTTTCCTGGGAAGGACGCCTGCACCGCATTGGCGCCAGCGCGGGGATTACGCTGATTGACGACACCAATTACCAGGCTGCGGAAGTGATGTCTCAGGCCGATATCGCCTGCTACGCCTCGAAAAACAGCGGGCGCGGCGTGGTCACCGTCTACGAACCCCAGCAGGAGCGGATCCACAGCACGCGCAGCATGATGTCGCTGGATGAGCAGTGGCACATGATTAAAGATAACCATCTGCTGATGATCGCCCGCAGCGTCGCCTCGCCGCGCATTCCCGAGAGCAGTAGCTTCTGGCTGATTTCCTTGCGGCTGTGGACCAGCCAGGGAGAAGTGCTGGAAGAGCATGCCTTCCGCGCCGGGCTGGCGGAGCCGGAGCTGCTGCACGCCCTGGACCGACGGATATTCAGCGAATTTTTCCGTACCTATGCCGCACAGGTGGCGGCCAAAGGAATGGGCGTCGCGCTGCCGCTCTCAGAAGCGGGTTTAGCCAGCGTCACGCTGGTGGATGAGCTGCTCGACCTCATTACCAAAGGTCCGCTGCCGGCGCGGCTGCTGCATCTGGCGATCGCCGCTGATGTGCTGAGCAATAAAGATGAAAACGTGCAGCAGGGTCTGCAAAAGCTTCGTCAGGCTGGCTGTCGCGTGGTGCTGACCCGGGTCGGACGCGATATGAACGTCTTCAGCCAGCTCAGCGCCAATACCGCTGATTATCTGCTGCTGGATGCAGACGTGGTGACTAACGTCCACGGCAATCTGATGGATGAGATGATGGTGACAATCATTCAGGGCCACGCCCAGCGTCTGGGCATAAAAACCATTGCCGGGCCATGCCATCAGTCGATCATGATGGATACGCTATCGGGCATCGGCGTTGACTTCATTTACGGCGACACCATCGGGGAAGCGCAGCCGCTCGATCTACTGCTGAATACCAGCTATTTCGCCATCAACTGACGGCGACCAGCCGTCGGTGTACCAGATATGTAACAGCGCATACGAGCGCCACGGCTGCCAGCGCTCGGCATAGCGACGGATCTGCGCGGGCGTCATACCGGCAAAGCGCTGTTTAATCAGATAGTCATCCGGCAGGAAAACATCCTTCGCCTGTCAGCCGCGCAGGGCCAGATAATTCGCGGTCCAGCGCCCGATGCCGGGGCGCTGTTGTAGCGCCTTCATCCCGGCCTCAACGTTCGCAGGCGGGAACAGCGGGAATTCACCGTCCACCACCGACTGCGCCAGATGAATCAACGACTCCGCACGCCTGAGCGGCATCCCGAGGGCTTTCAACGCCAGCGGATCTGCCGCGGCCAGCACCTCTGGCGGAGGAAAGCAGAGATAGCCCGGCGCATCCTCAATGGGTTCACCGCACAGCGCCACCACCCGTGACGCCAGTTTTGCCGCCATCGCCACGCTCACCAGTTGCCCGAGAATGGCGCGCACGCCCTGCTCGTATGCATCCATCGCGCCGGGCAAACGTAAGCCCGGCCGCGCCGCGCCGAGCTCGCCGAGAGTCTGCGCAATGTGCAGCGGGTCGCAATCGAGGTCAAACAGGCGGGAGATGCGGTCGAGGCAGATATCCGCCACCGGGATCAGGCCAGGGCTGAGCGACACCGCCAGCGTAGGGGTTGCGCTGTCTGGCGTAACCCGGAAAACGCCCTGGTGCCCGGCATAGCCAAAACTGCGCTCGTAGTAATCCTCCGTAACGGTCTCAACCCCCGTGACCGCACGCGCGGCAAGAAAGCCAAACATCCACGACCAGTCGTAGGGCGGTTGCCAGTTCAGGGTGTACATCGTCTCTCCTTTTGTATTTACCTCAGCATAAACCGAAAGATCGCCTTGCGCCTTGCTTTCATATTCCTGTTGTCGCCTGGCAGACATTTCGCTAAAGTCTCGCCCCTTCTCACCGGCATGGGGATTTATTGTGTTTATTGGATTCGACTACGGCACCGCAAACTGCTCGGTTGCGATAATGCAAAACGGACAACCGCAGCTCCTGAAAATGGAAAACGGCAGTACGCTGTTGCCGTCAATGCTTTGTGCGCCCACGCGTGAAGCGGTGAGCGAGTGGCTGTTCCGCCACCATCAGGTTCCGGCCACGGCGGCGGAGACCCAGGCGCTGCTGCGCCGTGCGGTCAGCTTTAACCGCGAGGAAGATATCGACGTTACCTCGTCCAGCGTGCAGTTCGGCCTCTCTTCCCTCGGGCAGTACATTGAAGATCCGGAAGAGGTCTACTTCGTTAAATCGCCGAAATCCTTCCTCGGCGCCAGCGGCATGAAGCCGCAGCAGGTGGCGATGTTTGAAGATCTGGTCTGCGCGATGATGCTGCACATCCGCAATCAGGCGCAGTCTCAGGTGCCGGATGCCATCACCCAGGCGGTGATTGGCCGTCCGATTAACTTTCAGGGGCTGGGCGGCGACGAAGCCAACCAGCAGGCGCAGGGGATCCTTGAGCGTGCAGCGCACCGGGCAGGCTTCCGTGACGTGGTGTTCCAGTATGAGCCGGTTGCGGCGGGGCTGGATTTTGAAGCCACGCTGACGGAAGAGAAACGGGTGCTGGTGGTGGACATCGGCGGCGGTACGACGGACTGTTCATTACTGCTGATGGGTCCGCAGTGGCATCACCGTCGCGATCGTGAAAATAGTCTGCTGGGGCACAGCGGCTGCCGCGTGGGCGGTAACGATCTGGATATTGCCCTGGCCTTCAAGAGCCTGATGCCGCTGCTCGGCATGGGCGGTCAAACCGAGAAAGGCATCGCCCTGCCGATCCTGCCGTGGTGGAACGCGATTGCCATCAACGACGTCCCTGCCCAGAGTGATTTTTACAGCACCGCGAATGGCCGTTTCCTCAACGATCTGGTGCGTGATGCGCAGGATGCAGAGAAGGTCGCACTTCTGTATAAGGTGTGGCGTCAGCGTCTGAGCTACCGCGTGGTGCGCACCGCCGAAGAGAGCAAAATTGCCCTTTCCGATCGTCCAGAGCATGCGGTTTCGCTGCCGTTTATCAGTGACGATCTGGCTACGGCTATCACTCAGGAAGGGCTGGAAATGGCGCTGACTCAGCCGCTTCAGCGTATTCTGGAGCAGGTGCAGCTGGCGCTTGAGAACGGCAACGTGAAGCCGGACGTAATTTACCTGACTGGCGGTAGCGCCCGTTCGCCGCTGATCAAGAAAGCGCTGGCGGAACAGCTGCCGGGGATCCCGATTGCCGGTGGCGATGACTTTGGCTCCGTTACGGCAGGGCTGGCGCGCTGGGCGCAGGTGGTGTTTAGCTAATGGGGTTGTGCCGGGTGGCGGCTTCGCCTTACCCGGCCTACAAGATCCTCCAACCGTAGGCCGGGTAAGCGCAGCGCCACCCGGCGAAGGCGAAACCGCAGCGCCACACTCAGACAATTCCCGACAGTCTTCCATATTTCCTCCATTTTTCCGCTGTGTTAGCTGACTAAACTAGTATCATTCCCCGAAAGAGTTTCAGGATGAGAACGTATAACGATGAAAGGCAGTAACAAATCCCGCTGGGCAATCGCCGTTGGTCTGATTGTGGTGGTCCTGGCCGCCGCCTGGTACTGGCACAGCCAGTCCGCGAACTCCACGGCACCTGCTGGCGCTAATAGCCCCTCACAACGCTCAACGGGCGGCGGGCGCCACGGTATGCGCGGCGGTGCGCTGGCACCGGTGCAGGCGGCAACGGCGGTGAATAAAGCGGTGCCTCGTTATCTCTCCGGGCTGGGAACCATCACCGCCGCCAACACCGTGACGGTACGTAGCCGCGTGGACGGTCAGTTGATGGCCATCCATTTCCAGGAAGGTCAGCAGGTAAAAGCCGGCGATCTGCTGGCGGAAATCGATCCAAGCCAGTTTAAGGTGGCCCTGGCGCAGGCGCAGGGGCAGCTCGCGAAAGACAAAGCCACCCTCGCCAATGCCCGCCGCGATTTAGCCCGCTATCAGCAGCTGGTAAAAACCAACCTCGTGTCGCGCCAGGAGCTGGACACCCAGCAGTCTCTGGTCAGTGAATCTCAGGGCACCATCAAGGCCGACGAAGCCGCGGTCACCAGCGCCCAGCTCCAGCTTGACTGGAGCCGGATCACCGCGCCGATTGACGGCCGCGTGGGCCTGAAACAGGTCGATATCGGGAACCAAATCTCCAGCGGCGATACCACGGGCATCGTGGTGATCACCCAGACGCACCCTATCGATCTCGTCTTTACCCTGCCGGAAAGCGACATTGCGACGGTGATACAGGCGCAGAAGGCCGGAAAAACGCTGGTGGTTGAAGCCTGGGATCGCACCAACAAGCAGAAGCTGAGCGAAGGTTCGCTGTTGAGCCTGGATAACCAGATCGACACCACCACCGGCACCATTAAGCTAAAAGCACGCTTCAACAATCAGGACGATGCGCTGTTCCCGAATCAGTTCGTCAACGCGCGAATGCTGGTCGCGACCGAAGAAAACGCGGTAGTGATCCCGACGGCGGCCCTGCAAATGGGCAGTGAAGGCAACTTTGTCTGGGTGCTGAACAGCGAAAACAAGGTCAGCAAACACCTGGTGAAAACCGGCATCCAGGACAGCCAGACGGTGGTGATCAGCGCCGGGCTGTCCGCTGGCGACCGCGTCGTGACCGACGGTATTGACCGTCTGACCGAAGGGGCGCAGGTCGAGGTGGTGGAAGCGCAGAATACAGGAGCAAAAGCCTGATGCAGGTGATGCCGCCGAGCTCTACAGGTGGGCCATCACGCCTGTTTATTTTACGTCCGGTTGCGACGACCCTGCTGATGGTGGCGATCCTGCTGGCCGGGATCATTGGCTACCGTTTTCTGCCCGTGTCGGCGCTGCCGGAAGTGGACTACCCGACCATTCAGGTTGTCACCCTCTATCCGGGCGCCAGTCCGGATGTGGTGACGTCCGCCATCACCGCCCCGCTGGAGCGTCAGTTTGGCCAGATGTCTGGCCTGAAGCAAATGTCCTCCCAGAGCTCCGGTGGCGCTTCGGTCGTCACGCTTCAGTTTCAGCTCACGCTGTCGCTGGACGTCGCCGAGCAGGAGGTGCAGGCCGCGATTAACGCCGCCACAAACCTGCTGCCGTCTGACCTGCCGAATCCACCTGTTTACAGCAAGGTCAACCCGGCGGATCCGCCGATCATGACCCTTGCCGTCACCTCCTCCGCCATGCCGATGACCCAGGTGGAAGACATGGTTGAAACCCGCGTGGCGCAGAAGATTTCGCAGGTGACCGGCGTGGGGCTGGTGACGCTGGCGGGCGGTCAACGCCCCGCCGTGCGCGTCAAACTGAATGCCCAGGCCATTGCCGCGCTGGGGTTAACCAGCGAAACCATTCGCACCGCCATCAGCAGCGCCAACGTCAACTCAGCGAAGGGTTCGCTGGACGGCCCGACCCGCGCGGTCACGCTCTCCGCCAACGACCAGATGCAGTCCGCCGATGAGTACCGTCAGCTGATCATTGCCTACCAGAACGGCGCGCCGATCCGTTTGGGCGACGTGGCAACCGTTGAACAAGGCGCGGAAAACAGCTGGCTCGGGGCGTGGGCCAATAAGCAGCAGGCGATTGTCATGAACGTTCAGCGCCAGCCGGGCGCGAACATTATTGATACCGCCGACAGCATTCGCACCATGCTGCCGCAGCTGGTGGAAAGCCTGCCAAAATCGGTCAGCGTGAAAGTGCTCTCTGACCGCACCACGAATATTCGCGCGTCAGTGACCGACACCCAGTTCGAGCTGATGCTGGCGATTGCGCTGGTGGTGATGATCATCTACCTGTTCCTGCGCAACGTCCCGGCAACCATCATTCCCGCCGTCGCCGTGCCGCTCTCGCTGGTCGGAACGTTCGCGGTGATGGTGTTCCTCGACTTCTCGATTAACAACCTGACGCTGATGGCGCTCACCATCGCCACCGGGTTTGTGGTGGACGACGCCATCGTGGTAATCGAGAACATCTCGCGCTATATCGAAAAAGGTGAAAAGCCGTTAGCCGCCGCGCTGAAGGGCGCGGGGGAGATCGGCTTTACCATTATCTCGCTCACCTTCTCGCTGATTGCGGTGCTGATCCCGCTGCTGTTTATGGGCGATATCGTCGGGCGGCTGTTCCGCGAGTTTGCCGTGACGCTGGCGGTCGCCATTCTGATCTCTGCCGTGGTGTCGCTGACGCTGACGCCGATGATGTGCGCCCGCATGCTGAGCCACGAGTCCTTGCGCAAGCAAAACCGCTTCTCGCGCGCCTCCGAGCGGATGTTCGAGCGCATTATCGCCGCCTACGGCCGCGTGCTGGCGAAAGTGCTGAACCATCCGTGGGCAACGCTCGGCGTGGCGCTCGGCACCCTGGCGCTCAGCGTCATGCTGTGGATTTTCATTCCGAAAGACTTCTTCCCGATTCAGGACAACGGCATTATTCAGGGCACGCTTCAGGCGCCGCAGACGGTCTCCTTCGCCAACATGGCGCAGCGCCAGCAGCAGGTGTCTGAGATCATCATGAAAGATCCGGCGGTGGAAAGCCTGACTGCCTACGTGGGCGTGGACGGTACCAACCCGTCGCTCAACAGCGCGCGCCTGCAAATTAACCTTAAACCGCTCGATGACCGCGACGATCGCGTTAACGCGGTGATTGAACGCCTGCAAAGCGCGGTGGCGCGCGTGCCGGGCATTGAGCTGTATCTGCAACCGATCCAGGATTTAACCATTGATACGCAGGTGAGCCGCACGCAGTACCAGTTTACGCTCCAGGCCACCTCGCTTGAGGCGCTGAGCACCTGGGTGCCGCAGCTGGTGGACAAGCTGAAAGCACTGCCGCAGGTTTCTGACGTCAGCAGCGACTGGCAGGATAAAGGGCTGGCGGCGTACGTGAACGTCAACCGCGACACCGCCAGCCGTCTGGGCATTACCATGTCCGACGTGGATAACGCCCTGTATAACGCCTTTGGCCAGCGCCTGATCTCCACCATCTATACCCAGGCCAACCAGTATCGCGTGGTGCTGGAACATAACACCGAGAACACGCCCGGGCTGGCCGCGCTGGACACGGTGCGCCTGACCAGCAAAGACGGCGGGATTGTGCCGCTCAGCGCCATTGCCAGCGTGGAAGAGCGTCACACCCCGCTGTCGATTAACCATCTCGATCAGTTCCCGTCCACCACCATTTCCTTCAACGTGCCGGACGGGTATTCCCTGGGCGAAGCGGTGGAGGCCATTCTGGGCGCGGAGAAAGAACTCAGCTTCCCGTCCGATATTCAGACCCAGTTCCAGGGCAGTACGCTAGCGTTCCAGGCCGCGCTGGGCAGCACCGTCTGGCTGATTGTCGCGGCGGTGGTGGCGATGTATATCGTGCTTGGCGTGCTGTATGAAAGCTTTATCCATCCGATCACCATCCTCTCCACCCTGCCGACGGCGGGCGTGGGGGCGCTGCTGGCGCTGATGCTGGCGGGGAGCGAGCTGGACGTCATTGCGATCATCGGCATCATCCTGCTTATCGGCATCGTGAAGAAAAACGCCATCATGATGATCGACTTTGCGCTGGCCGCCGAGCGCGAGCAGGGTATGGCGCCGCGCGAGGCCATTTACCAGGCCTGTCTGCTGCGTTTTCGTCCGATCCTGATGACCACCCTCGCCGCCCTGCTGGGCGCGCTGCCGCTGATGCTGAGCACCGGCGTGGGGGCCGAACTGCGCCGTCCGCTGGGCATCGGGATGGTGGGCGGCCTGCTGGTAAGCCAGGTGCTGACGCTGTTTACCACGCCGGTTATCTACCTGCTGTTTGACCGTCTGGCCCTGTGGACGAAAAGTCGCTTCCCGAAACGTGAAGAGGAGGCGTAAGTGAAGTTTTTCGCCCTCTTCATTTACCGTCCGGTGGCGACGATTTTACTCTCCGTCGCTATCACCCTGTGCGGCGTGCTGGGCTTCCGGCTGCTGCCGGTGGCCCCGCTGCCGCAGGTCGATTTCCCGGTGATCATGGTCAGCGCCTCGCTGCCGGGTGCCTCGCCGGAAACCATGGCGTCATCGGTGGCGACGCCGCTTGAGCGCTCGCTTGGGCGAATTGCCGGGGTTAACGAGATGACCTCCAGCAGCTCGCTGGGCAGCACGCGCATCATTCTGGAATTTAACTTTGACCGGGACATCAACGGCGCGGCGCGTGACGTGCAGGCCGCGATTAACGCCGCCCAAAGCCTGCTGCCAAGCGGCATGCCGAGCCGTCCAACCTACCGTAAGGCTAACCCGTCCGACGCGCCGATCATGATCCTGACGCTCACGTCAGAGACCTACTCCCAGGGCGAGCTGTACGATTTTGCCTCCACCCAGCTGGCGCAAACCATCGCCCAGATTGACGGTGTGGGCGACGTGGACGTCGGCGGCAGCTCCCTGCCCGCCGTGCGCGTGGGGCTGAATCCGCAGGCGCTGTTTAACCAGGGCGTGTCGCTGGACGACGTGCGTTCCGCCATCAGCAACGCCAACGTGCGTAAGCCGCAGGGCGCGATTGAGGACAACAGCCACCGCTGGCAGATCCAGACCAACGACGAGCTGAAAACCGCCGCCGAGTATCAGCCGTTGATTATTCACTACAACAACGGTGCGGCGGTGCGCCTGAGCGACGTCGCCAGCGTCACCGATTCGGTGCAGGACGTGCGTAACGCCGGGATGACTAACGCCAAACCGGCGATTTTGCTGATGATCCGCAAACTGCCGGAAGCCAACATTATCCAGACGGTGAACAGCATCCGCGCGCGCCTGCCGGAGCTCCAGGAAACGATTCCGGCGGCCATCGACCTCCAGATTGCGCAGGACCGCTCCCCTACCATCCGCGCCTCGCTTGAGGAGGTAGAGCAAACGCTGATCATCTCCGTCGCGCTGGTGATCCTGGTGGTGTTCCTGTTCCTGCGCTCGGGGCGCGCCACGCTGATCCCGGCGGTGGCGGTTCCGGTATCGCTGATAGGCACCTTTGCCGCCATGTACCTGTGTGGGTTTAGTCTTAACAACCTGTCGCTGATGGCGCTGACGATTGCCACCGGGTTTGTAGTGGATGACGCCATCGTGGTGCTGGAGAATATCTCGCGCCATCTGGAAGCGGGCATGAAGCCGCTCCAGGCGGCGCTTCAGGGGACGCGCGAAGTGGGCTTCACGGTCCTGTCCATGAGCCTGTCGCTGGTGGCGGTGTTCCTGCCGCTGCTGCTGATGGGCGGCCTGCCGGGGCGACTGCTGCGCGAATTTGCCGTCACGCTTTCCGTCGCCATCGGTATCTCCCTGGTGATTTCGCTGACGCTGACGCCTATGATGTGCGGCTGGATGCTAAAGCGCAGCCAACCGCACTCGCAGCCGCGCAGGAAAGGCTTTGGCCGCGTCCTGATGGCAATGCAGTCCGGCTATGGCAAATCGCTGAAATGGGTGCTGAACCACACGCGTCTTGTCGGGCTGGTGCTGATCGGCACCATTGTGCTCAACGTCTGGATGTATATCACCATCCCGAAAACCTTCTTCCCGGAGCAGGATACCGGCGTGCTGATGGGCGGTATTCAGGCGGACCAGAGTATTTCGTTCCAGGCGATGCGGGGCAAACTGCAAGACTTTATGAAAATCATCCGGGAAGATCCGGCCGTGGATAACGTCACCGGATTTACCGGCGGCTCGCGCGTTAACAGCGGGATGATGTTTATTACCCTTAAGCCACGCGGTGAACGTCACGAAACGGCGCAGCAGATCATTGACCGCCTGCGGCTGAAGCTTGCCAAAGAGCCGGGGGCAAATCTGTTTTTGATGGCCGTTCAGGATATCCGCGTCGGCGGACGACAGGCTAACGCCAGCTATCAGTATACCCTGCTCTCAGATGACTTAGCCGCCCTGCGCGAGTGGGAGCCGAAGATCCGTAAAGCGCTGGCCGCGCTGCCGCAGCTGGCGGACGTGAACTCCGACAGCCAGAATAACGGCGCCGAGATGGCGCTCACCTACGATCGCGAAACCATGTCCCGCCTGGGCATTAACGTTGAAGCGGCCAACAGCCTGCTTAACAACGCCTTCGGGCAGCGTGAAGTCTCCACCATCTATCAGCCGATGAACCAGTACAAGGTGGTGATGGAAGTTGATCCGCGCTACACCCAGGACATCAGCGCGCTGGACAAGATGTTTGTGATCAATAATGACGGCAAGGCGATCCCGCTGTCGTACTTCGCCAGCTGGCAGCCGTCGAACGCGCCGCTGTCGGTGAACCACCAGGGGCTTTCCGCCGCCTCGACCGTGTCGTTTAACCTGCCAACCGGCTCGTCGCTGTCTGAGGCCAGCGACGCCATCAACCGCGCCATGACCCAGCTCGGGGTGCCCTCCTCCGTGCGCGGCAGCTTTGCCGGTACGGCGCAGGTGTTCCAGGACACCATGAACTCGCAGGTCATTTTGATCCTGGCGGCTATTGCCACGGTTTATATCGTGCTGGGCGTGCTGTACGAAAGCTATGTGCACCCGTTGACCATTCTCTCCACGCTTCCCTCTGCGGGCGTGGGGGCGCTGCTGGCGCTGGAGCTGTTCGGTGCCCCGTTCAGCCTAATCGCGCTCATCGGGATCATGCTATTAATAGGTATTGTGAAGAAAAACGCGATTATGATGGTCGACTTTGCCCTGGACGCCCAGCGTAACGGCAACCTGACGCCGGACGAGGCGATATTCCAGGCCTGTCTGCTGCGTTTTCGCCCGATCATGATGACCACGCTGGCCGCGCTGTTCGGTGCGCTACCGCTGGTTATATCCGGCGGTGACGGCTCTGAACTGCGCCAGCCGCTGGGGATCACGATTGTCGGCGGCCTGGTGATGAGCCAGCTGCTGACGCTCTACACCACGCCGGTAGTCTATCTGTTCTTTGACCGACTGCGGCTGCGTTTTTCGCGTAAAAAGAGAACCACGGTGACCGAGTAAATGACCGACCTACCCAGTAATGTTCGCTGGCAATTGTGGATCGTCGCGTTCGGCTTCTTTATGCAGTCGCTGGACACGACCATCGTGAACACCGCCCTCCCCTCGATGGCGAAAAGCCTGGGGGAGAGCCCGCTGCACATGCATATGGTGATTGTCGCCTACGTGCTGACGGTCGCCGTGATGCTGCCCGCCAGCGGCTGGCTGGCGGATAAAGTCGGTGTGCGAAACATCTTCTTCACCGCCATTGTGCTGTTTACCACCGGGTCGCTGTTTTGCGCCCAGGCCAATACCCTCGACCAGCTGGTGATGGCGCGCGTGCTACAGGGCGTCGGCGGCGCGATGATGGTGCCCGTCGGGCGGTTAACGGTGATGAAAATTGTTCCGCGCGCGCAGTATATGGCGGCGATGACCTTCGTCACCCTGCCCGGTCAGGTCGGCCCGCTGCTTGGCCCGGCGCTGGGCGGTATTCTGGTGGAGTATGCCTCCTGGCACTGGATCTTCCTGATCAACCTGCCGGTCGGTATTATCGGCGCGATTGCCACCCTGACGCTGATGCCGAACTATAAAATGCAGACCCGGCGCTTTGATTTCGTTGGCTTTATCCTGCTGGCGGCTGGCATGGCGACGCTCACCCTGGCCCTCGACGGGCAAAAAGGGCTGGGGATCTCCTCCCTGTCGCTCGCCCTGCTGGTGGCGCTGGGGATCACCGCGATTCTCTGGTATCTGTGGCATGCCAGAGGCAACGCTAACGCGCTGTTCAGCCTGAATCTGTTCAGAAATCCCACCTACCGTCTTGGTCTCTTCGGCAGCTTTGCCGGACGCATCGGCAGCGGCATGTTGCCGTTTATGACGCCGGTGTTTTTACAGATTGGGATGGGCTTCTCGCCGTTCCACGCCGGGCTGATGATGATCCCGATGGTGCTCGGCAGCATGGGGATGAAGCGTATTGTGGTGCAGGTGGTGAACCGCTTTGGCTATCGCCGGGTGCTGGTGACCGCCACGATCGGGCTGGCGTTGGTTTGCCTGCTGTTTATGGCCGTGGCGCTGCTGGGCTGGTACTACATCCTGCCGCTGGTGCTGTTCTGCCAGGGGATCATCAACTCCATGCGCTTCTCGTCGATGAACACCCTGACGCTGAAAGATCTGCCGGACGAGCTGGCGAGCAGCGGTAACAGCCTGCTGTCGATGATCATGCAGCTCTCCATGAGCGTGGGGGTCACGGTCGCCGGATTGCTGCTCGGCATGTACGGGCAGCACCATCTCAGCGCCGACACCCCCGTCGCGCATCAGGTATTTTTATACACTTACCTCAGCATGGCGGTAATTATCGCCCTGCCCGCTTTTATCTTTGTCAGAGTACCGAATGACACGACCAAAAACGTCGTGATCCGACGCGGCAAAAGGAGTGCACCATGAAATTCTGGCGTCCGGGGATCACCGGTAAGCTTTTTGTGGCGATTTTCGCCACCTGTATCGTTCTGCTGATTACCATGCACTGGGCGGTGCGGGTCAGCTTTGAGCGCGGCTTTATTGACTACATTAAGCACGGTAACGAACAGCGACTACAGGGCTTAAGCGACGCGCTGGGCGAACAGTATAGCCTGCACGGTAACTGGCGTTTTCTGCGCAATAACGATCGCTTTGTGTTTCAAATCCTGCGCTCGCTGGAGCACGATAATGACGACGACCGCCCGGGGCCGGGCATGCCGCCGCACGGCTGGCGCACCCAGTTCTGGGTGATAGATCAGGAGATGCGCGTGCTCGTTGGACCACGCTCTCCGGTACCGCCGGACGGCACAAAGCGCGCCATTACCTCGAACGGCGCGACGGTGGGCTGGGTTATCGCCTCGCCGGTCGAGCGGCTGACGCGCAACACCGACATCAACTTTGACCGCCAGCAGCGTCAGACCAGTTGGCTGATTGTCGCGCTTTCTACCCTGCTTGCGGCGCTCGCCACCTTCCCGCTGGCGCGCGGCCTGCTGGCGCCGGTTAAGCGCCTGGTGGAAGGCACGCACAAGCTGGCGGCGGGTGATTTCTCGACCCGCGTTGACACCCGCAGCCAGGATGAACTGGGCAAGCTGGCGCAGGACTTCAACCAGCTCGCCAGCACGCTGGAAAAAAACCAGCAGATGCGCCGCGATTTTATGGCCGACATTTCGCACGAGCTGCGCACCCCGCTGGCGGTGCTGCGCGGCGAGCTGGAGGCGATTCAGGACGGCGTGCGACAGTTCACCCCCGAGTCCGTGGCCTCGCTTCAGGCGGAAGTCGGCACGCTGACCAAGCTGGTGGACGATCTGCATCAGCTTTCCATGTCCGACGAAGGCGCCCTGGCCTACCAGAAAGCCCCAGTCGACGTGATCAATATCCTTGAAGTCGTGACCGGCGCATTCCGCGAACGCTTCGCCAGCCGTGACCTGAAAATCAACCTCTCGCTGCCGGACAGCGCGGTGGTATTTGGCGACAGAGATCGCCTGATGCAGCTGTTCAATAATCTGCTGGAGAACAGCCTCCGCTACACCGACGGCGGCGGCGCGCTGCATATCTCCGGCAGGCAGGAAAACGGGCGCTTTGCCCTGACCTTTGCGGACTCCGCCCCTGGCGTGAAAGATGCGCAGCTGGAAAAACTGTTCGAGCGCTTCTATCGCACCGAAGGTTCACGCAACCGCGCCAGCGGCGGTTCCGGCCTTGGGCTGGCGATTTGCGTTAACATTGTTGAGGCCCACGGCGGCACCATCCGCGCCGCCCATTCGCCTTTTGGCGGGGTTAGCATTACAGTAGAGTTACCTCTGGAACGGGATTTATCGAGGGAAGCATGACCGAGTTACCGATTGACGACAACACACCGCGTATTTTGATCGTGGAAGACGAGCCTAAACTTGGACAACTGCTGATCGACTATTTGCGTGCCGCAAGTTACGCGCCAACGCTTATCAGCCACGGCGACCAGGTGCTGCCCTACGTGCGCCAGACGCCGCCGGATCTGATCCTGCTGGATCTGATGCTGCCGGGTACCGACGGCCTGACCCTGTGCCGGGAAATTCGTCGTTTCTCCGATGTGCCCATCGTGATGGTGACGGCCAAAATCGAAGAGATCGACCGTCTGCTGGGGCTCGAAATCGGCGCCGACGATTACATCTGCAAGCCTTACAGCCCGCGGGAGGTGGTCGCTCGGGTGAAAACCATCCTCCGCCGCTGTAAGCCACAGCGTGAATTGCAGGTGCTGGATGCGCAAAGCCCGCTGATCGTCGACGAAAGCCGCTTCCAGGCGAGCTGGCGCAGCAAACTATTGGATCTTACCCCAGCGGAGTTCCGCCTGCTGAAAACGCTCTCCCACGAGCCGGGAAAAGTGTTTTCCCGCGAGCAGTTGCTCAACCATCTGTATGACGATTACCGCGTGGTGACCGACCGCACCATCGACAGCCACATCAAAAACCTGCGCCGCAAGCTGGAGGCGCTCGACGCCGACCAGTCGTTTATTCGCGCGGTGTACGGCGTGGGTTATCGCTGGGAAGCGGATGCGTGTAGGATTGCCTGAATACCCCCCCCCTCACCCCAGCCCTCTCCCTCAAGGGAGAGGGGGCCGTCTGTGCAGGCATTATTTTGTGGGGAACCCTCAGCCCCAAAGGGGAGAGGGTTAGGGTGAGGGGCAAAGCTTTACCTCTCTTCCCCGCAGCGCTACAATGCCCGCCCTTAAAGTGGGGGATCTCCCCTTACCGCTGCACCAGGTGCACGCGGATCTGACCTGTCATCAGAACGAGAACAAACATGTTTAAACCGGAACTCCTTTCCCCGGCGGGAACGCTGCAAAATATGCGTTACGCTTTCGCCTATGGTGCCGACGCCGTTTACGCGGGCCAGCCGCGCTACTCGCTGCGCGTGCGTAACAACGAATTCAACCACGAGAATCTTCAGCTCGGCATCAATGAAGCGCATGCCCTGGGCAAAAAATTCTACGTGGTGGTGAACATCGCGCCGCACAACGCCAAGCTGAAAACGTTCATTCGCGACCTGAAGCCGGTCGTGGAGATGGGGCCGGACGCGCTGATCATGTCGGACCCGGGTTTAATCATGCTGGTTCGGGAGAACTTCCCGGAGATGGACATTCACCTCTCGGTGCAGGCTAACGCCGTCAACTGGGCAACGGTGAAATTCTGGAAACAGATGGGGCTGACCCGCGTCATTCTGTCCCGCGAGCTGTCCCTCGAAGAGATCGAAGAGATCCGCACCCAGGTGCCGGATATGGAGATCGAAATCTTCGTTCACGGCGCGCTGTGCATGGCCTACTCCGGCCGCTGCCTGCTCTCTGGCTACATCAACAAGCGTGACCCGAACCAGGGCACCTGCACCAACGCCTGCCGCTGGGAATATAACGTTCAGGAAGGCAAAGAAGATGACATCGGCAATATCGTGCACAAACACGAGCCGATCCCGGTCACCAACGTTGAGCCAACGCTGGGTATCGGCGCGCCTACCGACAGCGTGTTTATGATCGAAGAAGCCAAACGTCCGGGCGAATACATGACCGCCTTCGAAGACGAGCATGGCACCTACATCATGAACTCCAAAGATCTGCGCGCCATCGCACACGTCGAGCGTTTAACCCAGATGGGCGTACACTCCCTGAAAATCGAAGGCCGCACCAAGTCTTACTACTACTGCGCCCGTACCGCACAGGTGTATCGCAAAGCCATCGACGATGCCGCCGCCGGCAAACCGTTCGACACCAGCCTGCTGGAAACGCTGGAAGGTCTGGCGCATCGCGGCTATACCGAAGGTTTCCTGCGTCGTCACACCCACGACGACTACCAGAACTACGAGCATGGCTACTCGATTTCCGAACGCCAGCAGTTTGTAGGCGACTTCACCGGCGAACGTAAAGGTCCGCTGGCCGCCGTCGCCGTAAAAAACAAATTCACTAAAGGCGACAGCCTGGAGCTGATGACGCCTCAGGGCAACATGAACTTCCGCCTCGAGCACCTGGAAAACAAAAAAGGTGAGGCGATAGAGGTCGCTCCTGGCGACGGCCATGTGGTCTGGCTGCCGGTTCCTGAAGAGGTAGAGCTGGAGTTTGCGCTGCTGATGCGTAATTTTGAAGGTGAAAATACCCGAAATCCACACGGCAAATAGTCAATCAACGGGATTTTTTCACGCTGGGATAATTCTTAGAATCGGATCACATACCGCTTCGTTCAATACGGGTATTATCCCCCCGCTGAAAAACATAACCCATAAATGCTAGCTGTACCAGGAACCACCTCCTTAGCCTGCGTAATCTCCCTTACGCGGGCTTATTTTTTACCTTTCATCCTGTTCTTACCCGCTTTTTCCTTCTCTGGGATACACTCTTTCTATAGTTAAAAAAGGGAGCAACCCGGATGGCATCCTATCCAGACAGTTTATTAATTCTCAATGGCAAAAGTGCAGGCAACGATCTGTTGCGCCAGGCGATCACCGAATTGCGTGAAGATGGCGCGCGTATTCACGTGCGGGTGACCTTCGAAAAAGGCGATGCGGCACGCTATATCGACGAAGGCATCAGGTTAGGCGCTGAGACCATCATTTCAGGCGGCGGCGACGGAACAATCAACGAGATCGCTGGTGCGCTTATTGACCTCAACACAGCACATCGCCCGGTGATGGGCATTTTACCGCTCGGTACCGCCAATGATTTTGCCACCAGCGCCGGCATACCTGAGGATTTAGGCAAAGCGCTGCAACTGGCTATCCTCGGGAAAGCGACCGCCGTCGACATTGCACAGGTGAATGAAAGAACCTGTTTTATCAACATGGCAACGGGCGGTTTCGGCACGCGGATCACCAGCGAAACGCCGGAGAAGCTGAAAGCCGCGCTGGGCGGCGTCTCGTACCTCATTCACGGCCTGATGCGCATGGACACCCTCAAGCCCGACAGCTGTGAAATCCACGGTGAGAACTTCCACTGGCAGGGCGACGCGCTGGTGATTGGTATCGGCAACGGACGTCAGGCAGGCGGCGGTCAGCAGCTTTGCCCGGAAGCCCTGATTAATGATGGTCAGCTACAGCTGCGCATTTTTACTGGCGACGGGCTGCTGCCCGCGCTGTTTACGACGCTGACGCAGCCAGAGGAGAGCCCCAATATCATCGCCGGGAAATCCGCGTGGTTTGAAGTGATCGCCCCACACGGCATGACCTTTAACCTTGATGGCGAACCGCTGAGCGGAGAGAAATTCCGCATCGAAGTTGTTCCGGGCGCGTTGCAGTGCCGATTACCGCCGGATTGTCAGCTCTTGCGCTGATGGTTTGCCGGGTGGCGGCTACGCCTTACCCGGCCTACAGGACCGATCGCGTAGTCGCCACCCGGCTACCTAATACACCGCCACCTCCCGCGCCATCTCGCGGGAATACTGCTGTGAGGCATTGACCAGCATCCGCGTATAGTCGGTTTTGGCCTGCCCGGCGACCAGTTCGTCCACCGTCAGGCTTTCAAGGATTTTGCCATACTGCATTACCGCCACCTTCTGACACAGATGGGCAATCACGCCCAGATCGTGGGTGACCATCAGGTAGGTCAGGTTCGACTCACGCTGAAGTTCCGCCAGCAGGTTGAGGATTTCCGCCTGTACCGAGACGTCCAGCGCCGAGGTAGGTTCATCCAGCAGCAGCACCTGCGGCTCCAGAATCAGCGCCCTGGCAATCGCCACGCGCTGGCGCTGCCCGCCGGAAAGCTGGTGCGGATAGCGATCGCGAAACGCCCGGCTAAGCCCAACTTTATCCAGCAGGGCGTGAACGCGCCGCTCCCGATTTTTTATGCGGTGAATGTGCAGCGGCTCTTCCAGAATATCGCCGATGGTGTGACGCGGATGCAAAGAGCCGTACGGATCCTGAAATACCATCTGCACCCGGCGGCAGCGTTCCTGGCTGATACGTTTTTCCAGCCGCTTGCCGTTAATCGCCAGCTCGCCCTCCCAGTGGGTAAACAGCCCGGCAAGGCATTTCAGCACCGTGGTTTTGCCCGAACCGGACTCCCCCACCAGGCCGTAAATCTCGCCGTCCCTCACGCTGATATTCACATCGTCCAGCACCTGATTACGCTTCTCGCCCTCGCCAAACGTCAGGTTAAGGTGTTGTATCTCGATCATCTCTGCTCCTTACTCGGTGAGCCAGCTGGCCTGACGCTGTAATACCGGCAGCGTCGGTCGGCGATGGTTGATTTCCGGTAGCGCGCTGATGAGCCCCTGGGTGTAGGGATGCCTGGCGTTGTGCAGATCCTTCGCGGCAATCGACTCCACCACCCGTCCGGCGTACATCACCAGCACCCGGTCGCAGAAGCTGCGCACCAGGTTGATGTCGTGGCTGATAAAGATCAGCCCCAGACCGCGGGACTGCACCAGGTCGTCGAGCAGGCCCAGCACCTGCAAACGCACCGACACGTCCAGCGCCGAAGTCGGCTCGTCGGCAATGACCAGCTCGGGATCGGCGATCAGCATCATGGCGATCATGATGCGTTGCCCCTGCCCGCCGGAAATCTCGTGCGGGCAGAGGTGATACACCCGTTCCGGCTGGCGAATGCGCACCACGTCGAGCATCTCCAGCACTCTGGCTTTGGCTTCCGCCTTGCGCCCCGGATGATGGGTCAGCCAGGCTTCGGCAATTTGGTCGCCCACGCACACCACCGGGTTAAGGGAGTATTTCGGGTCCTGCATGATCATCGAGATGCGCTTGCCGCGAATGCCGCGCATCTGCGCCTCGCTGACGGCCTGTAAATCGACATCGCCAAACTGCATCCGCGCGGCGCGGATCTGCGCTTTGGCCGGATGCAGGCGTAGCAGCGCCCGCCCGACGGTGGATTTACCGGAACCGGATTCACCGACAATCGCCAGCTTTTCGCGTCCGAGCTGGAAAGAGACGCCGCGCACCGCGTGGGTGACCGCGCCGCCGTTGATAAAATCGACGTGGAGATCGCGCACGTCGAGCATCGGGTTATTCGCTACGAGGATCGAGGATGTCACGCAAGCCATCTCCTAAGAAGTTGAACGCCAGACTGTTGATCAGGATCGCCAGCCCCGGAATAGTCACCACCCACCAGCACTCCATCATGTAGGTACGACCGCTGGAGATCATCGCTCCCCACTCCGGCTCCGGCGGCTGTGCGCCAAGGCCAAGAAAGCCCAGCCCGGCGGCGGTGAGAATGATCCCCGCCATGTTCATGGTGATGCGGATAATCACTGACGGCAGGCACAGCGGGACAATGTGACGCCACAGTACGCGCACCGGGGAAGCACCCTGAAGCCGCACGGCGGAGACAAAATCGGCCTGGCGCAGAGAGAGAGTTTCGGCGCGCGCCAGACGGGCAATCGGCGGCCAGGCGGTGAGCGTAATCGCAATCACCACGTGCTCCAGCCCCGGCCCGAGCGCCGCGACAAACGCCAGCGCCAGCACCAGGCTCGGGAAGGAGATAAAGATATCGGTGACGCGCATCAGCACCGCGTCCACCCTCACGCCCAGCAGCAGCCCCAGCGGGCCAACGGTCACGGAGACCAGCAGCACGATGTAGAGCGTGATGCGCGCGCCGTACACCAGCCGGCTGAAGATGTCCCGGCCAAACTCGTCGGTGCCGAACCAGTGCAGTGCGTTCGGGGCGACCAGCGCGTTATTGAGGTCCTGCACCAGCGGGTTGTACGGCGCGATCAGCGGGGCAAACGCCGCCACAATCAGCAGCAGTAGGATAATCCCGCCGCCGATGGCGGTGAGCGGATTGCGCGCCATCTTGCCGACGAAGCCCGCGGCGCGGCCCAGCGTGCGTCTGATACGCTGGCGGCGTTCGGATGGCCCGGTCCCCAGCGGCGAATCCAGAGAAACGGTCATGATTTCGTCCTCGGGTCAAAGAGTTGATACAGCATGTCGGAGAGCAGGTTCAGCATCACGAAGATGACCCCCACCAGCAGCACGCAGCCCATGACCGCGTTCATATCCCCGAGCAGCAGGCTGCCGGTGAGATACGAACCGAAGCCCGGCCAGGAGAAGACGGTTTCAATCAGCACCGCCCCCTCCAGCAGCGAGCCGTAGGCCAGCGCCACTACCGTCAGGAGCTGCACGAGAATGTTGCGAAACGCGTGATTCCAGATCACCTGACGTTCAGTTAAGCCCTTCACCCGGGCAGTGATAATGAACTCCTGCGACAGCTGCGCCAGCATAAAGCTGCGGGTCATGCGGCTGATATAGGCCAGGGAGTGGAAGCCAAGCAGCGACGCGGGCAAAACCAGATGGTTAATGGCGTTCCAGAACACCGCGCCGTTTCCGGCCAGCAATGCATCCACCGTCATCAGTCCGGTGCGGCGTGGGACTACCCCCTCCAGTCCGAGATCCAGACGTCCCGCGCCTCCCACCCAGCCAAGCCAGGCGTAGAACAGCAGCAGCCCCATCATCCCGACCCAGAAAATCGGCGTGGAATAACCCGCCAGACTGATGATGCGCACCACGTAGTCGGAAACGCTGTTGCGCCGCGCCGCCGCCAGTACGCCCAGCGGAATGCCCAGACCCGCACCGACGATAATCGCCATCGTCGCCAGCTCGAGCGTCGCCGGGAAGACGCGCAGAATATCGGCAGTCACCGGTTTACCCGTCAGCAGGGCATTGCCCAGATCGCCGTGCAGCAGGTTATTGAGGTAAATACCGAACTGAGCCAGCAGCGACCGGTCGAATCCCAGCTGGTGATAGACCTGCTGATAGGTGCTGTGGTCGGCATCCGGTCCGACAATCGCCAGCACCGGATCAACGGGCATTACGCGGCCGATGAAAAAGGTCAGCAGCAGAAGGCCGAACAGCGTCACCACCACCTGCGTTAACCGCTTTGAGAAGCGCCGGGTCCGTGAGCCGGGCGCGAGAATTGCCACACTCATTTGTCACCTCCGGTTTTGTAGACCTCACGCAGGAAGGTGGTGGCCGACGGGTGCGACTGGAAGTTCTTCACCTCGTTACGCACCACCACCGAATCGACCATCTGTGACAGGGGGATCATCGCCGGGATCAGCGCGTCGTAGCGGACCTGGATCTGCTGGTAGTCGGCGATCTGTTTTTCCGGATCGCGCTCCAGCAGGGCCTTGTCGATCATTTCGTTGAGCGGCTTGTCGTAGAAGCTGGTACGCCAGCCCTGGAAGTTGGTCAGACGGGCTTCATCGCTGTTGTCCGGGTTATAGACCAACGCCCGCAGGCTGGAGTGCGGATGGGGTTCGACGCCGCTACCGCCGCGCCCCACCAGCATGTCGAACTTGCGCTCGCGCATTGCGCCGTAAATCTGGTTCCCGGTGCCGGTGATGATTTTGGCGTTGATGCCCGCCTGCATCAGCGTCGACTGCACGGCGATGGCGATATTGAGGAACGGCTGATCCGCCAGCACCCGCAGGGTGGTGTCAAACCCGTCCGGGTAGCCCGCCTCCGCCAGCAGCTTTCTGGCGCGCGGGAGATCGAGCCTATAGCCCGGGTCCGGCAGCGTGGACGGCATACCCGCCTTGATCGGGCGCTGGTGCAGCACGCCGTAGCCCGGCATCAGCGCGCTGTTGATGCCCTGATAGTCAATCAGATAGCGCACCGCTTCGCGCACCTTCGGGTTAGCGAAATGGACCTCTTTCATGCTCATCGCCACGTAGTAGACCGTGCCTTTCTGCACGGCTTCGACGGTGAGCTGCGGGTCTTTGCGCAGGGCGTTAATGTCCGCCACCGCCATGTTGTTGGCAACGTCGAGGTCGCCTTTCTCAATCATCAGGCGCAGGGTTTGTGACTCCTGGAAATGACGCAGCACCACCCGGCTCATTTTGGGTTCTTCCCGCCAGTATTGCGGGTTGCGCTGCATGCGCAGCATGTCCTTCGCCTGCCAGGTTTCCAGCATAAACGGGCCGGAACCCGCTTCGTTGGTGGTAAGCCAGCGGTTGCCCCAGTCGTTATTCACCGCGTGCTGCTGCACCGTTTTGCTGTCGAGCACGCCGAGGTTGCCGAGCGCGCCGAGGGAGTAGATCACCAGCTGCGGATCGTTGGCTTTTGGCAGGACAATCTGCACGGTGTATGCATTCGGGGCGCTGATTTGGTTATCAATGTTCTTTTTAGAAAATCCGTAGGATTTCCACACCGAAGCCTGGGCCAGGTTGAGGTGCAGCAGGCGGCGCATTGACCAGACCACGTCCTCCGCCGTGAGCGGGTTGCCAGAGTGGAATTTAACGTCGTCACGCAGGTGAAAGGTCAGGGTTTTACGGTCCGGCGAAATATCCCAGGACGTCGCCAGCGCGGGCCTGACGTTGGTGAGCGCGTTCGGGTCCAGCTCCACCAGCGAGTCGTAGAGATTGACCACAATGCCGACCACTTCGTTACCGGTCATTGCCGCCGGATCGAGGGTCAGCAGGTTATTCATGTTCATGCCGATGATGAGCTGGTCGGGCGGCGTTTTCGCGTACGCCGCACCGCTCCCCATCATCAGCGAGAGCGCGAGCAAGCACGCCCCGGCTAAGGGAGATCGTTTCATGTATATATCGCCTGTAGGGTACGTTTTTATCTGTCAGTCGTGGCTGACGGTATTGGCTTCGATATATGCAAAATTAATGTCTTCGCCCAGTCCCGGGCGGGTCGGCAGACTGACCATGCCGTTTTCGTCCATCGGGTCCACCAGGCTGTTGAGGTACGCCGCCGGTTGGTCGTAGTCGAGGAACGGGTGCAGCAGGCCGCGCTCGTACCAGCGGCAGTTTTTGATGGCGCCAATCACCGCCAGGCTGGCCGCGCCGTTGCCGTGTATTTCGCAGTCCATGCCAAAAGATTCCGCCAGGTTCGCCACCTTCAGCGTTGGGGAAATGCCGCCCACGCCGTTCGACCCTGCGCGCAGGATGTCGCAGGCCCCGGCTTTGATCCAGTCCGCGCGGCTGTGGTGCTTTCCGCCCAGGCTTTCCGGGCCGATAACCGGAATCGAGAGGTTCTCCGCCAGCCACGCGTAGGAGGCCATGCTCTCCTCCTCCATCGGCTCTTCAAACCAGGCGAAGTCAAGCTTTTCCAGCGCTTTGCCGATGTACAGCGCCTCGGTACGGCTATACCAGTGGTAGCCGTCAATCATGAGGTCAATGTCCGGGCCAACCGCTTCACGCACGGCGGCACAGGCTTTGACGTCCATCTTTGGATTGGGGGCGAAAGAGACTGGCGGCATCCAGGTGTGCAGCTTGATGGCCTTGTAACCGCGCGCTACCAGCTTTTCGGCAAAGCTGGCGTACTCCTCCGGCGTGGATAATCCGCCCGGCAGATCGTCGCCGCACATGGTGCTGCCGTAGGCCGGCACCTTATCGCGATAGCCGCCAAGCAGTTTCCAGACCGGCAGGTTGAGCTTACGGCCAATCAGATCCCACAGCGCCTGTTCAACGAAGCCCAGCGCACGCTCGGTCAGCTGATGCGCGCTTCCCCGCTGCCAGTGCGCCAGATCCTGCCAGATGCGTTCCCGGTTGAATGCGTCCTGCCCCACCAGCACTTTGCGAAAGAAGGTATTGACCACAAAGGGGCGCACCACTTCCGGCGGCGCGAACGAATATCCGCGGGTGCCCTCTTCTGCCGTGATGGTCAACATCGCCATTTTGGCCATGCTTTCCGGCCCAGGATGCGAATGCCCCGCGGCGTCAGAGACCCGACGCGTCGGGTACTGAAAGACGGTGACGTTTACAGATTCAATTTTCATTATCGGTCCTTAAGTCCGGCGATAAGCCCAGAAGCAGAAAATGACAAAGGGGTTTTATGTTTTTAAAAATGCGTTTCAGTATGTAATTTAAGCATAAAAAATCAGCACGTCCTCGGACAAAACGCGTTAAGGAGAGGCTATTTTTTGGGCATATGCACGGTCGGACGTGACAATTTTCACAAAAGCGCGGGGAAATGTGAGGTTGATCGGGAGACGTTATTTGAAGGTAAGCGCAGAAGCAGGAATATGCTGACCGGCAACAACCCGCGGAAACTTCTGCGCTTACAAATCAGTCAACTAACCCGCTTCCGGGGCTGGAACGGCAAGCGTTTCCAGCAGCGCATGCATAGACGCATACCGGCCACTGGCATTGTTAAAGCTGGCATGATGGCACGCTGGCGAGACGATGAGGGTTTTGAGCCCCGCACTAAGGGCGGCACGGTAGCCGCTCTGGCTGTCCTCAATCACTATGCACTGCGAGGCCGTCAGGCCTAATTTTCGCAGCGCCGAGAGATAGACGGCAGGGTGCGGTTTTCCGTAGCGTTCATCGTCGGCGCTGCAAATGACCTCAAAATAGTGACCCATCCTGAGTTTCTTAAGCACCGCATGCACGATTTCATGCGACGAAGAGGTGGCAAGTGCAATCCGGTAACCTGCCTCACGAAAATACGACATCACGTCGTAGATGCCCTCTATCGCTTTGCCTTCCCGGCCAATCAGTTCGATGATGCGCAGACGAATGTCCGCTTCAATCATTTCAGGATCGGCCTCAAGTTTGCAGTATTCGCACCAGGTCCGGGCAATCTCATCCAGCCGCTTGCCTTTCGTCAGTGACTCACACTCTTCGTCGCTGACCTCAGCACGCCAGCCTGCCAGAGCTGCTTTCTGCGCCTGACGCCACAGGCCTTCGGAGTCAATGATGACGCCATCCATGTCAAAAATTACCGCCTTAACATCCATCATACGTCTCCGTGAATGGCCCGACGCTGCCGTCAGGCCTGAATAAATTACGAAATTCCGACCGTTTCACCCTTACAGGTTTCCTGACGAACAAACCCAGGCTGTTCAACCCGAATAAACGGACACAGGATGAAGGCCACGACATACAGCGCCGTGTAGGCAATGACCACGCCGAGCGTGCTGAACCAGGGCAGCAGCACCACGGCAATCGCCGGCGCAAGGAAGTTAGACAGACCGGCTGACAGGTTATACACCGAAATCGCCGCCCCCTTGTGCCGCGGCTCCAGCGCCGGGAACACCGCCGCCATCGGTACGAAGGCCGCCACAAAAATCCCCAGCGCGATGGCCGGGACCAGCGCCATGGCAAAGTTATGCCCGAAGTGCTGCGGAATGTAGTAAAACGCCAGGCTCGAGAGCGCCATCCCGATACAGCCAAACCAGCGCACCACCCGCATCCAGCCCATTTTTTCCGCCACCACGCCCCAGAAGACGTTCGAGAAGATGGTGGTGAAGAAGAATACCGCCCAGACCTGAAGCCACTCGGAGGTGGTGAAGCCCAGCTCGTCAACAAACATCATCGGCATGATGACGGCAAACCCGAACAGGGAGAGGGTGTTGATGATACGCACCATGCTGGAGAGCAGAATACTGCGGTTGGTGTAGAGCAGCGTCGCTGCACGGCCCAGCTCGGCGAATTTTTCTCGGGTGGAGAGAGTCTGCATATGCCGTGGCGTTTCCACCTTACGCATAGAGACCAGCGCAATGATCCCGCCGGTTACGCAGAATGCCAGCGCCAGCCACAGCGTGCCCATCTCCCCGATGTGCGGAATGGTAAAGCTCGGAATGTAGCTGCCGAACACGCCGATGCCGATAGAGTAAACCGCCCAGAACCAGCCCAGCGCCGCGCTGGTACTGTCACTGCGAACGTTATGCACAATGGCGACGATAAAGGCATAGAGGAACAGCGGATAGGCCAGGCCGCGGATCCCGTAGAACAGCAGAATTAATGCGTAATTTGCCTGACCCAGACCAAAAACGAGAAACAGGACGTGGAAAACGCACCACAGGACGAAGCCAATCAGCATGGTTTTTTGCGGGGTGATGATTTCAGCCACCACGCCGGAAATCCATGCGGAGAGCGCCGCCGCGAGACCGTAGAGCGTGAAGGCGAAAGAGGCTTCAGCAGGCGTGAAGCCCAGCGCCTTAATATAGTGCGACAGGAATGCCAGCTCGAAACCATCGCCCGTCATAAAGACCGCGATAGCGATATACCCCCAGACCAGACTCAGGGGTAATCCCAGCCATTGTTTGTTATTTAACGACATATTGACCTCGTTTTTAGGGTACAGGGAACCGCTCCGGCAGCATCACCGGAGGGTCTTTGCCACAGAATTATGGGTTTCGGTAGTTCAGGTCGTTTTGGTAAAGCGCGTTAAACTGCTGGTAACGCGTCATCAGCGCACGGTGGCGCGCCGGATCGCTGCGCCAGGTTTTATAGACTTCAGGTTTTTCGCACACGGAAGCCAGCGGCTTACCGGCTGCGAGACAGGCCAGCCGTGCAGCCCCCAGCGCACCGCCGGTTTCGCCGCCCTTATGCGTCACCACCGGCATCGCCAGAATATCGGCCAGCAGCTGGGCCCAGAAGGGGCTCCGCGCCCCGCCGCCGACGAGGGAGCACTGTTCAATCTGCGTGCCGCTCTCCTGCAACACGCGAAGGCCATCGGCAATACCGAAGCTGACGCCTTCCAGCACCGCATACCCCATCAGCGCACGCTGGCTGGAGTGCGTTAGCCCCCAGAACATGCCCCGTGCACAGGGATCGTTATGCGGCGTACGTTCCCCGGAAAGGTACGGCAGGAACATCGGCGCGCTCGCTTTCTCCGCATCGCTTAGCTGGGCGATCTCCTCAAGCAATGCCAGCTCCGTGACGCCCACCAGACGGCAAAACCACTGTAGACAACTGGCGGCGCTTAACATCACGCTCATCTGATGCCACAGGTTTGGCAGCACGTGACAGAACGCGTGCACGGCAGACTGGGGTGCCGGACGGTAGGCATCTGTGACCACAAACAGCACGCCGGAGGTGCCCAGCGAAATAAACGCATCGCCCGGCGAAACGGCCCCAACCCCTATCGCGCTGACGGCGTTATCTCCCCCGCCGCCGGCAACGATAACCGAGGGGTTCAGACCCCACCGCTGCGCTACCGCAGGTTCGAGTAGCGCCGAGACCTCACACCCTTCCACCAGCGCAGGCATGGCGGCACGCGACAGCCCACATTTTTCCAGCAGTGCATCCGACCAGTCTCGTTTTCCCACATCCAGCCACAGCGTCCCTGCCGAGTCCGACATATCAGAGATTTTTTTTCCGGTCATTTTGAAGCGCAGATAATCCTTCGGCAGCAGCACGGTGGCGAGACGGCTGAAGTTCTGCGGCTCATGACGGCGCACCCAGAGCAGCTTTGGTGCCGTAAACCCCGGCATTGCCAGGTTCCCCGCCACCTGGTGCAACTCGGGCGCCATCTCTTCCAGCTCTGCGCATTCCTGCGCGCAGCGGGTGTCATTCCACAGGATGGCCGGACGCAGGGGTTCACCCGCGGCATCCAGCAGTACCGCACCGTGCATCTGTCCGGAAAGGCCAATGGCTTTTATCGCCTGCCAGTGGTGGCCGCACTTCTCCCGGAGGGTGGCAATCAGGTATTCGGTTGCCTCCCACCAGGCTTCCGGCGATTGTTCAGACCAGTGCGGCTTCGGACGCTGTATCGTCAGCGGCGCGCTATGGGTGGCGACAACGCCGTTGTTTTCGTCAATGACCAGCGCCTTTACTTCTGATGTGCCAAGATCGATGCCCAGATACATACCCACCTCTCACTTAATCAGCGCGTAGACGTCAGCGATTTTTTCACGCAGAAGCGCGGCAAAATCTTCCCGGCCGGTCAGATCGCCAAACAGGGCGGTATCGCTGGCATATCGGGCTATCGGATCGTCCGATTCGAACATCGCATGTACCGCAGAGGCGTTAAGGATACCGTCCTGGTATTCATATGGCAGCTTGCCGTGATGCCACTGCTCCATATAGACGTAGAACAGCGCAGGCAGCATAGCGGTAGCGTCAGGACGTACGCCGCGCTGGTAACATTCACGCAGCGTTGGGGCGATCATCGCCGGGATCTTCGAAAACCCGTCGGCCGCGACGCGCTGGTTGGTGTCCTGAATCCAGGGGTTGGTAAAACGCTTAAGCACTACGTCGCGGTAGGCTGGCAGATCGATGCCATTATCTCCCAGGCAGGGAATGACATCTTCCGTCACGTAGCGGTCGGCAATCTTGTAGATAAACTCTGTCAGCGTGCTTTCATGGATATACTGCTGCCCGACCAGAGTACCCGCCCAGGCGATACAGCTATGGGAGGCATTGAGGATGCGGATCTTCGCCTCTTCATAAGGGATGACGGATCCCACCAGCTCCACGCCCACCGTTTCCAGCGCGGGACGAACGTCGCGGAAATTGTCTTCAATCACCCACTGAATAAAGCGTTCCCCCATAACCGGGGCGTTATCGTCTATGCCCGTCCGGGCCTTAATGCGCGCCGGGAGATCGGCCGCCGGACGCGGTGTGATGCGATCCACCATGGTATTCGGACAGGTCGCATTAGCGCTCAGCCAGTCGATGACCCTCTGTTTGCCGCTGAGGGTTAAGAATTCAATCAACCCGTCGTGGAAGCGCTCGCCGTTATGCCGCACGTTGTCACAGTTAAGCAAGGTTACCGGACCCGCTCCGTTCGCCATACGCGCTTCGAGGATGCGGGCAATTGTCCCGTAGATGGTTTTACAGCCGCCCTTAATATCGCTCGCCAGATCGGCATTGGCCACATCCAGCCTGTGGCTGGTATCCAGATAGTAGCCCCCCTCCGTCACGGTAAACGCGATGACCCGAGTCTGCGGGTTCGCCCCTTCGGCAATCAGCGGCTGCAAATCCGCCTGCCACGGGATCAGCGTCTGAATCGAGGCGATCTCTTCATAGTCTCTCTCGCCTTCCGGGCTGACGGTCTCCAGTACATATCGCCCCTTCTGCGCGGCCAGCGCCTGCACCACATGTTCAGCATCGTTGCGTATGTTGCCCGCAGCGATGTGCCAGCGCGTATCGCCGCCGGCAATCAGGCGGTGCAGATACCACGCCTGATGCGCACGATGAAAAGACCCCAGTCCAATATGTAGCCATGTGTATTTCTCGGTCATTGTTCTGTTCTCCAGTGAGGTTATGGCTGAACTGTAGATGATCATTTGCTTAAAATAAGAGCCACAGATCACAAAAGAACAAATGACCACTTAAATAACAAATGACCAATAAAGAGCAAACCGCTTGCCTCAGCGCGGAGCACCCGCCAGAATGACAGACAATTGTTGTGGGTGTTGACCGCCCTCAACCCCACTCTTGAGGCAGGGAAACGTGAGCAAAGAAGATGACATCAGGCTCGATCAAAAAGTGCGGGCGGCATGGATGTATTACATCGCCGGGCTTAATCAAAGCGAAATTGCCAGCCAGCTCGGCACATCAAGACCGGTGGTGCAGCGGCTGATTGCCGCCGCGAAAGAGGAAGGCATTGTCTCGATTGGGCTTCATCACCCTGTCGCTAACTGCCTCGATTATGCGCAACTTCTCGCGGAAAAATATCACCTGACCCACTGCAACATTGTGCCCGTCTACCGCAATGAAAGCGCGCTGGATAGCGTGACGTTTGGCTGTTATCAGCTGATGGCCCGCTACCTGCAAGGTGATAAACCCACGGTTGTCGGAATTGGCTCCGGACTGACGCTAAAAAAAACCATCAAGCGTATCGATTTTGACAGCCACAACACCCGCTGTGTCGCCCTGATCAGCGCCATGAACGAGCACGGGCAATGTAACTATTACGATGATGTGCCGTTGCTGCTGGCGCGTAAAATTCAGGGAAAATATTACCAGTGGCCGGCGCCGCGCTATGCTCAGTCCAGCGAGGAGCATGAGATGTGGTGCTCAAACCGCCTGTTCCGTAACGTCTGCGCCGTGGCGGATGCGGCCGATGTGATTTTTGTCGGCATCGGGGCGCTGGGCAGGCAGAGCCCTATCTTCAAAGACGGGTTTATCGATGAGGCACAGCTGGAAGAGTTGACCCAGCGCGGTGGCGTTGGCGAAATACTCGGACGCTTTATCGATGCCGACGGCAAGGTCATCGACAGCCAGATTAATCGCTTTATTACCAGCTACGATATTCGCCAGAGCCAGTGTCCACGTATTGCGGCCGCCTGCGGCGAGGATAAACGCCCGGCGATCCTTGCCGCCCTCAAAGGCGGCTGGGTAAACGGTCTGGTGACGGATGAACAGACCGCGCGCTGGCTGCTGACGCGTCAGGGCTAGCCCGTGACGCTCTGGCTGCCAATCAGTTCCGGTGGGATCTCAATACGCCTGACCGAGGTATCACCGGAATCGAGAATTTCAAATACCTTCTCCAGCATCGCCGGGACGTCCTGGCGCACCATGTCGATATCATGTCCCAGCAGAGAGACAAATGGGTCCCAGTCAAAACAACCCATCGGCGGCTGATTTTGGCCGGTCTGCCCGTATTGGGCCAGCCAACGTACCACCCCCTCCAGCGAAATGGTCGAATTGACAAACAGCCCCTTTAGCGCCGTCGATGGCGACGGGAAGGTGGCTCTGAGCTGCTCCTCCACGCGCGATGACGAGTACCCGGTGACCAGCAGCTGCTGTTCCGGAACGGTCAGCCCATGGGCCTGATGGGCATCAAGGAACCCGCGCAGGCGCTCTGCGGTGTTGTTATCACTCCGGCGTCCGCCCACGAAGGTCAGCGGAGCCAGCGAACCAAACCGTTTAAAGCTGCTGGCGAGGATCCGCTCTGTCAGCATCTTCGCGCCGCCGTAGTTATCCGAAATGATAGAGGGCGCCAGGGTACCCGGCAGATCAAGATTTAGCGTAGGTACGCCCGCCTGATGACAGAGTTCAGCAATTTTGTCCGGGTGTGTCGCCCCCGTGGCAATGACCCAGTCAACCTGCCAGGAGAGCATGGCACGGGCGGCATCCAGCTCGAGTTCCGGCTGTCGGCGTGTGCAGGTAATAATCGGCAACAGCCCTCTGGCACGCGCCATCTCTTCGAATTTTTCCGCTATAGAGCCGAAATAGCGGTTGTCATATTTCGGCACAATCATGCCGATAACGTTCGATTTCTTGCTGCGCAGCAGGCTTGCCTGACGGTTAACCGCGTAGCCCTGCTCTTGTGCAATGCGGGTTACCTTCTCTGCCAGGCTGGCGCTGATGCGGCGTTTCTTCCAGTTGCCATTCAAAATAGCACTCACCGCGCTGGCAGAAACGCCGGTGAGTTCCGCCAGATCGTAAATGGTCGTTTTCTTCGTTTTCTCAACGCGCGTCACAAAATCGCCTCTTCATTTTGAATGTCTCTTGCTGGAGAAATAAGCAAGTGCTAGATCTGCTTCATCGATTGAGCAGTTTGCTTCACGCGTCAGTCAGAACCCCCGTTCTTCACGCGAAAGCAGACACACCCTAAAAATCATCTCTGCATAAAGGATTATAAAATGAATCACTCTGTCCCCTCCATGAATAGTTCCCTTCAGGGCAAAGTCGCTGCTATCACTGGCGCCGCCTCAGGTATTGGCCTGGAGTGTGCAAAAACGCTGCTCGGCGCTGGCGCAAAGGTGGTGTTAATCGACCGTGAAGGCGAGAAGCTTCAGCGCCTTGTCGCCGAGCTGGGCGAGAACGCGTTTGCCCTGCAAATCGATCTGTTCAAACCCGAGCAAGTCGACGCGATGCTGAGCGACATTGTCGGCCTCGCCGGCGGCCTGGATATTTTTCACGCCAATGCAGGCGCCTACATCGGCGGGCCGGTTGCTGAAGGCGACCCGGACGTCTGGGATCGCGTACTGAACCTGAATATCAACGCCGCTTTCCGCTGCGTTCGCGCCGTACTGCCGCATATGATTGCGCAGAAGTCAGGCGATATTATCTTCACCAGCTCCATTGCGGGCGTGGTGCCGGTTATCTGGGAGCCGATCTACACCGCGTCCAAATTTGCCGTTCAGGCGTTCGTGCATACCACCCGTCGTCAGGTCGCGGAACATGGCGTACGCGTCGGAGCCGTTCTGCCTGGGCCGGTAGTGACGGCTCTGCTCGACGACTGGCCGCAGGCCAAAATGGATGAAGCGCTGGCAAACGGCAGCCTGATGCAGCCGATTGAAGTCGCAGAATCGGTGTTGTTCATGGTGACCCGTTCGAAGAACGTTACCGTCCGGGATCTGGTGATTCTGCCTAACAGCGTCGATCTTTAAGGGCCGCAAGGATGAAGAGTACACCAGAAACCGTTATCGGCGTAGACGTCGGCTCCGGCAGCGTCCGCGCGGGCATTTTCGATCTCAGCGGCAGGCTGCTTTCCCACGCGACGCAGAAAATTGCCACCGTGCACCGCAGCGGAAGCCGCGTGGAGCAGTCCAGCGCCGAGATCTGGCAGGCCGTTTGCCGCTGCATCCGCGAGGCGCTGGCGCGCTCCGGGACGACTCCGCAGAGCGTTGCCGGCATCGGGTTTGACGCCACCTGCTCGCTGGTGGTGTTGGACAACAATGGCGAACCGCTGGCGGTCAGCCCTGACGGTGAAGCGGAAAACAATATCATCGTCTGGATGGATCACCGTGCGACAGACCAGGCGGAGCGCATCAACGCCACCCATCATCCGGTGCTGGACTACGTTGGCGGGAAAATATCGCCCGAAATGGAGACGCCCAAGCTGCTGTGGCTGAAAGAAAACCACCGAGAGGTCTACGATCGCGCCTGGCAATTTTTCGATTTGGCCGATTTCCTGACCTGGCGCGCGACCGGCGATGTCACCCGTTCCATCTGTACCGTAACCTGTAAATGGACGTGGCTGGCCCATGAGAATCGCTGGGACCCGGACTATTTCCGCACCGTTGGCCTGGACGAGCTGGCCGGAGAAGATTTTGTCCGCATAGGGCAGCATATTGCCGCCCCCGGCACCCCTTGCGGCGAGGGCTTAACGGAGCAGGCCGCGCGTGAGATGGGCTTGCTGCCAGGCACGCCGGTGGCGGTAGGGTTAATTGATGCCCACGCTGGCGGCATCGGGACGTTGGGCGTTGGCGGCGGCGCGCTGAACAATCTTGCGTATGTCTTTGGCACCTCATCGTGCACCATGACCAGCGCCGAGAGCGCCGTTTTTGTGCCCGGCGTTTGGGGGCCTTATTTTAGCGCGATGGTACCTGGACTGTGGCTGATTGAGGGCGGACAAAGCGCCGCGGGTGCCGCTATCGATCGGTTATTAAGTTTCCATCCTGCCGCACCGCAAGCGCGCCAGCTGGCACAGGAGTCAGACCTGCCGCTGCCGGTTTACCTGGCGGACAGGCTTTTACAGACCTTCGCCACCGCCTCAGAGGCGGTGAACCTGGCAGCAGGACTGCACGTGGTACCCGAATTTCTGGGTAACCGCGCGCCCTTTGCCGATCCCCATGCGCGGGCCACGATCTGCGGGCTGGGCATGGAGAACGATATCAATAACCTGATGGCACTGTATGTGGCCGGTCTGTGTGGTATCGGTTACGGTTTGCGACAAATCATTGACGCCCAGCGTGAATGCGGCGTACAGACCGAAAATATCGTTATCAGCGGCGGCGCGGGCCAGCACCCTTTCGTTCGCCAGCTGCTGGCAGATACCTGCGGGCTGCCGGTGTTAGCGACCCAATGCAGCGAACCGGTATTACTGGGTTCGGCCATTCTCGGGGCGGTGGCGGGAAATATAGCGCCTTCAGTGACCGATGCCATGAAACAATTTACCCACGTGGATAAATATTTCTATCCGCAAGCGAACTTTCAGTCCCTTCATCTGCGTCGATACGAGGCTTATAAGCAGTTACAACAAACTGCGACAGTAATCAGAGAATAAATACACGTCAGTATATTTAGAGAAAAAGACAATAAGAAAACTCACGCCGGAATATTTCCGGTGTGGGCTTACCTGTACGCTACAAACGAGGTCAATATGTCCGAAATAAATAAACAGTGGCTGGGATTGCCGCTGAACCTGCTATGGGGATATCTGGCGATCGCGGTCTTTATGACGGGTGACGGTTTCGAGCTGGCATTCCTGTCGCACTATATTAAATCACTGGGCTTCACGCCTGCTGAAGCCTCTTTCGCCTTCACGCTTTACGGTCTCGCGGCGGCGCTCTCCGCGTGGATCTCCGGCGTGGTGGCTGAAATCATCACCCCGCAAAAAACCATGCTGATTGGCTTCGTCCTGTGGTGCGTTTTCCACGTCCTGTTTCTCGTTTTTGGTCTGGGTCAGGCAAATTACGCATTAATTCTGCTGTTCTATGGGATCCGCGGTCTGGCCTACCCGTTATTTTTGTACGCCTTCATCGTGGTCATTATTCATAATGTACGTAGCGATAAATCCAGCTCGGCGCTGGGCTGGTACTGGGCGGTTTATTCCGTAGGTATTGGCGTGGCGGGCAGTTATATTCCGAGCTTTACCATTCCGCACATCGGGGAGATGGGCACCCTGTGGCTGGCACTGGCGTTTTGTCTGGCGGGGGGAGTCATCGCCATGGTATCCCTGCGCAGCGTCAAAACCCCAACGCACATGCATAATCTCTCCACCCGGGAAAAATTCGCCGAGCTGGGCCGTGCGGCGACGCTGCTCTACACCAACCGCAGTATTCTGCTCTCCAGCATGGTGCGTATCATCAACACCCTCTCCCTGTTCGGGTTTGCCGTCATCATGCCGATGATGTTTGTTGACGAACTGGGCTTCACCACCTCCGAGTGGCTTCAGGTCTGGGCGGTATTCTTCTTCACCACCATCTTCTCGAACGTCTTCTGGGGCGTGGTGGCGGAAAAAATGGGCTGGATGCGGGTGGTGCGCTGGTTTGGCTGCATCGGGATGGCGCTCTCGAGCCTGGCGTTTTACTACATTCCGCAGCACTTCGGGCATAACTTTGCCATGGCGCTGGTCCCGGCCATCGCGCTGGGGATTTTTGTGGCGGCCTTCGTACCGATGGCGGCGGTGTTCCCGGCGCTGGAGCCGCGGCACAAGGGGGCGGCGATTTCGGTGTATAACCTGTCAGCCGGTCTGTCTAACTTCCTTGCGCCGGCGATTGCCGTGGTGCTGCTGCCCTGGTTCAGCACGCTCGGCGTGGTCATCGCCTATACGGTGCTTTATCTGCTGGCTTTTGTTCTGTGTGCCTTTATCCGCGTCACGCAGCCGGGCTTAGAAAAAGCAAATAGCAGCAAGAGAGGGATGGCGGGTCTGCTGAATACTCCTCATCCTGAAACGCTGAAGGAGTAAGCGAGAGAACTTTCCTGCCGGGTCACGCTTATCCCGGCAGGAAGATGCGTGCGATTAGGCAATCGTCACTTTATTGTCCAGATAGACATCCTGAATCGCATTAATCAGCTTCACGCCGTCGGCCATGGATTTTTTAAACGCTTTGCGGCCCAGGATCAGCCCCATTCCGCCGGCGCGTTTGTTAATCACCGCCGTGCGCACCGCGTCGGTCAGATCGGTTTCACCGCCTGCTGCACCGCCGGAGTTAATCAGCCCGGCGCGGCCCATGTAGCAGTTAGCCAGCTGGTAGCGCACCAGATCGATAGGGTTGTCGCTGGTCAGCTTGCTGTAGACGCGGTCGTCGGTATAGCCAAAGTTCACCGCTTTATACCCGCCGTTATTCTCGGCCATTTTCTGTTTCACGATGTCCGCGCCGATGGTTGCCGCCAGGTGATTTGCCTGACCGGTCAGATCCGCTGATACGTGGTAATCCACGCCGTCTTTCTTAAACGCGTTGTTACGCAGATAGGCCCACAATACGGTCACCATCCCCAGCTCGTGCGCGCGCTCAAACGCGGCAGAGATCTCTTCTATCTGCCGACGCGACTGCTCAGAGCCAAAATAGATAGTCGCCCCGACCGCTACCGCACCCATGTTGAACGCCTGTTCGACGCTGGCGTACAGTGTCTGGTCGTATTCGGTTGGGTAGCTCAGGGTTTCGTTGTGATTCAGCTTGACGAGGAACGGAATGCGGTGAGCATAGCGGCGGGAAACGGAGGCCAGCACGCCATAGGTCGATGCCACACAGTTACAGCCCGCTTCAATCGCCAGCTCGACAATGTTTTTCGGGTCAAAGTAGAGCGGGTTAGCAGCAAACGACGCTCCCGCCGAGTGCTCTACGCCCTGGTCAACGGGCAGAATGGAGAGATACCCGGTCCCGCCCAGACGACCGGTATTGTAAAGCGTCTGCATGTTTCGCAGTACGGCAGGCGGACGGTTGTTGTCGACCATGACGCGGTCTACGTAATCATGGCCAGGCAGATAAAGCTGATCGGCTGGAATGGTCATACAACGATGCTGTAAAAGGCTGTCGGCGTCTTTGCCAAGCAGTTGCGCAATATCAGTCATAGTGATGCTCCCGTAAGTCCGACATGATGTCGGAGCGTGTGATCCAAGCCCACGTTTTTGCAGGCAGACTAAGCCTGGTACCGACTTAACCTATTTTCCACCATTTGCAACTTTTTTAAGCACAATCTGCTGGCTCGTTTCGTGTACAACATTTTTGTTACACTGATCAAACAATCGCCTTAAAGGTATTTAAAAGGTATTATCACATGGTATGTTACATGCGTACCTCTGACATGCAGGATTAAAAAATGAAAACGAAAGTCCAACTGTCATTCATGATGTTCGTTGAATGGTTTATCTGGGGCGCATGGTTTGTGCCGCTGTGGCTGTGGCTGAGTAAGAGCGGGTTTACCGCCGGGGAAATTGGCTGGTCGTACGCCTGTACCGCGATTGCCGCGATCCTCTCTCCCATCCTGGTCGGCTCGCTGACGGACCGTTTCTTCGCCGCCCAGAAAGTGCTGGCCGTGCTGATGTTCGCTGGCGCGATTCTGATGTATTTCGCAGCACAGCAAACCCAGTTCAGCACCTTCTTCCCGCTGCTGCTGGCCTACTCCCTGACCTATATGCCGACCATCGCGCTGACCAACAGTATCGCCTTCGCGAACGTCGATGACGTGGAGGCTGATTTCCCGCGCATTCGCGTGATGGGCACCATCGGCTGGATTGCCTCCGGCCTGGCGTGCGGCTTCCTGCCGCAGATGATAGGCTATAGCGACATCTCTGACACCAATATCCCGCTGCTGATGACCGCTGCCAGCTCCCTTCTGCTTGGCGTCTTCGCGCTGTTCCTGCCGAATACCCCGCCGAAGAGTACCGGCAAGCTGGATTTCAAAGTGATGCTGGGGCTGGATGCGCTGATCCTGCTGCGCGATAAAAACTTCCTGGTGTTCTTCTTCTGCTCGTTCCTGTTCGCCATGCCGCTGGCCTTCTACTATATCTTTGCCAACGGCTATCTCACCGAAGTGGGGATGAAAAACGCCACCGGCTGGATGACCCTCGGCCAGTTCTCTGAAATCTTCTTCATGCTCGCTCTGCCATTCTTTACCAAACGCTTTGGTATTAAGAAGGTCTTGCTGCTGGGCCTGATCACCGCCGCCATTCGCTACGGTTTCTTTGTTTACGGCGGCGCCGAGCAATACTTCACCTACGCCCTGCTGTTCCTCGGCATTCTGCTGCACGGCGTAAGCTATGACTTCTATTACGTCACCGCGTACATCTACGTGGATAAAAAAGCGCCCGTGCACATGCGCAACGCGGCGCAGGGCTTGATCACGCTGTGCTGTCAGGGCTTTGGTAGCCTGCTGGGTTACCGTCTCGGCGGCGTGATGATGGAAAAAATGTTCGCATATAAAGAGCCGGTGAATGGGCTGACCTTCAACTGGGCCGGAATGTGGACGTTTGGTGCAATCATGATTGTGGTGATTGCCGTGCTGTTTATGCTGTTTTTCCGCGAATCGGATAAAGAGATCACCGCAATTGAGGTGGTTGATGGCGATACCGCGCTGACACGAGGGGAAGTTAAATGAAACAAGACCGTATTCTCGGTGCTCTTTACGGGCAGGCGTTAGGGGATGCGATGGGGATGCCGTCGGAGCTGTGGCCGCGCAAGCGGGTGAAAGCGCACTTCGGCTGGATCGACCGTTTCTTACCCGGCCCGGCTGAGAATAATGCCGCCTGTTACTTTAAGCAGGCCGAATTTACGGATGATACGTCGATGGCGCTGTGCCTGGCCGACGCGATTATCGAATGCGACGGGGAAATTAACCCTGACGTTATCGGTAAGCATATTCTGGACTGGGCGCTGGATTTTGACGCGTTCAATAAGAATGTGCTCGGCCCGACCTCCAAAATTGCCCTGAACGCCATCCGTGACGGCAAGCCGGTGAGCCAGCTGGAAAACAACGGCGTCACCAACGGGGCGGCGATGCGCGCCTCCCCGCTGGGATGCCTCCTGCCAGCCACGCGTCTGGCGCACTTCGTGGAACAGGTTGCGTTAGCCTCCAGCCCGACCCATAAATCGGATCTCGCCATCGCCGGTGCGGTGGTGATCGCCTGGGCGGTTTCACGCGCTATCGACGGCGAACGTTGGCATCACATCGCCGATGCCCTGCCGGGTATTGCCCGTGCGGCGCAGGAGGCGAACACGACCACCTTCAGCGCATCGCTTTCCGCTCGTATTGAGCTGGCCCTGAAAACCGTGCGCGAAGCCAACGGTACCGAGTCCGCCAGCGAGCAGATCTATCAGCTTATTGGCGCGGGCACGAGCACCCTTGAGTCCGTTCCGGCGGCGATTGCGATGGTCGAACTCGCGGGTACCGATCCGAACCGCTGCGCGGTGTTATGCGCCAACCTGGGCGGTGATACTGACACTATCGGCGCGATGGCAACGGCTATCTGCGGCGCGCTGCACGGTGTACAGGCCATTGATCCGGCACTCAAAAACGAACTTGATGCCGTAAACCGGCTCGATTTCGGCCACTACTGCGAAAAACTGCTGCACTTCCGGGAGCAAAGGGAGGGCGTATGAGTGCTTTTGCCCGCCGTCTCGAAACCCTTCACGCCACGCGCCCCGTAACGGTACTCGGCGCGGCGGTCATCGACGTGATTGCCGACGCCTACGCCCTGCCCTGGCGCGGGTGTGATATCGAGCTGAAGCAACAGGGAGTGAATATTGGCGGCTGCGCGCTGAATATCGCCATCGCCCTGAAGCGGCTCGGCATTGCTGCGCAAAACGCCCTTCCCGTCGGCCACGGCGTGTGGGCCGATATTATCCGTAACGCCATGGCGAAGCAGGATCTGCACAGCGCCGTGGAAGCGGAAACGGGCGATAACGGCTGGTGCCTGGCGCTGGTGGAGCCTGACGGTGAACGGACCTTTATGTCGTTTAGCGGCGTGGAGAACCAGTGGCAGCAGCGCTGGCTGGACGGGTTAAGCGTGCCGGCAGGGAGCCTGATCTCTTTGTCCGGCTACCAGCTGGCGTCCCCCAGCGGTGAGCTGCTGACGGCCTGGCTGGAAAGTCTTCAGGATGCGACGCTCTTTATCGATTTCGGTCCGCGCATCGCGGATATTCCCGACCCGCTGATGGCGCGGATCATGGCCTGCAAACCAATCGTCTCGCTCAATCGTCAGGAGGCGGAACTTGCCGCCGAATGGCTTGGCGTAAACGTGGAAGAGCTCGGCACACGGTGGCAGCAGAGGTTTGGCGCTGCGCTGATCGTACGCCATGATAAAGACGGGGCAGTCTGGTACGACGGTGACGCTTCCGGACACGTTCCGGCGTTTCCTGCTACCGTGGTCGATACCATCGGCGCGGGTGACAGCCATGCGGGAGGTACCCTTGCCGGGCTGGCCGCGGGATGGTCACTGCCAGAGGCGGTGCAGCTTGGCAATGCCGTAGCCGCCTGGGTAGTCAGCCATCGCGGTGGCGACTGCGCCCCCACGCGCGAGGTCCTACTCCTCGCACACAAAGACGTATAGGTCGCTGCGGCAGTAGCTGATGCTGTACTCAATTGGCCGGTGCTGTTGATCGAGCGCGACTTGCTTGATCACCAGCACCGGTATCTTATCGTCCATCTTGATATGCGCCTGAAACTCGCTGTCCGGCATCCGGGCGCTGACGCGGGAACGGGTGCGCTGCGGAAAGATATTCTGGCTGCGGAAGTAATCGTAAAGCGAGACGCCGATGTCGTCCGGATTGGGGATTAATCCTACCGGTACCCAGGACTCCTCTATTGATACCGCATCGTCATCCACGTAGCGGATGCGCTTAAGCAGAAATACATCGCTGTCCGGCGCAAGGGAAAGGTGGCGGGCGATCTCTTCCGGGCACTTCACGACGCGTTTATTAACCCACAGCGTGTTGGGCGTTTTGCCCCGCAGCACCACCTGCTGAGAAAACCCGCGCGCCTCTTTTAGCGAATATTCAAAGATATTGTTGATTTGCGTACCGTATCCACGCGCGCGGGTGACGACGCCGGCCTCTTCCAGCGCCTGCATCGCTTTACGCACCGTAATGCGCGACACACCGGCCAGCTGGCTCAGATCGCGCTCGCCCGGCAAAATATTACCGTGCGCGAGCACGCCGCTGCGTACCGCGTTTTTAACCGTTTCGGCAAATTTCAGGTACAACGGCGTGTTGTCCGGTGCGGCAATTCGTTCCTTGAGTTGAGCAATTAACCGGGTATGCGCTTGTTCCATCTCTGTTTTTCTCTGGCATAAGGTTTTATGCCAGTATACGGCTTACCACCATGCATGAAAATGGTGAACCGGCCCAATACCGTGACCCACTTCCAGAGAATCGGCTTTTGCCAGCGCGCACGAGAGCCAGATCTTCGCCTCCTGCACCGTATCCGGCCAGTTCGCGTTTCGGGGACGCAGCGCCGCCAGCGCCGCCGAGAGCGTACATCCCGTGCCGTGGGTGTTTTTGGTCTGTACCCGCGGGGCGGTGAAACGTTGCGCGCCATCGCGGGTGAAGAGCCAGTCCGGGCTTTCTGCATCATCAAGATGACCGCCTTTCATCAGCACCGCGCTGCATCCCATCGCCAGCAGCGCATTGCCCTGCTCTTTCATCTCACGTTCGTTTTGCGCGTGTGACGCACCCAGCAGCGCGGCGGCTTCAGGGAGGTTTGGCGTGATCAGCGCCACCTGCGGCAGCAGCTTTTTACGCAGGGTGTCGACGGCAGAGGCGGAGAGCAACGGATCGCCGCTTTTGGCCAGCATCACGGTATCGAGCACCACGTTTTTTATCTGATAACGTTTGAGACGTTCAGCGACCGCTTCAACAATGTCCGCCTCTGCAAGCATGCCGATTTTGGTGGTGTCGATGCGTACATCGCTGAATACCGAATCCAGCTGTGCGGCGACAAAATCCGGCTCAATACGATATACCGACTGTACACCGCGCGTGTTTTGCGCCACCAGCGCGGTGATAACCGAGCATCCGTAAGCGCCGAGCGCAGAGAAGGTTTTCAGGTCTGCCTGGATCCCCGCTCCGCCGCTGGGATCGGTTCCCGCAATAGTCAAGGCATTAATGCGTGTCATACCAGCTCCTCCAGCGCGTAAAGCGCATCCAGAAACGCCGGGGCAAAGCTGCCGGGGCCCCGGCTGTGAGTCAGTGCAGCTGACCCTGCGCGCTTCATAAAGCCGCAGGCTGCCGTCGCATTATCAAGCCTGTCGCCAGGCAGCGAACAGCAGGCGGCGACGACCGCCGAGAGCGCACAGCCTGTTCCCACCACGCGGGTCATCAGCGGGTCGCCGCCCGCGACCGTACGGGTTCGCTGACCATCAGTGATGTGATCCACTTCTCCTGTGACGACCACAACGGCGTGGGTCTGGCGGGCGAGCGTCTGCGCAGCGGTCAACGCGCTCGCCGCCGTATCGGTGGAATCAACCCCGCGCCCGCCCGCACTCATTCCGGCAAGGGCGAGGATTTCGGAGGCGTTTCCACGAATGGCCGCAGGTTTAAGGGACAATATTTGCTGGCAAAATCGGGTGCGGTACGCCAGCGCGCCAACCGCAACCGGATCTAGAACCCAGGGCGTACCCGCGGCTACCGCGCTCTCAATGGCCCGACGCATCGACTGGGCGCGCGGCGCGGTGAGTGTACCCACGTTGATGAGCAGAGCATCGGCAAGCGCGGCAAACTGTTCCGCTTCCTCGGCTTCGATCACCATTGCCGGGGAAGCACCCAGCGCGAGCAAAACGTTGGCGGTGAAGGTCTGCACGACATCGTTGGTCATACAGTGCGTGAGCGGGGAACGGGTTCGGAATTGATGTAAAACGTGTGAGTCTAGCAGGTCAGGCTGCATGATTTCGCTCCTGCCGTGCGTGAAGAAGCGATGACCGGGTAGGCATCTGACTTCCCTACGCTGGCATTATCCAGATCAGGTAATACGGGTATTTCTCAGCCTTCACAAAGAAGGGCACCCCGAGTCAAATTACTTATAAAACAGCTACTTACGAAATAGCAATTCGTAGTCATGTAGTGTAACCGGGGGGTAACCCGGGTGCAAGGGGTTTTGGGCTGTCCGTTAATCCCCTGTAACGAACAAAAAACGACAAGATATTAACTACCCTCTATATGTATACATTATTGTTCAGTTAATTATCCCGCCAGATTTGTTAAGAACACATGAAAAATATTATTTACTCACTGTGCTGAGAAATATTATTTTTATCCATAATGACGCACCGGGAGTGCTTTTATAAGACAGCCCACCTTCTTTCGTATGAAATAAACCCACATATTAATGTAAACATTTATTTTGCAGAATTTTATCTCTGTCAAACACTTAATTTAACTCTCTCATTTACCACCTCATTTTCACCTTAATGTTTACATTAATAACAACCGCAAAATGACTTTTACGCCGTCGGAACTATTCATAATATTTATGACTTAGATCAACATCATTGGTTTGCGTTTAATTGATAGTTTACTCGCGTTACTAAATAAGATTTAGACAACGTTCACCCGTTTTTTAAATCCACAAAACAAAGCGATTCAGCTTCAGTATTTTTCGACAATTAATGATGTGAGCTTTTCAAATGAAATCTATGAATAAAATCTTTATTGCTATTTTTGTAATGGGCGTTGTCTTAGCGGGTACAATGAGCCAGGCTGAAGCCGCGAATACGGTTTGGGACGATCAGCAAATCACTAATATTGTAAATGACCATCAGGATCAGATTGCACAAAACAACGCTGATAGCATTAACCGCGATATCGCAACGGATAACCGCTTAACGCAGGTTAATGACGACCTTCAGTCCACAAAATTAGGCGTGTTAGTCGTGGATAAAATGGCTAACGACGCACATCAGAAAGCGTTGCTTGCCGGCGCGCTTGCCGATACCGCCAGTCTGAAAAGTGAGACGGCCCTACAGGGTGTGGCGACTAACGGCGCAGCCATTATCAACCTTCAACACGTCGATAATATTCAGGATAGCCGCCTTACTGCTCTAGAAAATGCACCTAAACCCATCAACGGTACAGATGGAGCGAAAGGTGATAAAGGGGAGACCGGTGCGACTGGCGCAAAGGGCGATAAAGGGGATACCGGCGCGACTGGCGCAAAGGGTGAAAAAGGGGATATCGGTGCAACCGGCGCGAAGGGTGAAAAAGGCGATGCTGGCGCGACAGGCATGAAAGGTGATAAGGGTGATAAGGGTGATAAGGGTGATACTGGCGCACAAGGCATTGCGGGAAGAAACGGTCGCGACGGTGTAGACGGTCATAACGGTAAAGATGGTGTGACAACCACCGTGACACAACGACAACTGGATACGGCTACCCAGGCGAAGGTCGCTAAAAATAGCCTGGCTGTTACTGCCGCCACGCAGGATCTGCAAGCCACCAGGCAGACATTACAGGCAATGAATACTACCACCAGCCAGCAATTTAAATCTCTGCGTGATGAAGTGGACAATAATAAGAAGCAGGCCAATGCCGGTATTTCAGGGGCGATGGCGATGGCGGGTTTGCCACAAGTGCAAACCAATCAGCGCGTCATGTTCTCTGCTGGCGGCGCGACTTACAACGGCGAGAGCGCGCTTGCTGTCGGTGCGTCCGTTAACTTTAATTCCCATGTCATCGCGAAAGTGAGCTTCTCAGATGATACCGCGAATAATATGGGCGCTTCGGTTGGGATTGGAATGGGCTTTTAACGCGTAAAATAATCATCGGGAAAAATAGAATGCCTCATTTTAGTGGATGGGCATTTTGTTAATACAAAAAGATGTCTAAATATATTTTTATTTCGGTAGCCCTTTATCTGATGCTGATTTCGGTCGGGATCTGGATCGGCGTGATGTATGTCTCCTGGTATTTGTGTCGTTTTTAAGGCGGTAAAATGAAAAAAGTAATGATGTTCGTTATAGGTACTGCGGTGCTTGCAGGTTGTGTCTCGCCTGCGCACGCCATAAACGCCCATTATCGCGCTCAATTAGAGCGTTCGGGATGCACGCAAATTAGCGCTGGCGATGGCTCTTGCGATATCAGCAAAACCAGAGCGGAAAATGCGGCACAACACGAACCAACGACATCCGTTCACGATCCCCTGCGTGAAGCCTCGTTCTCGTCGGATACGGTTAACGCCACGCTTTCTAACGGCTTTTTTAGCGCTACCGTTAACGGCAAGAAAGCCAGCGTTAAACGCCTGAATGCGAATTTCTATGAGATCCGTGGTAATGGTTTTGTGATATCGCTAAGCCTGGATGAAAACGGTATTACGGACGCGTCGTGGAATAAAACGAAGGGACGCGAACACGGTATTTTACGCGTTAGCCAGAAATAAACAGCGTAAGGAGGCTCACTGCCTCCTTTTCACCTGACAATCGCACGATTTGTCACACTCTTTTGTCTGATTTTACAATGCGGATAAATCATACGTAAGCTGCTGTTTTTATTTAGCATAAAGTGCAATCTCCCCCATACAAACGGCGATCTTCCCTGCCCTGTGCCCTGTGTCACAAAACAGTAAGCAAATTAACCATTGAGCCCGGTGACAAAAGGCTCTATATTGGCGGCGTTTTTTTCAGGCCCCATCTGTTTTTTAACTTTTTATTCAATCGTGGCTCATAACGAAGCGGCGGTTGTAGGAGTGATATGATGACGGATAAAGTCCGTATTGACACCGTAGATGCCCACAAAAGCAACGAAACCTATCTGGCCCGTCAGGCCGAGTTTGAATCTAACGTCAGGAGTTATCCGCGCAAACTGCCTTTAGCAATCACTAAAGCAGAAGGCGTGTGGATCACCGATGCAGATAATAAAGAATACCTTGACTGTTTAGCAGGCGCAGGCACCCTTGCGCTTGGCCACAATCATCCTGATGTGCTGAAAAGCATCCAAAATGTCATTACCAGCGGCTTGCCGTTACATACCCTGGATCTGACCACGCCGTTGAAAGACGCGTTTTCAGAATACCTGCTCTCTCTGTTGCCTGGTCAGGGCAAAGAGTACTGCCTGCAATTCACTGGCCCGTCCGGGGCTGACGCCGTTGAAGCGGCGCTGAAGCTGGCGAAAAAAGTGACCGGTCGTAGCGGTATCATCAGTTTCTCTGGTGGTTACCACGGTATGACCCACGGCGCACTGTCCGTCACCGGCAACCTGTCTCCGAAAGAAGCGGTTGACGGTATGATGCCAGAAGTCCAGTTCATGCCTTACCCACACGAGTACCGTTGCCCACTGGGTATCGGTGGTGAAGCGGGCGTGAAGGCGCTGACCTACTACTTCGAAAATCTGATTAACGACGTCGAAAGCGGCGTGCGTAAACCTGCCGCGGTGATCCTCGAAGCCGTTCAGGGTGAAGGTGGCGTGAACCCGGCGCCTGTTGAGTGGTTGCAGCGCATCCGTAAAGTCACTCAGGAACACGGTATCCTGCTGATCCTCGACGAAGTCCAGGCTGGCTTTGCCCGTACCGGTAAATTCTTTGCCTTCGAACACGCTGGCATTGAGCCAGACATCATCGTGATGTCTAAAGCAGTCGGTGGCGGTCTGCCGCTGGCCGTGCTCGGTATCAAAAAGCAGTTCGATGCATGGGCGCCAGGTCACCATACCGGTACTTTCCGCGGCAACCAACTGGCGATGGCTACCGGTCTGACCACGCTGAAGATCCTGAAAGACCAGAACATCGCGGGCAAAGTAGCTGCACAGGGCGAATGGCTGAAAGGCCAGCTGAAAGAGATGGCGAAACGCTATCCGGTGATCGGCCACGTTCGCGGTCTGGGCATGATGATCGGTATTGAAATCGTTAAGCCACATGAAGCCGCCGATCACATGGGTTGCTTCCCGGGCGATGGCGAGCTGTCTGCACTGATCCAGAAGAAATGCTTCGAAGCCGGCCTGATTCTGGAGCGTGGCGGCCGTAACGGTATCGTTCTGCGTCTGCTGCCTTCTCTGCTGATCAGCGATGACGAGCTGAAAGTCTTCCTGGATAAATTCGAGCAGGCACTGCTTGCTGCGGGCGTTAGCCCGGCGTAACCGGAGTTGTTGAATACGATGTCTGATTCAAACCCAATTTTGTTCTCCTCTGCGCAGAGCATTGAAGCTTACCAGCAGGCGATTGAACAAAGCACTCAGGCTGTGATGCAGTGGCTGAAACAGCCTGAGATGTACCAGGGCAAAACGGTCGCGGAGCTGCGCGACCGTATTAAGCTGGATTTCAACCCGAAAGGGCTGGGCAACGAAGCGGCGATCGAACGCGCCGTGGAGTTCTTCCTGAAAGACAGTTTGTCCGTTCATCACCCGCAGTGTGTGGCGCACCTGCACTGCCCAAGCCTGGTGGTTAGCCAGGCGGCGGAAGTGCTGATCAACGCCACTAACCAGAGTATGGACTCCTGGGATCAAAGCCCGTCCGCAACCATCATTGAGATCAAACTGATCGAATGGCTGCGTACCCGCGTGGGTTATCAGGCTGGCGACGCAGGCGTCTTCACCAGCGGCGGCACCCAGAGTAACCTGATGGGGCTGATGCTGGCGCGTGACGCGTTCTTTGCGCGTCAGGGCCACTCGGTTCAGCAGGACGGTCTGACAGGCGATCTGCGTAAGATCCGCGTGCTGTGTTCGGAAAATGCCCACTTCTCCGTGCAGAAAAACATGGCGCTGATGGGTCTGGGCTACCAGTCCGTGGTGCAGGTGAAAACTGACGAATTCTCCCGCATGGATCTCACCGATCTGGCGGCGAAAATCGAACAGTGCAACGCGAACGGCGAGCAGATCCTGGCGATTGTGGCCACGGCCGGTACGACCGATGCGGGTGCTATCGATCCGCTGCGTGCTATTGCTGAGCTGGCTGCGAAACAGAATATCTGGGTGCACGTTGATGCGGCCTGGGGCGGCGCGCTGCTGATGTCTGAGCAGTATCGTCACTACCTGGACGGTATCGAGCTGGTGGATTCCGTCACCCTGGACTTCCACAAGCAGTTCTTCCAGACCATCAGCTGCGGTGCGTTCCTGCTGAAAGAAGCGCGTCACTATGAACTGATGCGCTATCAGGCGGCCTATCTGAACTCTGAGTTCGATGAAGAAGCGGGCGTACCTAACCTGGTCTCCAAATCTCTGCAAACCACGCGCCGTTTCGACGCGCTGAAACTGTGGATGAGCCTGGAAGCGCTGGGTCAGGAGCAATACGCGGCAATCATCGATCACGGTGTGACGCTGGCGCAGCAGGTTGCGGCTTACGTGAAAGAGCAGTCTGCTCTGGAACTGGTGATGCAACCCCAGCTGGCAAGCGTGCTGTTCCGCTTCCGTCCGCAGGCGCAGCTGGATGACGCCGGTATTGCCCTGCTGAACCAGAAAATTGGCGATGCGCTGCTGGAGTCTGGCCGTGCAAACGTCGGTGTGACCGAGCATAACGGTATCACCTGCCTGAAGCTGACCCTGCTGAACCCAACCGTGACGCTGGAGGACGTAAAAATCCTGCTGTCTCTGGTTGAGCGTACCGCGCAGGAAGTGATGGCGAAGTAATGCTTATCCCTCTCCCACCCGGGAGAGGGATTGTTTTTCCCGCGCTAACGCCTTTCCCCTTTTTTCCTCGAAGCATAACCGTATTCATACTGGCTGTACCCCGAGCTGTAATACAGCGCTGCGGATTTAACAATATCGTTGAGGATTGTGCCGCTGACCTTCACGCCAACGTGCTGTAACCGTTTAACGGTATTCTCCATCTCTTTCACGCTGGTTTTATCGAAACGGGCAACCATTAGCGTTGTTCCGGCTGCTCTGGCGACCAGCGCGGCATCGGTGACGGCCAGGACCGGCGGAGTATCAATGATGACAATGTCATATTGCTCGTTAACCCAGGACATGACGGAAAGGAATCGTTCGCTTAACAGCAATTCTAACGGGCGCAGGGGTTCCGGGCCGCAGGTGATGACGTCAATTCCCCCTTTTTCAGCATGCTGAATGACCTCCGCTAAGTCGCGTTTCCCTTCGAGCAGGCAGGACAATCCGTGGCGGTTCTCCAGACCAAAAATATTATGAACATAGCCCTGGCGCATATCCGCATCAATAAACAGCACCCGCTGACCGCTCTGCCCGGCGATGGCCGCCAGATTCGTCGCCACCAGCGTTTTTCCGCAGTCCTGCGTGGGGCCAGAAATCATCACAATGCGGTTCTCAGCCTCCATCATGGTGAAATGCAGATTGGTCCGCAGCCCGCGCACCGCTTCAACAAACATATCAGCAGGGCGATCGACGGGCAGGAAAGGCACATCCGAGGTTTTGTGTTTCCAGCGACGAGAAAACGGATTTTTTCTGCGCAACTGCGTTTTACTCCACAGCCACTGTGAACGTGGCAACGTAGCCAGAACCGGCATCCCCTGCGCTTCCAGCTGTTCGGAAAGCGTGATCCCACGTTTGAACGCCTGACGTACCAGCACGGTCCCCATTGAGAGCATTAGCCCGAACAGCGCGCCAAGAACGATGATTAACGCTTTACGCGGCTTTATCGGGTCCGGCAGCGTAACAGCCTCATCAATGATCCTTACGTTCCCGACAGCGCTGGAGCGGGAAATATTCAGCTCCTGCTGGCGCGTCAATAGCTGTAAATAAATCGTGCGACCCGACTCAACATCGCGGCTCAGGCGTAAAATCTCCTGCTGCGTGGAGGGCATAGCTGACACACGGTTATTGAGACGCTCCCGTTCCCGCTCAAGGGTCTGTCTCTTTTCATGCAATGCACGATAGGTAGGGTGACTTTTTTTAAAGAGCTGGGAGATCTCTGCCTCCCGGAACGTCAGCTCATTTAGCTGATTCTCAACGTTAACAACCTGATCCAGGACAGATTTTGCCTCCAGAGACAGGTCCACCGAGTCTCGCTGCGCCCGGTAGGCATTCAGCCGCGCTTCTGCCTGATCAAGGTCCGCGCTGATTTTCGGCAACTGCGCCTGTAAAAAATCCAGACTACGAGAATCCTGAGCCTCCTGGCGCGCGATATTTTGCTGGAGATAATTTTCAGCAATTGCATTCAGCACCCGGGCGATGCTGTCAGGATCTTCGCCCGTCAGGGTTAAGGTCACGATACCGCTCTGTTTCTCCGATTCCGCAACCGTGAGACGTTTCTTCAGCGCGTTGATCGTCTCAAGCCGCGTCAACGACTTAAGCGAAAATTGCGTGCCTGGCTCAGCCTCAATCGACGTCACCAGCAGAACGATCCCTTGCGTAACCAGCGTTTTCCCAACCTGGCCGTCGGCCTCAATGTTTTCGCCCGTCAGGTGATATTTTCCCGCTTCCTGTACGGTCAGCGTGAGCTCTTGCGCGTTGCCTTCCACCTGCGGGATCTGGAGTTCGCCTAACGTGATTTTGCCCTGCTCACGCCCTTGCAGACGCTGCCAGAGACGCCCCACCACAGGCAAAACGCGCTGCTTTGCCTGCTGTGTCAGAGCTAATTTGTCAACGGTCTCGCCGAGGATCATGCGGGATTTCAGCAGTAAAATTTCAGGGGCAACATCCGGCGACACATCGGTGCCCAGCTGGCTCAAACCTTTGAGCAGGTTGTTATCGTGTTTGTTTTCAATTTGCACCATGGCATCCGCCTGATAAACAGGTGGCGCAATCCAGGCATAGAGACCGGCGCACATGATGAACAGGAACGTCACGCACAGAATCATCGTGCGGTGGTCGATCATCTCGACGAGCAAACGAACGAGATCGACTTCATGTTGTTGGGGTGCCGCTGCACCATAATTGTCTGTTGTGTAAGACGACATTAATGCTTCATTCCTTTCTGACCTAAACGACGTGCCCATTCCTGACTGGCTTTACCCAATAGCCCAAACACATATTCAAACGCTTCCCGGCTTTTACGGTAGGGATCGGGGATCTCCTGCGGCTCCAGCCATTGCCCAAAAAGCAGCGACTTTCCTCGAATCTCCGGCGCCATGGCCGCAATGAAGCGAAGATGTTCCGGCTCCATAACCAGGATAAGATCGGATCCCTGCATCAAATTGCGTGTCAGCCTGCGCGCCACATGACCGTCGAGGGAAATCCCATGCCGCCAGGCTACGTCCTGGGCGCTGTCATCCGCCGGGCACCCTTCAAGCCCGAATATGCCCGCCGAGGCGATATATCTGTCGGGCAGGTGCTGGCGTAAAAGCCGCTCCCCAATCGGAGAACGGCAGACATTTCCGGTGCAAACCACGAGTATTGATTTGAACATTATTGCGGCCACGATCTGATGTAACGAACCGTTTCGGTAAGGTCATGCACCCCGCTGATGGTCGGAACAAGCTGTGATATCACGCGATTCCAGCGGGACAGTGGTGCAGTGGTGACATAGACAATGTCATAGGGCTCAAGCTGAAACTCGGTGCCTAACACCATGGCTGATGCGTCCTGAGCATTGAGCTGGTAGAGGATGGCAATTTTTTCTGAACGCTCGCTTTTCGGCAGCGAACGAATGACAAAAATTCCGGTGGCATCGGCCATATTCTGGTTCAGCCCACCGGCATTGCCCAGCGCTTCGGCCAGGGTCATGCCGCTGCGATCCATTTTCAGCGTGCTCTGTCTAACGACCTCGCCCATGACGAACACTTTCAGCGCATCGTTACGGGGGACAAACAGAATATCGCCGGGATAGAGCAGCTTATTTTGCGTGAGATCGCCATGCTGCATCAGCGCATATAGCGAGAGGCGCGTGTCCTTCCCATTATGCGTCAGCACGACATTGCGCCAGTCCGCGTCGGCAGAGAGCCCCCCAGCGGCGTTCACGGCATCCATGACCGTTAACGGAATATTAGTAATAGCCTGCTGCCCTGACTTCACCACCTCGCCCGTCACATAGGCTTTTTGTGAGCGAAAAGAGGCGACGCTGACATCCACCTGCGGGCTTTCAATAACATTGTTCAGCCGGGCCGTGATCTCCTCGCGTACCCGTGCGACCGTTTTGCCAGCCACCGGCAATTTACCGACATAGGGATAGAAAAGTGTGCCGTCGGCATTGACCCAGTTACCGGTGTCACTGGCGCTACGATACTGCCCTGCCGGGGTTGTAAGTTCAGGGTGATCCCAGACGGTGACGGTCAGAATATCCCCAACGCCGATACGGTATTCCCAGTTTTTGACCTGTTCATCCAGATTAGGATTTGCCTGAGATTTCAAAACCGATGGCCGCAATTTTTCAATTAACGAAGGCGTAAGAGGATAAACATCAATCCGTTTCTCAAGACGATCATTTGCATCTTCTGCGGCAATTATCTTTTTCCCAGCGAGATCGAGATGCTGGCCAGGGTAAAATACGCAGCCAGATAAGGGGGTAATAATTAAAAATAATATCGATACAACTGTTGTGTTTTTCATTTATTACATAATATCTTTTATAGTAGTGATTATCGTATACAGGATAAAACAGTAACATTTCACTCAAGCACAAGTTGCTGTTATTCAATGAATTAACAGAAACACAAAGAGTATTTATAAAACCACACGACATTCCTTTGGGCAGACTTTACAGCCCTGCATTGTCTTAATCAGGCATTCGGAAAGAGGGTTTCAGGCAATCTTAAATGTTCTATTTGTTGAATGCATGCCTGAATCTTAGTAAATTCGCCTTGAAAATGTTTTTTCAGAATTAATTAATAAACCAATAATTATGTTATCTGTATAAGCTCATATTTATTCGTCGAAGTAATAATTAATGACGGTTGCGACTACACAAAACCGTGCACTTTTGTTACATTTTTTGCAAACTCACCCTGTGAGGATACTTAAAATGAACTGTCTGCCATCCGTTAGCGGATCTGCACACAAAAAGTATCAGTAACGATATGACTGGAGAAAAAATGGCTAAGCGTAAATTGTTGCTTCTGGGTGTATTACTGTCACTGGCGGGGGCCGCGCACGCTGCACCGCAAACATCGACAGCGCCTTCCGGCATCAAGGCCTATGAAGAGCAAGAGTTTATTGCCGATTTTACGAAGTTTAAAATCGGCGACACCGCGCCCGCGCAGTATCAGACGCCTGAGTACACCATCAAACAGTACCAGCTGCGTAACCTTCCCGCGCCCGATGCCGGCACACACTGGACCTACATGGGTGAGAATTATGTACTGATTGGCGATGCCGATGGCAAAATCTACAAAGCCTATAACGGAGATATTTTCTATCACCGCTGATACGATCCTAATCCGTCCGTGGCAGGAGAGCGATCGCCCTTTCCTGCGCACGCTCTTCCTTCACGCCCGACGTGAAGCCTGGCCGTGGATGGACAGTTCTGCGTGGCAGCTTGAAGATTTTGACGCGGCAACCCTGGACGAAGGGATTTGGGTGGCGGAGCAGGATGGGCACCGACTTGGCTTTGCCTCAGTCTCGACGAACGATAATTTTCTGCACAACCTGTTTGTCGATCCGAACTATCAGAGCATGGGCGTCGGACATGTGTTGCTTGAACACGTGCAGAAGACGTTTACCAGCACGGGTTCACTCAAGTGTCTGGTGAAGAATGAGCGGGCGGTTGCGTTTTACCAGCGCCACGGCTGGCACATTGAGGCGACGGGAGATTCTCCGGACGGAGAGTATTATTTGATGCACTATCGGCTTGGGTAAAGTCAGGTGGCGCTACGCTTACCTGACCTACAAAATCGAGCCAGGCCGGGTAAGGCGAAGCCGCCACCCGGCACTAACGCGCAGAGGCGTTACACCGCGCGGAAGGCGATTTCACCCGGAATGACTTCGCCCTGCCAGTAAAGCTGCGCCGCAACGCGCCCCGCCAGCTGACGATAGATTTCCGTGAATTCGCTATCCGGACGGCTGACCACCGTTGGCTTACCGCTATCCAGATCTTCACGCAGTGTGATATGCAGCGGCAGTTGCCCCAGCAGTTGCGTGTGGTATTGCGCCGCCAGCTTTTCGGCGCCACCGGTACCAAAGATAGGCTCATGGTGCCCGCAGTTGCTGCAAATGTGCATGCTCATGTTCTCGACGATACCCAGTACCGGCACCTCCACCTTCTCGAACATGACGATGCCTTTTTTGGCGTCGATCAGCGCGATATCCTGCGGCGTGGTGACCACGACGGCGCCGGTAACCGGAATGTTCTGCGCCAGCGTCAGCTGGATATCACCGGTGCCCGGCGGCATGTCCAGTACCAGATAATCGAGGTCAGGCCACATTGTCTCCTGCAACATTTGCAGCAGCGCCTTGCTGGCCATCGGGCCACGCCAGACCATTGCGTTATCGTCCGTGACCAGGTAACCAATGGAGTTGGTCGCCAGACCGTGCGCCACGATTGGCGCCATGTGGGTGCCGTCCGGCGAAGTTGGACGCTGGTTTTCCGCCCCCAGCATGTTTGGAATGGACGGGCCGTAGATATCCGCATCCAGAATGCCGACTTTCGCCCCTTCAGCCGCCAGCGCAAGCGCCAGGTTCACGGCGGTCGACGATTTACCCACCCCGCCCTTGCCCGAGCTGACGGCGATGATGTTCTTCACGCCGTTAACGCCCGGCTGATTTTTCACGCGCTTGAGCGTGGCGATGCTGTGGCTTAGCTTCCAGTCAATTGCTTTTGCGCCGGTAATGCGCAGCAGCTCAGAGCTGGTTTGCTCTTTCAGGGCATCAAAGGCGCTGGTCCAGACGAACGGCATCTGTAGCTCAATGTGCAGCGTATCGTCCAGCCATGCGACGTGATGAAGCGCTTTCAGCGTCGTGAGATTGTGCTTCAGGGTTGGATGCTGAAAATTAGCCAGCGTCCCGGCGACCATTGCTCGTAAGGCTTCCGGTGATTTGGCCTGGGATTGAGAACTCATCCCGACTCCTTTGTAGTGGTTCTGAAAAAGACGTGTAATCACCAAGTTTACCCCAGAGGTAACAATTAATCATTTATGGATTAATGCCCTTATCACTTGGCGTAGTTATTACCTTTCGGGTAACATCGAAAACCCTTTTCACAGTTAAAAGAAGTAATGCCTACTATGACTCAAGTCGCGAAAAAAATTCTGGTAACGTGCGCCCTGCCGTACGCCAACGGCTCAATCCACCTCGGCCACATGCTGGAGCATATCCAGGCTGATGTCTGGGTCCGTTACCAGCGAATGCGCGGCCACGAGGTGAACTTCATCTGTGCGGACGATGCCCACGGCACGCCGATCATGCTGAAAGCGCAGCAGCTGGGCATTTCCCCGGAACAGATGATCGCCGAAATGAGTCAGGAGCATCAGACCGATTTTGCTGGCTTTGACATCAGCTATGACAACTATCACTCCACGCACAGCGACGAAAACCGCGAGCTGTCAGAGCTGATCTACACCCGTCTGAAAGAGAACGGTTTCATTAAAAACCGCACCATCTCTCAGCTGTACGATCCGGAAAAAGGCATGTTCCTGCCGGACCGTTTCGTCAAAGGCACCTGTCCGAAATGTAAATCCCCGGACCAGTACGGCGATAACTGCGAAGTATGCGGCGCAACCTACAGCCCGACCGAGCTTATCGAACCGAAGTCCGTGGTCTCCGGCGCGACGCCGGTGATGCGTGACTCCGAGCACTTCTTCTTCGACCTGCCGTCGTTCAGCGAAATGCTGAAGGCGTGGACCCGCAGCGGTGCGTTGCAGGAGCAGGTGGCGAACAAAATGCAGGAGTGGTTCGAATCCGGTCTGCAACAGTGGGATATCTCCCGCGATGCGCCATACTTTGGCTTCGAAATCCCGAACGCGCCGGGCAAATATTTTTACGTCTGGCTGGATGCGCCGATTGGCTACATGGGGTCGTTCAAGAATCTGTGTGACAAGCGCGGCGACACCGTCAGCTTCGACGAATACTGGAAGAAAGATTCCGATGCCGAGCTGTATCACTTCATCGGTAAAGACATCGTTTACTTCCATAGCCTGTTCTGGCCAGCAATGCTGGAAGGCAGCAACTTCCGCAAGCCGACCAACCTGTTCGTACATGGCTACGTAACGGTGAACGGCGCGAAGATGTCTAAATCTCGCGGGACGTTTATTAAGGCCAGCACCTGGCTAAACCACTTTGACGCGGACAGCCTGCGCTACTACTACACCGCGAAGCTCTCTTCCCGCATCGACGATATCGACCTGAATCTGGAAGATTTCGTGCAGCGCGTGAACGCGGACATCGTCAACAAGGTGGTGAACCTGGCGTCCCGTAACGCAGGTTTTATCGCCAAACGCTTTGACGGCGTGCTTTCTGCCGAACTGGCCGATCCTGAGCTGTATAAAACCTTCACCGACGCCGCCGCTGCGGTTGGCGAAGCCTGGGAAAGCCGTGAATTCGGTAAAGCCATTCGCGAAATCATGGCGCTGGCAGACGTGGCCAACCGCTATGTGGACGAGCAGGCGCCGTGGGTGGTGGCGAAACAGGAAGGCCGCGACGCCGACTTGCAGGCGATCTGCACCATGGGTCTGAACATGTTCCGCGTGCTGATGACCTGGCTGAAGCCGGTTCTGCCGCAGCTGGCAGCCCGCGCGGAAGCATTCCTGAACACCGAACTGACCTGGGATGCCATCCAGCAGCCGCTGCTCGGCCACAAGGTGAACACCTTCAAGGCGCTGTATAACCGCATCGAGATGAAGCAGGTTGACGCGCTGGTGGAAGCATCCAAAGAAGAGGTGAAAGCGGCTGCCGCACCGGTGACCGGCCCGCTGGCGGACGATCCGATTCAGGAGACCATCACCTTTGATGATTTCGCCAAAGTCGACCTGCGCGTGGCGCTGATCGAAAACGCGGAGTTCGTGGAAGGTTCTGACAAACTGCTGCGTCTGACCCTGGATCTGGGCGGCGAGAAGCGTAACGTCTTCTCCGGCATTCGTTCCGCGTATCCCGATCCGCAGGTGCTGATTGGTCGTCAGACCGTGATGGTGGCAAACCTGGCGCCGCGCAAAATGCGCTTCGGCATCTCTGAGGGGATGGTGATGGCCGCAGGCCCGGGCGGGAAAGATATCTTCCTGTTAAGCCCTGACGAAGGCGCGAAGCCGGGTCAGCAGGTGAAGTAATAAAAAAGCCGGATGAGAATCCGGCTTTTTTTTGCCCGGCGGCGCTACGCTTGCACGGGCCTACGGGTTTTGTAGGCCGGGTCAGGCGAAGCCGCCATCCGGCTAAAATCACCCCTTCTGGTTATGCACCCGCTGCGTCAACCCACGCAGGAAATAACGCAGAAACTGATCCCCACACTCGCGGTAATTCTTATGATCCGGCGCGCGCATCATGGCGGTGATTTCCGGCATCGACACGCGAAATTTCTGCTCGGTCATGATCGCCAGAATGTCGTCAGTTTTCAGGGAGAAAGCAATACGCAGCTTTTTCAGCACCGTGTTGTTATTCACCCGACGCTCCAGCGCCAGCTCAGGCGCAGATTCATCTTTGCCGCGCTTGTCGTAGATCAGGCCATTCAGAAAGCCCGACAGAATAATGTCCGGGCAGCGAACAAAACCCTCTTCATCTTCTTTAGTCATCCAGGTGTCGAACCCGGCGGACGTGGATTCCATGTCGGAGAGCGCAAGAATGCGCACCATGTCATTATTGTTCGCTTTCAGGGTGTAGCGCAGGCTACGAAGAATATCGTTACTTAGCATAGAGCCTTCGAATGTCGATGATGCAATGGCGCGCAGTGTACCAGTTTTACAGCCCTATCGCCTCTTTCAAACTTTTCAGGTAGCGACGACTGACGGGAACGGTTTGCCCGGCACGTAACACCAGCTCGGCCTGGCCGTTATCTTCCAGACGGATCTCTTTCAGGTGCGCCATGTTCACCAGATACTGACGATGGCAGCGGATTAGCGGCGTGCGGCTCTCCAGCGTGCGCAGGGTCAGCTCGGTAAAGCCTTCGTTACCTTCAGCGCTGGTGACGTATACCCCGCTCAGACGGCTGCTGACAAAGGCAACGTCGTCCATTTGCAGGAGGTAAATCCGGCTGTGCCCGGTACAGGGTATAAACTTCAGGGGCTGCTGATGCTCCGGCAGCAGCGTCACGTCCTGCACGGTACGCTCCTGATGCAGGCGGGTCAGGGTCTTTTCAAGGCGTTTCTCTTCAATCGGCTTCAGCAGATAATCAAATGCGTGCTCTTCAAACGCCTTTACCGCGTACTCATCAAAGGCCGTCAGAAAGACGATATAGGGACGGTGCTCCGGGTCGAGCATGCCGACCATCTCCAGCCCGCTGATGCGCGGCATCTGAATATCGAGGAACAGCACGTCCGGGCGCAGTTTATGCACCGCACCGATGCCTTCAATCGCATTGGCACATTCCCCCACAACCTCGATATCACTCTGCTCCTGCAACAGAACACGCAGGTTTTCCCGTGCTAACGGCTCATCATCGACAATCAGCACTCTTAACATGCGTTCTCCTCCAGCGGCAATCGTAAAGTAATTCGGGTATAGCGGTCTGGCTCACAGGCGACGGTGATACCGCAGTCGTCACCAAAATGCGCGCGCAGGCGTTTATCCACCAGGCTCATGCCCAGACCGCCTGACGCGGAAGCTTCATACAGCCCCGCGTTGTCTTCAATATCCAGCACCAGATGGTGGTTAAAACGGGAAGCGGAAATCATAATCTCTCCACTTCCCAGCAGCTGCGACGTCCCATGCTTAATGGCATTTTCTACAATCGGTTGCAGGGTAAAGGCCGGAAGATGCTGATACGCCAGATCGTCCGGGACGGATAACGACACCTGTAAACGTGACTGGAAGCGCGCTTTTTCAATTTGCAGATAGGCGTTTACATGCTCAATCTCGTCCGCGAGGGTGACGATCTCCGAGGGTCGCTTCAGATTTTTGCGGAAAAAGGTCGAGAGAAATTGCACCAGCTGCGCGGCCTGATCGCTGTCGCGGCGGATCACCGCCTTCAGCGTGTTGAGCGCGTTAAACAGGAAATGCGGGTTCACCTGAGCGTGCAGGAGCTTAATTTCTGACTGCGTCAGCAGCGCTTTTTGCCGTTCATACTGCCCCGCCAGGATTTGCGCCGAAAGCAGCTGGGCGATCCCCTCCCCCAGCGTGCGGTTGATGGAGCTGAACAGGCGATTTTTGGCTTCGTAAAGCTTAATAGTGCCCATGACGCGCTGGTTTTCACCCCGCAGGGGAATGACCAGCGTAGAGCCGAGTTTGCACTGCGGATGCAGGGAACAGCGGTACGGCACTTCATTTCCGTCGGCATACACCACTTCACCCGTTTCAATAGCGCGCAGGGTATAGGCCGAGGAGATCGGTTTGCCCGGCAGATGGTGGTCGTCGCCGGTACCGGTAAACGCCAGCAGCTTCTCGCGATCGGTAATCGCCACGGCTCCGATATCCAGCTCTTTATACAGCACCTGCGCCACCTTCATACTGTTCTCCTCGTTGAATCCCTGCCGCAGGATCCCTTCCGTCGACGCCGCAACTTTTAAGGCGGTGGCAGAAAATGCCGAGGTGTATTTTTCGAACATGGCGCGTTTGTCGAGCAGAATGCGCATAAACAGCGCCGCACCTACGGTATTGGTGACCATCATCGGTGCGGCAATGCTGCTGACCAGATGTAACGCATCGTCAAACGGGCGCGCGATCAGCAGGATGATCGCCATCTGCGCCATTTCCGCCACGAAGGTAATCGCCCCTGCGGTAAAGGGACTGAACACTTTATCCGGGCGACCGCGCTTAATCATATAGCTGTGGACGAGACCACCGAGCAACCCTTCGACGATGGTGGAGATCATGCAGCTCAGCGCCGTCATACCGCCCATCGAATAGCGGTGCAGGCCGCCGGTTAACCCCACCAGACCGCCGACAACCGGGCCTCCGAGCAGCCCGCCCATTACCGCGCCGATGGCGCGCGTATTGGCGATGGAATCTTCGATATGGAGACCAAACCAGGTCCCCATAATGCAGAATATGGAAAATACGACGTAGCAGAGGAATTTGTGCGGCAGACGGACGGTGACCTGCATCAGCGGGATAAACAGGCGCGTTTTGCTCATCAACCAGGCGATGACAAGGAACACGCACATCTGCTGAAGCAACAGCAGCACCAGATTAAACTCGTACATACTCACAAACCGCACATTCTAAAAACGCGTAACATACACTGATAGCGGTTAACTTTCTTTGAAACGTGCCAAAAAAGCGATAAATCGTGTCCGCCATCACACCTTTTGCCGGAGATAACCTGTCTTTCGTATAATTTGTACAAAAAAGAATCAAATCTTCCTGGTTCCGCAAAGTGGGTCTACAGTTAAGCTGGGGACGCGCAAGCCTGGGGGCTAAAATGGCGCTTTACACAATAGGTGAAGTGGCACTCCTGTGTGATATCAATCCCGTTACGCTACGGGCGTGGCAGCGACGGTATGGATTGCTTAAGCCGCAAAGAACGGACGGCGGGCACCGCCTGTTTAACGATGCGGATATTGACCGGATCCGCGAGATCAAAAGCTGGATCGACAATGGCGTACAGGTCGGCAAGGTAAAATCGCTTCTGAGCCAGGACGATCCAGATACGCAACTTCTCTGGCGCGAGCAGCAGGAAACGCTGCTGAGGCTGTTGCAGAGTGGCAATTTGCAGCGTTTGCGCGGCTGGATCAAAGAACAGGGTCGAGACTACCCGGCGCAAACCTTGATCACCCATCTTTTTATTCCCCTACGGCGTCGGCTTCAGTGTCAGCAAACCACCTTACAGGCACTGCTCAGCATGCTTGATGGCGTGCTGATTAACTATATTTCCGTCTGTCTTGCCTCAGCGCGGAATAAAAACAGCAAAGATGCGCTGGTGATCGGCTGGAACGTACACGATACCACCCGGCTGTGGCTCGAAGCCTGGATTGCCACCCAGCAGGGCTGGCGCGTTGACGTGCTTGCCCACTCCCTGGCCCAGCTCAGGCCGGAACTGTTTGAGGGACAGACGCTGCTGGTCTGGTGCGGCGAAGTCCCCTCCGCTTCCCAGCAGCAGCTCCTGACGGAATGGCGCGAACATGGTTATCCCGTTTACTCGCTGGGGCCAAATGCGTCGTAACGGCATTTAATGGTTCATTTACAGCTGCGCTTCACCGTATAATTGTTCCGTTAACAACAGGAGCACATGATGAAGGCAACGAAACTGGCCGTAATTACCCTCTTTGCACTGATGGCCATCAGCGGTATCGGTGGCGTTATGCTTGCAGGTTATTCATTTATTGTTCGCGGCGGTGTTGGCTGAGGTATCCGGCCAGGCGTTCAAACAGGCGATCCACCACAATCGCCGCCAGCGCAACCAGAACCGCCCCCTGAATAATGTAAGCCGTATTAAACCCGCTTAACCCGATAATGATCGGCGTTCCCAGCGTATTGGCTCCGACCGTCGAGGCGATGGTTGCCGTACCAATGTTGATAATCACGGACGTTCGCACGCCGGCGATAATCACCGGTGCGGCCAGCGGCAGTTCGACCTTCACCAGCCGCTGCCAGGCGCTCATCCCCATCCCTTCCGCTACGCTCAGCACCGATGCAGGCACCGCCGCAATCCCCGCCAGAGTCCCTTGCAGAATGGGCAACACGCCGTACAAAATCAGCGCAATGATGGCAGGCTCCTGCCCAAAACCGATCGCCGGCACGGCAATCGCCAGCACGGCCACCGGCGGGAAGGTCTGCCCCGTTGCGGCGATGGTCTCCACCAGCGGACGAAACTCCCTGCCCGCGGGTCTCGTCACCGCAATCCCGGCGCCTGTGCCCAGCACGATGGCAATCACGCTTGACACCGCCACCAGCCAGAAGTGCGCCAGGGTGAGATTAACAAAGCTCTCCTGCTGGTACACCGGGCGCGGCAGCCCGGGAATAAGCGCATTAAACAGCGCCGCGCTGTGCGGCATCAGGTAGAGTAAGGCGATAAACAGCCCTGTCAGCCAGAGTAACGGATCACGGACCCACTTCACGCGTCACCTCCCCCGCCAGCAGATCGCGAAAATGGATCGTCCCGCATGGCGTCCCCTGCCCGTCCGCAACGGGTAACACCTCGCACTGCCGGGCGACAAACGCCGACAGGGCATCGCGCAGGCTCATCCCATCGTGCAGCGGTTCACCACCGATTTGCGCATCCTGCGGACGCAGATAGTCCCTGACGGTGCGCAGCGAGAGCAGCCTGACGCCCAGCTCGCTGCGGCCAAAAAATTCACGCACAAAATCATTCGCCGGCGAGGTTAACAGCTCAAGCGGCGTACCCTGCTGGACGACTTCGCCGTGATCCATCAGTATCAGACGATCGGCCAGCCGCAGCGCTTCGTCGATATCATGCGTCACCAGCACGATGGTGCGCCCTAGAATACGGTGGATGCGACTCATCTCCGCCTGAAGTGCGCCGCGGGTGACCGGATCCAGCGCGCCGAAGGGCTCATCCATCAGCAGCACCTGCGGGTTAGCGGCCAGCGCGCGCGCCACCCCGACCCGCTGCTGCTGTCCGCCGGAAAGCTGGTGCGGATAGCGGTCGCGAAGCGACGCGTCCAGGCCCAGCAGCGCCATCAGCTCGTCGACACGCTCATTGATCTTCCCCCGGGACCATTTTTCCAGCTGTAGCACGGTGGCAATGTTCTGGGCCACCGTCCAGTGGGGAAACAGGCCGATGGACTGAATGGCGTAGCCCATACGCCGCCGCAGTTCCAGCACCGGCAGGCTGCGGATCTCCTCTCCGGCAAAGCGAATCGTCCCGCTGTCATGTTCCACCAGCCGGTTGATCATCTTCAGCGTCGTCGATTTTCCCGACCCCGACGTCCCGATCAATACCGAGAACGCCCCCTCGGCAAAATGCAGATTGAGGTGGCTTGCCGCCGGACGGCCCGCAAAGGTTTTACTCACATCATGAAATTCAATCATTGGCTCTTCTCCTGAGCAGCGCGAGCCACAGGGCAAACAATGCATCCAGTACGACCGCCAGCGCAATCGTGGGCACAACGCCCAGCAGCACCAGATCCAGCGCGCTGCTCAGCAGCCCCTGGAACACCAGTGCCCCAAAGCCGCCCGCCCCGATCAGCGCGGCAATCACCGCCATCCCCACGGTTTGCACCGTCACCACCCGCAGGCTGCGAACCAGCAGCGGAAGCGCAAGCGGCAGCTGTATTTTCCAGAAACACTGGCGCGCACTCATCCCCATCGCATGGGCGCTTTCCAGCACGTCAGGCGGAACCTGGCTTAACCCCGCCACCACGCCGCGCACCAGCGGCAGCAGCGCATACAGCACAAGGGCGATAAGGGCAGGCGTCAGCCCGGTTCCGGCAATGCCTGCCGCGGCCAACGCAGGGAAGGATTTCACCAGACCGGCCAGGGGGGCAATCAGCAGGCCAAACAGCGCAACGGAGGGGATGGTCTGAATAACGTTGAGCACGGTAAAGACGGCACCCTGGCGGCTGGGATGCCGGTAGCACCCGATGCCCAGCGGCACGCCCAGCAGCAGCGCCGGGATCAGCGTCCCGAACAGGATCGTCAGATGTTGCGCCAGCGCGTTGTCAAACACCTCCTGGCGGTTGGCGTACTCTTTTAACAGCGAGAGTTGATTCAGATCGCCGCTGAAGAGGATCAGCAGAGGGATAACCCAGAATTGCGCGTTCAGCAGCCAGCGCCAGACGGGTAGCGGCGTGAGACGGCGAATGGCATCGCTACAGACCAGCAGACAAAGTGCCAGCCACAGCCACAGCCCGCTGCCAATCGACGTGCGCGCCAGCGGGCTTTCAACCGAGGCCATCTGCGTTGCCGCCTGTCCCGCGCTCCAGAACAGCACGATAAACAGTGCTTCGCTGAGCAGAAGCGTCAGCCAAAGGGCGGCTCGCCCTGGCCAGAAGGCTAAGGCTACAGTACTCGCCAGCGCCGCGCCCAGCAGTAGCGGCGTAAATGACCAGATCTGCCAGAGCGCGCGCGGTTCGCCCGACACCAGACGGTTTGGCGCGACATTTACAAAGGGTAACGCGACCGCCGCAATGGCCACACAGGCCAACAGCAGCAGGACGCGGTTATGACATTTTATTGGCACAGCCTTGTCCCGTTACTTCACAAGCCCTTGTTGTTTCAGGAAGTCGGCAGCCACCTTTTTGGCATCCAGCCCCTCAACGGCAATGCTGGCATTCAGCTGTTGCAGCGTTTTCGCATCCAGTTTTTCAAACACCGGTTTGAGCCATTCCGCAATATCCGGATAGGCTTTCAGCACCGCCTCGCGCACGACCGGGGTTGGGGCGTAAATTGGCTGAACGCCTTTCGGGTCGGTCAGGGTTTGCAGACCAAGCGCCGCGACCGGGCCGTCGGTGCCGTAGGCCATCGCCGCGTTGACGCCGGAGGTTTGCTGCGCCGCCGCCTTAATGGTCACCGCCGTGTCGCCGCCCGCCAGCGAGAGCAGCTGAGACTGATCGAGCTTGAAATCATAGGCTTTTTCAAACGCTGGCAGGGCATCAGCGCGCTCGATAAACTCTGCCGAGGCCGCGAGCTTAAACTCGCCCTTCTCTTTCAGGTAGCGGCTGAGATCGTCAAGCGAGGTGAGCTTGCCTTTCTCGGCAATATCTTTACGCACCGCGATGGTCCAGGTGTTGTTGGCCGGTGCCGGCGTAAGCCAGACCAGCTTATTTTTTTCCGCGTCCAGCTTTTTGACTTTTTCGTACCCGGCTTTGGCATTTTTCCAGGCCGGATCGTTTTCATCCTTGAAGAAGAATGCCCCGTTGCCGGTGTATTCCGGGTAGATATCCAGCTCGCCGGACGTGATGGCACCGCGCACGACAGGCGTGGTGCCAAGCTGTACTTTATTGACCGTTTTCACGCCGTGGCTTTCGAGTACCTGCAAAATGATATTGCCGAGCAACGCGCCCTCGGTATCAATTTTGGAACCCACCTTAACCGGCTCTGCGGCCTGTAGCGGCAGGCTTAGCGCCGCCAGAAGCACCGCCGATCCTGTTATCCCCTTAATAATCGTCATTCTGCTTTCCTCATTATTTTGTGGCCTTTTTCATAGGCTTGAGACAAAAGCGTAGCTTAAAACAGCGAATTTAACCGTTTTTCGTACAAGATGAGAGGCATCCCCCGCCAGGCGGGGGATGGGGAGGAAGGTAAGATTATTGCAGCTCGAATTCGGCTTTGTTCACGCGGGCGGAATCCACGCCAATGAAGACGTTGAATTTGCCAGGCTCGGCATCGTATTTCATCTGCTGGTTCCAGAACTTCAGCGCATTCACGTCAATCGGGAAGCTGACCGTTCTGGTTTCGCCCGGTTTCAGGTTGACCTTCTCGAAGCCGCGCAGCTGTTTCACCGGACGGCTCATGGAGGCCGTGACATCCTGAATGTACATCTGGATCACCGTCGCGCCTTCGCGTTTGCCGCTGTTGGTCACCTCCACGCTGGCGGTCACTTTGCCGTCATGCTTCAGGGTCGGCGCCGACATTTTCACGTCAGACACCTTGAAGGTGGTGTAGCTCAGGCCATAGCCAAACGGATACAGCGGGCCGTTCGCCTCATCGAAATAACGAGACGTGTACTTGTTCGGCTTGTCGGCGTTATACGGACGACCGGTGTTCAGGTGGCTGTAGTAAACCGGGATCTGCCCGACGGAGCGCGGGAAGGACATCGGCAGCTTGCCGGACGGGTTGTAATCGCCAAACAGCACGTCGGCAATGGCATTACCGCCTTCGGTACCGGCGAACCAGGTTTCCAGAATGGCGTCAGCCTGCTTATCTTCTTTCACCAGCGCCAGCGGACGCCCGTTCATCAGCACCAGCACCAGCGGCTTGCCGGTGGCTTTCAGGGCCGCGATCAGATCACGCTGGCTTTGCGGGATAGTGATGTCGGTACGACTGGAGGCTTCGTGCGCCATCCCCTGCGCTTCACCCACCACCGCGACCACCACGTCGGACTGCTTCGCGGCGTTCACCGCTTCGTCGATCATCTCTTTCGGCGTGCGCGGATCCACCTTCACCGCTTCCTCGTACTGGTTGAGGAAGGTCACGATGTCTTTATCGTTGGTGACGTTCGCGCCTTTGGCGTAAACCACTTTTGCATTATCACCCACGGCGCTCTTAATGCCGGTCAGCACGGTAACGGACTGATCCGCCACGCCTGCGGCGGACCAGCTGCCCATGACGTCACGCTTGCTGTCGGCCAGCGGACCGACCACGGCAATGGTGCCGGATTTTTTCAGCGGCAGCGTGTCGAGACGGTTTTTCAGCAGCACCAGGCTTTCGCGCGCTACTTCCCGGGCTTCTTTACGGTGCAGACGGCTTTCGGCGTTGGTGTCCGCCGGGTCTGAATCCTTCGGCCCCAGATGGCTGTAAGGATCGTTAAACAGCCCCATGTCATATTTCACGTTCAGCACGTGGCGAGCGGCGTCGTCCAGCTCTGCCATCGTCACTTTGCCGCTCTTCACCAACCCCGGCAGGTATTTGCTGTAATACTCGTCGCTCATGCTCATGTTGATGCCGGACTTGAGCGCCACGCGTACCGCGTCTTCCGGATCGGACGCCGTGCCGTGTTTAATCAGCTCTTTAATCGCGCCGTGGTCAGAGACGGTAATGCCCTTAAAGCCCCACTGGTCGCGCAACACGTCTTTCAGCAGCCACGAATCGGAGGTGGCAGGCGTGCCGTTGAGAGAGTTCAGCGCTACCATCACCGCCCCGCTGCCCGCGTCCAGCCCTGCCTTGTATGGCGGCATGTAGTCGTTAAACAGGCGCTGTGGGCTCATGTCGACGGTGTTGTACTCTTTACCGCCCTCCACCGCGCCATAGGCGGCGAAGTGCTTGACGCTGGTCATGACCGAGTAACGATCTGCCGGACTTTTGCCCTGCATCGCTTCCACCATGGTTTTGCCCATCGTGGCGGTTAAATACGTGTCTTCACCGAAGCCCTCCGAAGCGCGGCCCCAGCGCGGATCGCGGGAGACGTCAACCATCGGTGCCCAGGTCATATTCAGGCCGTCGTCTGCGGCTTCATATGCCGAAACGCGCCCGACGGTTTTCACCGCATCAAGATTAAAAGAGGAGGCTAAGCCGAGACTAATCGGGAAGACGGTACGCTGGCCGTGCACCACGTCATAAGCGAAGAACAGTGGAATTTTCAGGCGGCTCAGCTCCATCACCTGATCCTGCATCTTGCGGATATCCTGGCGGGTAACGGTGTTAAAAATGGCCCCTACCTGCCCGTCTTTGATCATCTCGCGAATGGCTTCCTTCGGGTTATCCGGACCGACGCTGATCAGGCGCAGCTGGCCGATTTTCTCATCGACCGTCATCTTTTTGAGTAAATCCGTGACAAAGGCGTCGCGGGCTTCGGGCGTGAGCGGGTGATTACCAAACAAATCCTCTGCCAGCGCAGGTTGCAGCGCCAGGCTGACGGCAACACCTACAGAACATAGCCATTTCATGTTGTTATTCTCTCTCATCAATAACCGCGGGAAGCACCCGGCCAGACCGTGCGAAAAGCGCAGTGTGCCATAAAGCCTGAAAACCTTGCAGGGTTATTCTCTGATTTTTCTCATGAATACCCGACCGCTCAACGGCTAATCGCGCTATGCTTTACAGCGAGAAATTTGCCCCACCACAAGGAGTGGAAGATGTCTTCTGTTCGAACTGACGATAACACTACATTTATTAACGAACTGTCTCGCCTGGTTGGTCACTCTCACCTGCTTACCGACCCGGCCAAAACCGCCCGCTATCGTAAGGGCTTTCGCTCCGGCCAGGGCGACGCGCTGGCGGTAGTTTTCCCCGGTACGTTGCTCGAACTGTGGCGCGTGCTCAGCGCCTGCGTTGCGGCAGACAAGATTATTTTAATGCAGGCTGCGAATACCGGCCTGACCGAAGGCTCCACGCCGAACGGCAACGATTACGATCGTGACATCGTGATTATCAGCACCCTGCGCCTCGACAAACTGCACCTGCTGGACAAGGGCGAACAGGTGCTCGCCTTCCCCGGCACCACGCTTTACTCGCTGGAAAAAGCGCTTAAGCCGCTGGGACGCGAACCGCACTCGGTGATCGGCTCATCGTGCATTGGCGCCTCGGTGATCGGCGGGATCTGCAATAACTCCGGCGGCTCGCTGGTGCAGCGCGGCCCGGCTTACACGGAAATGTCGCTGTTCGCCCGTATCGATGAAAACGGCAAGCTGACGCTGGTTAACCATCTGGGGATCGATCTGGGCGTAACGCCAGAGCAGATCCTCAGCAAACTCGACGATGACCGCGTAAAGGACGAAGACGTTCAGCACGATGGCCGTCACGCGCATGACCACGATTACATCACCCGCGTGCGCGATATCAATGCCGATACGCCGGCGCGCTATAATGCCGATCCGGATCGCCTGTTTGAATCCTCCGGCTGCGCGGGCAAGCTGGCCGTTTTTGCGGTGCGCCTCGATACCTTCCCGGCAGAGAAAAAGCAGCAGGTGTTTTACATCGGCACCAATCAGCCGGAGGTGCTGACGGAGATCCGTCGTCATATTCTGGCCGAGTTCACTCACCTGCCGGTGGCGGGCGAGTATATGCACCGGGACATTTACGACATCGCCGAGCGCTACGGCAAAGATACCTTCCTGATGATCGACAAGCTCGGCACCGACAAAATGCCGTTCTTCTTCACTATGAAGGGCCGCACCGACGCGATGCTGGAGAAAGTATCGTTGTTCAAACCGCACTTCACCGACCGCTTTATGCAGAAGCTGGGTAACGTCTTCCCGGCGCATTTACCGGAGCGGATGAAGACCTGGCGCGACAAGTATGAGCACCATCTGCTGCTGAAAATGGCCGGGGACGGAATTGCCGAAGCGCAGAGCTGGCTCACCGAATTCTTCAAAACCGCCGACGGGGATTTCTTTGCCTGTACGCCGGAAGAAGGCAGCAAAGCCTTCCTGCACCGCTTCGCCGCGGCGGGTGCTGCCATCCGTTATCAGGCGGTGCATTCCGAAGAGGTGGAGGATATTCTGGCGCTGGATATCGCCCTGCGTCGCAACGATACCGAGTGGTTTGAACATCTGCCGCCGGAGATCGACAGCAAGCTGGTGCATAAGCTCTATTACGGCCACTTTATGTGCTATGTCTTCCATCAGGATTACATCGTCAAAAAAGGGGTTGATGCACACGCGCTGAAAGAACAGATGCTGGCGCTGCTGCACGAGCGTGGCGCGCAATATCCTGCCGAGCACAACGTAGGACACCTGTACAAAGCGCCGGAGACGCTTAAACAGTTTTATCGCAAAAATGACCCTACAAACAGTATGAACCCGGGCATTGGTAAGACAACGCGGAAGAAATACTGGAAAGAGAGTGCCGAAACAGAGGAACACAATACGCAAGCCTCTGATGAACTCTTATAGCCAAATTTAAGAGATTGTTAAGCCCTCCTCAAACGTACTAGAGTATCTGCCTGTTGCCAGAGAAACGTTTCTCTGGCTTTCCAAACAAGGAGCGGGCAGAACATGTCGGCTGTAGAAATTTTCCCCGAAACTGAAATCGAGGTGCGCGACGCCCTTCCTGACGATGCGCATGCCATCTCGGCGATATACGCCTGGCATGTGCTTCATGGCCGTGCGTCCTTCGAGGAAGTTCCTCCCACCGTCGATGAGATGCTTCAGCGGATGAAGAGCGTGACCGACAGCGGTTTACCGTGGCTGGTTGCGCTGTATCGCGGCATTGTTGTCGGCTACTGCTACGCCACGTTTTATCGTCCACGCCAGGCCTACCGGTACACCCTTGAGGAATCCATCTATGTGGATGCCAGCACTACCGGGCGCGGGTTTGGCTCGGCCTTACTCCAGGCACTGATCGCCCGTTGTGAACAAGGACCCTGGCGGCAGATGATTGCCGTGGTTGGTGACGGAAACAATAATGCGGGATCGTTACGGCTGCATAAAAAACATGGCTTCGAGGTTGTCGGTCAACTGCGCAGCGTGGGGTATAAGAAGGGCGACTGGCGGGATACGTTGATCATGCAGCGTCCACTCAACGATGGTGACTGGACGCTGCCGGAGTAGGCGCTTTCGCCCGGTGGCGCTTCGCTTGGCCTACGTATCGGGGCCGCTTTTGGGCCGTAGGCCGGGTAAGGCGAAGCCGCCACCCGGCACAGACAGGCGGCTCAGTCGTTCTGCGCCGTCGCCATCTGTTCCGCTTTCTGCTTTTTATACGCCAGCGCTGAAGCCGGCACCGGCTGCACTTTCCCGGTTTCAATCCAGGTGCGCAGGCGGCTGGCGTCCGCAAAGTGGGTATATTTGCCGAAGGCATCCATCACTACCAGCGCCACTGGCTTACCGTTAAACACGGTGCGCATCACCAGGCAGTGCCCTGCCGCATTAGTGAATCCGGTCTTGGTTAACTGAATATTCCAGTTATCGCGATACACCAGATGGTTAGTGTTGCGGAACGGCAGCGTATACGCCGGGTTCGAGAATGTCGCCATCTCCTCACGCGTGGTACTGAGCTGACCGATCAGCGGGTATTGCTTACTGGCGATCAGCAGCTTGGTTAAATCACGCGCCGTCGAGACGTTATGAATCGACAGACCGGTTGGCTCTACGAAATGGGTATTTTTCATCCCCAGCGCTTTGGCTTTGGCGTTCATCGCGCGGATAAACGCGTCGTAACCACCAGGATAATGGTGGGCAAGGCTTGCCGCCGCGCGGTTCTCAGAGGACATCAGCGCCAGCAGCAGCATATTTTTACGGCTGATTTCACTGTTCAGACGCACGCGAGAGTAGATCCCTTTCATCTCTGGCGTGTGGCTGATATCCACCTTCAGCTTTTCGTCCAGCGGCAGTCGTGCATCAAGCACCACCATCGCGGTCATGACTTTGGTTATGGAAGCGATCGGGCGCACCAGATCCGGATGACTGGCGTAGATCACCTTGTTGGTATTCAGGTCAACGATCATCGCGCTGCCGGACGCAATCTGGGGTTGCGCAGCAGCGGTGGCGACTGCGGTCGTTTTGGCGATGGCTGGCGCGGTAGCGGAGACGCCCAGCAGCAGCGCAAGACTAAGGAGTGACACTCGAAATTTCAGCATGATGAGACTTCTGATAATGATTCACGCACGTTATGACGTACACCGCCTGTGTCAACGGATAAACACAGGCTGGCTTCGGCATCATAGCGATCACCGTGCGTTGTCGCCAGCGGAGAATCATAACCAGATGCTGCATTGCTGGCATTTACGCCAGCAATGCAGGGAACTTAAAAGAGACGGTATCCATAACCCCAAAGAATAACTGTCAGGGCCAGTAGCGCCTCAAGGACCAGTACGCCGATGGCAAGCGTAGAGCTGGAGAAGCTCAGGCCCTCTTCTTTATTGATATTGAGGAAGGTTGGCACCCCTACATACAGCAGATAACCGGTGTAAAAGAGGGCAACCGTACCGATCAGCGCGCACAGCCAGACCAGTGGATAGAGCGCGACAATACCGCTTAAAAACAGCGGGGTCGCGACGTATCCGGCGAAGACCATACAGTGTGCCAGCGACGGGCGCTGCGGATAGTTGCGCGCCATCCAGTGGATGACCCGCCCCATCACCGCCACCCCGGCCAGCATCAGGCCATAAAACAGAATGGCCAGGTACAGTCCGGTAAACCAGGAAAGCTGAACCACGGTGCCGTCACCAAAGTTCCAGCCTATCTGCGTAGTACCAATAAACGCGCAGACCACCGGCACCGCTGCCATCAGCAGGACATGGTGGGTATAGTGATGCGCGACCGTTTCGTTCTCGTTACGGATCACCTGCATTTCACGATCGGGATGGGAGAAAAGTCCCCAGACATGGTTCATAACGCCCCCTTGTTGTCGGCCCGTCAGCGATAGCTTAAGTATAATGCAGGCTTTAGATTATTTTATGTACAGTGGGAAATTTCCGTTGATTGCCGCGCGGTTGATGGATGGGGTATATGATTAACGCAGGCACAGTAAGGGAGATGACGTTTACGTAATGGATATCAACGGTCTTATTGAACAATATGGATACGCCGCGCTGGTGATCGGCAGCGTCGCGGAAGGCGAAACCATCACGCTGCTGGGCGGGGTGGCCGCACATCAGGGATTGCTGAAATTCTCGCTGGTGGTCGCCGCCGTCGCGTTGGGCGGTATGATTGGCGATCAGCTGCTCTACTTTCTGGGGCTGCGCTTTGGCCCGACGCTTTTGCAACGTTTTGCTAAGCATCAAAAGAAAATTCGCCGTGCTCAGCGGCTTATCCAGCGACGTCCCTGGCTGTTTGTGATTGGTACCCGCTTTATGTACGGCTTTCGCATCATCGGGCCAATACTGATTGGCGCGAGCCGCTTACCGCCGAAAATCTTCCTGCCGCTGAACATTCTCGGGGCGATTGCCTGGGCGCTGATTTTCACCACGCTTGGCTACGTGGGTGGCGAAGTAATAGGTCCGTGGCTGCATAATCTCGATCAGCATCTTAAACACTGGGCCTGGTTGATCCTGGTTGTTGCGGTGGTGATTGTGGTACGGCTGTGGCTCAAGCATCGCGAAAAGCGGCGGGATGAAGAGTGAGTTCGGCCTGCTGCCCCTCACCCTACCCCTCTCCCCAAACGCTATACACCCTCTCCCCTTGGGGGTGAGGGGAATGCTTATTCCGCAGGCTTAAACTGCGGATTCGCCAGCATAAAACCGCCGTCGACGATAAACGACTGCCCGGTGGTGTAGCTGGCGTCGCTGTCACACAGCCACGCCACCAGGCTGGCAATTTCTTTGGTATGCCCTGGCCGTGCCAGCGGGATTTCCGGCATTGCGCCTTCTTTCACTTCGCTGTCGTCCATATCATTCATCGGCGTGGCGATCGCTCCGGGCGCAACGGCGTTCACCAGAATCTTATGTTTAACCAGCTCCAGCGCCATCGACTTTGTTAACCCGCCCAGCGCATGTTTGGCCGCCGTATAGGCGCTGGCGTCCGGCAATGGCGTATGTTCATGCACCGAGGTGATATTCACGATCCGCCCCCCTTCCCCCTGCTTCACCATCTGACGCGCCGCGATTTGCGAGCAGAGAAATGCGCCGTCCACGTCAACGGTGAATATGTGCCGCCAGTCGTCAAACGACAGGTCTAGAAATGGCGCTTTATTCATCGCCCCGGCATTGTTAACCAGCACATCCAGCCGCCCGAAACGCGTAATCAGGGTTTCAATGGCCTTTGCGCCTTCCGGCAAATTGCTTAAGTCGAGATGAATGGCCTCGGCACGCTGCCCGCGCGCTTCAATTTCACGGCAGGTTGCCAGCGCCCCTTTCTCATCTGAATGCCAGGTTACTCCGACATCAAACCCGCGTTCGGCCAGCATCAGGGCCGTCGTTTTGCCAATTCCTGAATCCGATGCGGTAACAATTGCGACTCGCGTCATACTCACCTCCTGATAATCTGCAAAGAGGTAAGTATAGATAATGCGCAATGTTAGCCGTGATGATATCCGCCACCCAGCGCGGAGGTGAGCTGGAGCGTGGCATCCACGTACTGACCTTTCAGCATCAACCCGGTAATACGCTCTTTGAGCGCCGGAATTTTTGCTTCACTCACCCGGGAGCCGGCAATGATCCCGGCGCTGAAACGCGCCTGTGCCAGCGCAACGACGCGCGCCGCATCTTTTTCGATCTGCTGCTGGTGCTGATTTTTGGCGGTCAGCGTTTCCACTTCGCTGGCCGTCCGGGCAACCTGGTTTACGGCATCTACCACGGCCTTGTTGTAGTTCGCCACGGAGAGGTTGTTTTGCGCCTGGGCGATATCCAGGTTCGCATTCAACCGACCGCTGTCAAAAATTGGCAGCGTCAGCCCGGCGGTTACGCCCATTTGCTGCGCAGATGAGCGGAACAGGTCACTCAGGTGCAATGCATCCTGCTGCAAGAATGCCATCAAATTGATGTCAGGGTAGAACGCGGCTCTGGCGGCATCCACTTCGCTCATGGATGCTTCGATATACCAGTGCGCCTCCTGCAAATCCGGGCGCCGAGCCAGCAGTTCATAACCGAGCGTTGATGGCAACGACGCCTCTGCGTCAGGTAAGGCATGCCGGGCGAGCGTGACTGAAGGGGTATGGGTCAACGCATTCAGACGCGCCTCAATGACCTTCATTTTGCCGTGCACGTCAGCGAGCTGTTCATCGGTTTTGCTGGCATTGATATCCGTTTCAACGCCTTCCACCGAGGAGGTAATGCCGTGCTGATAAAGCTCACGATCGGCACCGATGATATTTTCCTGCTCCCGTTTGATTTGCGCGAGTACGTCACCCACCGCGGCCTCGGTCTGCCAGTCCCAGTACAGCCGCGCGACGCTGCTGGCGAGCAGCTGGCGGGTCTGCTCCAGCTCCGCTTTTTGCGCATTCACCTGACCGATGCGGGCCTCAATTTGGGCGCGGTTTTTACCCCATAAATCCAAATCCCAACCCGCCGTCAGACCAAAGGTGCCGTTGGTGTACCAGGGGCCGGTTGTCCCCGCCGCCGGATCGGTCAGCGCAAATGGACCCATCAGCCCCTCTGCCGACATTTTTTGCCGTTCAACATCTGCGGAAAAATCCAGCTGTGGACCCTCAGCAGCGACAGCGGCTTTCGCCTGTGCTTCCGCCAGGGTGATACGCTGACGGGCAATTTGCATATCCGGCGCATCCGCCAGCGCTTTGTCGATCAGCGCGTTGAGCTGGGGGTCGTTAAAGTCTTTCCACCATTCGCTTTTTGGCCAGTCGGCATGACGCAGTTGGGTATTTACAGCTGCGGCGGCGGCTTGCGTTTTTACTGGAGACACCGTGGCATGTTCCGGCGCGCAGGCGGCCAGCATAAAAACAAGAGGAGCACTCAGATATAAAGTAAGAGAACGTTTCATTACGCCATGAACTCAAAAAAATAAAGGCGCAACTTACGCTTACTGACGTTCCGTTTTTTAGTAACGCGTGGCAATCTGCATATTGTTATACATTTTCATATCCGGAAATTTATTCTCCAAGACAATGATTTAATTTCATGTATTCATGCTAATTATGAATTGGCTGCTACACTTACTTCGACAGACATACGCAGGAGAGGCGAATGAAAATATTATTGTGGGTTATTTTGATTATATTTCTGATAGGGCTGCTGGTGGTAACCGGCGTATTCAAGATGATTTTCTGATTCTGTTGCCCGGCTCCGCGCCGGGCAAACACTTCACACTTCGCTCAGGATTTTGACTGGATCACCCGGGCAATATCCGCAGACGTCTGTAGGGTACGGATCTCCTGAAATAATCCCAGCGCGTCGTCGTACTCTTTACGCAAATAACTCAGCCACTGCTTAATGCGCGCGACGTGATACAAGCCGGTATCGCCCTGCTTTTCCAGCCGCGTGTATTTTTGCAGTAGTTTCACCACATCCGCCCACGGCATCCGCGGCTCATTATATTTCACCACCCGGCTGAGGTTCGGCACGTTCAGCGCACCGCGGCCAATCATCACGGCATTACAGCCGGTCTCTTTGAGGCAGGCCTGCGCGCTCTCGTAATCCCAGATTTCGCCGTTGGCAATCACCGGGATCGTAAGCCGTTTGCGGATCTCGCCAATCGCCTGCCAGTTAATGCGCTCGGCTTTATAACCATCCTCTTTGGTTCGCCCGTGCACCACCAGCTCGGTGGCGCCCGCCTGCTGCACCGCGTCAGCAATTTCAAACTGCTTGTCGTCGCTGTCCCATCCCAGACGCACTTTGACCGTCACCGGCAGATGCGATGGCACCGCCTCACGCATGGCCTTTGCGCCGCGATAAATCAGCTCCGGATCTTTAAGTAGCGTCGCCCCCCCGCCGCTGCCGTTGACCAGCTTTGACGGACAGCCGCAGTTAAGATCGACGCCGTACGAACCAAGCGCTACCGCGCGGGCGGCGTTTTCAGCCAGCCACTCAGGATACTGGCCGAGCAGCTGGACGCGCACCAGCGTACCGGACGGAGTGCGGCTCTGACGATGCAGTTCCGGGCAGAGACGATAAAATGATTTTTCTGGCAGCAACATATCGACCACGCGCAGAAACTCCGTCACGCAGAGATCGTAATCGTTCACCTCGGTAAGCAGCTCGCGCACGAGAGAGTCGAGCACACCTTCCATCGGGGCCAGTAAAACACGCATTCTGAGTACCTGTGAAAAAAGACGCGCTATAGTAGCTGCTCTCTATGTATGTTGAAAGCCCGGCGTTCCATTGCGGAATGTCTGGTATGCCCAAAATTCATGATGTGATCCGTGGCACATTTTCAGGTTTAATTGTATGATGAATACGTCTCAGCAAGGACTTTCACCATGAGCAAATCACTGAATACTATCTGGCAATACCTTCGCGCCTTCGTCCTCATTTATGCCTGCCTGTACGCCGGCATTTTTATCGCTTCGCTGCTGCCGATTACGATACCCGGCAGCATTATCGGCATGCTGATCCTGTTTGTGCTACTGGCATTACAGGTGCTGCCCGCGAAATGGGTTAATCCGGGGTGCTTCGTTCTCATTCGCTATATGGCCCTGCTTTTTGTGCCTATCGGCGTTGGGGTGATGCAGTATTACGATGTGCTTAAAGCGCAGTTCGGCCCGATTGTGGTCTCCTGCGCCATCAGTACGCTGGTGGTATTCCTGGTCGTCAGCTGGAGTTCACACATTGTGCATGGCGAACGCAAGGTCGTCGGGGAGAGAACAAAAAAATGATGGCGAATATCTGGTGGTCCCTGCCGTTAACCCTGGTGGTGTTCTTTGCTGCGCGTAAGCTTGCGGTGCGTTTCAAAATGCCGTTGCTCAACCCGCTGCTGGTCGCCATGGTGGTGATTATTCCTTTTCTGCTGCTCACCGGCATTCCTTATGAGCGTTACTTCGCCGGGAGCAAGATCCTCAACGATTTGTTGCAGCCTGCCGTGGTGGCGCTGGCGTTTCCTTTATATGAGCAACTGCATCAGATCCGCGCGCGCTGGAAATCCATCATTACCATCTGCTTTGTGGGTAGCCTTGTTGCGATGATCACCGGCACCTCGGTGGCCTTATTGATGGGCGCGTCGCCGCAGATCGCCGCCTCTATCCTGCCTAAATCCGTCACCACGCCGATTGCCATGGCCGTGGGCGGCAGCATCGGGGGCATTCCGGCCATCAGCGCCGTGTGCGTGATTTTTGTCGGTATCCTGGGCGCGGTGTTTGGTCATACGCTGCTGAATATCATGAAAATTCGGACCAAAGCGGCACGCGGTCTGGCGATGGGTACCGCCTCGCACGCGCTGGGCACCGCACGCTGCGCGGAACTGGATTATCAGGAAGGGGCATTCAGCTCGCTGGCGCTGGTGATCTGCGGGATTATCACTTCCCTGGTCGCGCCGTTTATCTTCCCGATTATTCTGGCAGTCATGGGCTAAAATTTGCGATGCGTCGCGCAAATTTCATTTTCATTTCATAAGTTGCACACATAATGAGATTTGGATCACATATAAAGGCCGTACGGCTCCGTACACTACCGATCCATTAACCTTGATGAGGCAACGTCATGCATCCACGTTTTCAAGCTGCTTTCTCTCAGCTTGCAGAGAATTTGCAATCAGCCCTGGCTCCGGTTCTGGCGGATGCGCATTTCCCCGCCCTGCTGACGGCAGATCAGGTCACGGCCCTTAAACAGGCAACGGGGCTGGACGAAGACGCGCTGGCTTTCGCCCTGCTGCCCCTTGCGGCTGCCTGCGCCCGCGCTGACCTTTCCCATTTTAACGTAGGCGCAATTGCGCGCGGCGTGAGCGGAACCTGGTACTTCGGCGGAAACATGGAGTTTCTTGGTGCGACCATGCAGCAAACCGTCCACGCGGAGCAGAGCGCCATCAGTCACGCCTGGCTGCGCGGCGAAAAAGCCCTGCGCGCCATCACCGTCAACTATACCCCTTGCGGCCACTGCCGCCAGTTTATGAATGAGCTGAACAGCGGTCTTGAACTGCGTATCAACCTGCCGGGACGCGCACCGCATACGCTGGGTGATTACCTGCCGGATGCTTTCGGCCCGAAAGATCTTGAGATCAAAACCCTGCTGATGGACGAGCAGGACCACGATTATGCGCTCTCGGGAGATGAGCTGAGCGAAGCGGCCATTGCCGCCGCCAATAAAAGCCACACGCCCTACAGCAAATCTCCAAGCGGCGTCGCCCTTCAGTGCCGCGACGGCCGCATCTTCACCGGCAGCTATGCAGAGAACGCCGCATTTAACCCGACGCTGCCTCCGCTCCAGGGTGCCCTGAACCTGCTTAGCCTGAACGGGTATGACTACCCGGATATTCAGCGCGCAATCCTGGCTGAAAAGGCCGATGCGCCGCTGATCCAGTGGGACGCGACCGCAGCCACGCTGAAAGCGCTGGGCTGTTCAACCATCGACCGCGTGCTGCTGGCATAATCTGTTCGGCGGGCAGAGTTGCCCGCCAGTCTGACGAAAAACCCCTCAGTTGAATCGCTGTTTCTTGCGCTAACCAGGCTGGTACAGTAGCCTGAGGGAAATTTCATCATCGGTACGAGCCATCTGCATGTTAAAGCGCGTGTTTTACAGCCTGTCTGTCCTGGTCGGCATACTGCTGTTGATCGTGCTGGGCCTCGACCGCTGGATGAGCTGGAAAACAGCCCCCTACATTTTTGATGACCTACAGGATCTCCCCTACCGTCAGGTTGGTGTGGTGCTTGGCACCGCCAAGTATTACCGCACTGGCGTCATAAATCAGTATTACCGGTATCGTATTCAGGGCGCGCTGAACGCCTATAACAGCGGCAAGGTGAACTATCTGCTGCTGAGCGGCGATAACGCGCTGCAAAGCTATAACGAGCCGGTGACGATGCGCAAAGATCTGATTGCCGCAGGCGTCGACCCGGCCGATATCGTGCTCGACTACGCCGGATTCCGCACGCTTGATTCCATCGTGCGTACCCGCAAGGTGTTCGACACCAATGATTTCATCATCATTACCCAGCGTTTCCACTGCGAGCGGGCGCTGTTTATCGCCCTGCATATGGGCATTCAGGCGCAGTGTTATGCGGTGCCATCGCCAAAGGATATGCTGAGCGTGCGCGTACGTGAGTTTGGCGCTCGTTTTGGCGCGCTGGCTGACCTGTACTTATTCAAACGTGAACCGCGCTTTTTAGGCCCGCTGGTGCCGATCCCAACGATGCACGAAGTGCCGGAGAATGCACAGGGTTACCCGGCGGTAACGCCAGAGCAGTTGCTGGAAATTCAGAAGAAGTAATTCAGATCTACAATGCGTGATATAAAACGCATTACTCTCTTTTTAGACACCTAATGAGTGATATAAGTAGCAATACTTGTTTTTATCACTGACTATGAGTAATATTTTACACATTGTCGCGTTATGGAGGTGAGATGGAGACGTTAACCGTACAGGCATATCTGAACGAAACATGGACGGATATCGCTCTCATCAAATATCCAGGAAGTGAAAAAAATGACTGGAATACCACGCAGTTAGACTATCTCACTGAGTATGCGATTAATTTTCTCGACTATGATGATTTTCACGCAGTCTCAGTCAATCACCCTGTATCACTCTTTTTTGATGACCATGGCCAACCGGGCTGGCTGCGATTTATCGACGATATTATTCCCGCCGGAGCAAGCCGCCGTTACTGGATTAATGCGCTCGACATCAGTGAATTACCCGTTGGCCAGCAAAATTTCTTATTGCTGAAATTTGGCACAATGTCCCCTGTGGGGAATTTGCGCATAAAAGAATCCGTCCCAGAATGGAATAAATTCGCCAGCACTAAAACGTTTACGGTTGCGGACGTAATCGATCGTGCGGCCGATTTTCTGGATTATGCCCAGGAAAGAGGCGCGGCGGCGGGTGGTGCAACCGGTGCTGGCGGTGAAGCGCCTAAACTTTTGCTGCGCTGTAGTGAAACTGATGCCATCTGGATCGATACCTGGCAAAACGAGCCGGATAACCGGGACCGCTATTATTTGGTTAAATATCCACGCGGTAACAGGACAGAAGTTGATTGTAATATTCTGCGAGCTGAATTCCATTATTATCATGAGCTTAACGCGATGGGTTTTTCCACGATCCCAGTGGAAACAATGCGCCTTGAAGAAGGTAGCCATTACCCGTCTCTGTGGTTACCGCGTTTCGACATAGTGAGAAATGAGCAGGACCAACTGGTCAGGCTGGGTATGGAATCGGTGTATTCGCTATTACAAAAGGCACCCGGCACCCTCCTTGATCATGAGACAACGTTGCGCACGTTAATTAATAAAATCACCTCCAGCCATATGGTCCAGCAGCAGGGCTATCATTTTGATATTCCGGGATTTGTAACAGAATGGGTGCGTCGCGATCTGCTAAATATTATTTTTGGAAATAGTGACAACCATGGGCGAAATACCGCCTTTGTGAAGGCTGAAAATCAAATTATGCTCTCCCCTGTATATGACTTTGCGCCGATGAAAGCCGATCCTGAAGGGATACCAAGAACCCTGAAGTGGTCATTATCTTGCGAATCAGGAGGGGATTATAATTTCAACACTATCGCACAAACGCTGGCGGAGTGGATCCCTCCCACAACATTACTTGATGCTCTGCATGAAACAGCCGTTCAGCTTATTGATCTCCCGGAAAGGCTGGCGGCGCGAGGCGTTCCGGAACAGATAATGGAAATGCCCGCGATGGGTTTTCGCTACATCCCGGATAAACTTTCCCGTTGGGGTTTATTATGAAAACACCTAATGAAGCTGAATCAGAGCTTTTACAGACATTAGCTCAAGTACGCAGCGTAAATAAAAAGCGACATCATGACGAGGCGGAAGATCCGGACAAGCCATCGGTAGTGAAGAGGCAACGCGTTACACAAGGCTTAACGCGGATTAGTACTCTTGATCGCCAGGCTGTACTGCATGCAGCCATACGGGACATTTTGCTGGGGAAAATTACACAGGGAGAGGCGCTGAAAAGGCTCAGGGTCGAGGTGTTAGGGCTGAAGCAGGATGAATATGCAAAGCTGGTCAGCGTATCCCGGAAAACATTGTCGGATGTAGAAAATAACAGAGGCAATTATTCCGCTGACGTCATAAATAAAATCTTTAAACCCTTTGGGCTTCAAACCGGACTAGTGCCCGTTTCAAAATCGCTTATCGCTTCACTTTTCTCATAAAAAAACCCGCATCGCTGCGGGTTCTTTCATTCCAGCGCTTATTTCTTACGCGCGTACTTCAGTGAATCCAGCGCAACCGCGAAGATGATGATGGCACCCTTGATGATGTACTGCCAGTAGGGGTTCACGCCGATGTAGGTCAGGCCGTAGTTGATAACGGTGAAGATGATCACACCGGTCACCACGCCCAGCACGGTCCCCACGCCGCCGCTGAAGGAGACGCCGCCAACCACGCAGGCTGCAATCGCATCCAGTTCGTACATAAAGCCGAGGTTGTTGGTTGCAGAGCCGATACGGCCCGCTTCCAGCATCCCGCCGAAGGCGTAGAAGACCCCGGACAGGGCGTAAATCATCAGCAGGTTCAGAGCCACGTTGACCCCGGACACTTTAGCCGCTTCAGGGTTACCGCCGATAGCAAAGATGTTTTTACCGAAGCGGGTTTTGTTCCACAGGATCCAGACGAACGCCACCGCAATCAGCGCATAGAAGGTGATGTAGGAGAGACGGAAGCTGCCCAGCGCAACAAACCCCTGCGTGAAGGTCGAGAAGCCGCTGTCGAAGCCAGAGATTGGAGACGCGCCGACGAAATCGTAGTACAGGGAGTTGATACCATAAACGATGATCATCGTGCCAAGCGTGGTGATGAATGGCGTCACGTTCAGGTAAGCAATGATGATGCCGTTAATCAGGCCAATTACCGCGCCGATGGCGCACACGATCAGGATCACCACGAAAATCGGCATGGTCGCCATCTCCGGGAACACCTTGTTGGCGTTTTCCATCGACTGCAACAGGGTTGCCGCAATGACCGCCGCCAGACCCACCTGGCGCCCTGCCGAAAGGTCAGTCCCCTGGGTAACGATAAGTCCCGCCACGCCAAGCGCGATAATAATACGTACGGAAGACTGGGTCAGAATGTTACTCAAGTTCAGCAGACTTAAGAACGTAGGGTCCTGGAAAATAATAATCGCCAGCAAGACTAAAAGAACAACGTAAATACCGCCTTCTTTCAGATAAGTGAGAAAACTTTTTTTATTTAACGCACTCATGAGGAGCCCCTGATCTTAAAGGTGCAAAGACGCAAGACGCAAAATTTCGTTTTGCGTTGTCGTTTTGGTTTCAACAATACCGGCAACGAGACCATTGCTCATAACCAGAATACGGTCTGTGATCCCTAACAATTCCGGCATTTCGGAAGAAATAATAATGATCCCTTTATCTTTTTTCGCCAGCTCGGCGATCAGCTGGTATATCTCAAATTTTGCACCCACGTCGATACCGCGCGTAGGTTCATCCAGCATCAGAATTTCAGGCTGGGTTAATAGCCAGCGACCAATAATGACTTTCTGCTGGTTCCCTCCCGAGAGTGAGCCAATTTGCGTGCGGTGGCCCGGCGTTTTCACGCGCATGGAGTCAATCACCCACTGGGTATCGCTCTTCATGCGGGAATTATCCAGCAGCCCGACTTTATTTTTGTAATTGCGAATATTAGAAATTAACGAGTTAAAGTTAATATCCAGATAAGCGTAAATACCGGTGGAACGACGCTCTTCCGTCACCAGCGCAAAGCCATTATTAATGGCTTCGTTGGCGTTGTGGTTGTTGATCTTCTTACCGTGCAGCGTAATGGTGCCTTCGGCTTTCTCACGGATACCAAACAGGGTTTCCACGATATCGGTGCGCTTGGCGCCCACCAGCCCTGCGATGCCAAGGATCTCCCCCTTGTGCAGATCGAAAGAGACATCGCGGATAGACGGCTGACGCAGCGAGGTCAGGTTACGCACCTCCAGAATCACTTCGCCTGGCTTGTTTTCTTTATCCGGGAAACGCTGGTTCAGAGAACGGCCAACCATCATGGCGATGATCTTGTCCATATCCAGCCCTTCCAGCGGCTGGGTGGCGATCCACTGGCCGTCGCGCAGGATGGTGATTTCATCGCACAGCTGGAAGATCTCTTCCATTTTATGTGAGATATAGACAATGCCGCAGCCGCGATCTTTCAGCTTACGAATAATGGTAAAAAGGTGGTTAACCTCTTTTTCCGTTAATGACGATGTCGGTTCATCCATGATCACGATTTTCGCATCATAGGAGAACGCTTTGGCAATTTCGATCATCTGCATCTGGGAAACGGATAATGTCCCGACGCGTGCGCGCGGGTCGATATCAATATCCAGCTCATCAAAAATGGCTTTGGTGTCGCGATACATTTTATCCTGATCGACAAAGACACCTTTGGTTGGATAACGACCCAACCACATATTATCCATAACTGAACGTTGCAGAACCAGGTTTAATTCCTGGTGTACCATCGAGATACCGTTCTCCAGCGCTTCTTTCGCTGAATGGAAGTCGATCTCTTTTCCCTGAAAAAGAATGCTGCCAGAATCTTTTTGATAGATCCCAAAGAGGCATTTTAATAATGTTGATTTACCCGCACCGTTTTCACCCATTAACGCATGAATAGAGTGTGGACGAACTTTTAAATTAACATTATCGAGCGCCTTAACACCGGGGAATGACTTGTTGACACCGGTCATTTCCAACAAGTATTCACCGGACGACTGAGTAGTTGTGCTGACCATAATTATACCTTGTTGGCCTCGCATATCGCGTTATAAAAGGGCGCAACGAATTGCGCCCAGTGAAGACAATGCAGATAACTTATTTACCGATAAACTCAGCCAGGTTGGACTGGTCTACGCCCACGTAAGGAACGCGAACGATTTTGTTGTCAATTTTCCAGTTAGTCCCGTCAGCGGCGCCTTTACCGTCGGCCAGGTTTTTCGCCAGATCGAAGGTGGCTTTCGCCTGGTTGTTGGCATCGTTCAGCACGGTACCGGCCATAGCGCCAGATTTCACCAGCGCCAGCGCTTCTGGCAGGGCATCCACACCGAACACAGGAATGGCGGACTTGTTGTGGGCTTTCAGGGCTTCAACGGCACCCATTGCCATCGCATCGTTGTTGGCGATGACCACTTCAATTTTGTTGGCGTTCGGACCAGAGAGCCACGCGTCCATCTTATCTTTCGCCTGAGCGGTGTCCCACATTGCGGTGTCTAACGCCAGCTGCTGGGTTTTCAGGCCCTTGTCGTTCAGCTCTTTAATAACGTAGGTGGTACGTGCTTCAGCATCCGGATGGCCCGGTTCACCTTTCAGCAGAACGAACTGAATCTGACCATCTTTGTTCAGATCCCAGTTCGGGTTCGCCGCCCAGTGTTTCGCAATCAGATCGCCCTGGATAATCCCGGACTCTTTGGAGTCGGTACCCACGTAATACGCTTTGTCGTAGCTGTCCAGCGCCTTACGGGAAGGTTCTTTGTTGAAGAAGACAATTGGCACGTTCTGGCCGCGCGCTTTCTCGATCACCGTGCCTGCCGCCGCCGGGTCAACCAGGTTAATAGCCAGCGCTTTCACGCCTTTTGCCAGAAGAACGTCAATCTGATCGTTCTGTTTGGACTGGTCATTCTGGGAGTCATTCATCAGCAGCTGCACGTCTGGCGCTGATTTAGCATCTTTTTCAATTGCTTTACGCACAACGGACATGAAGTTGTCGTCGTATTTATAGATAGTCACGCCAATACGGGTATCCGCTGCGTGTGCTGCTGCGCCAAAAAGCATGCTTGCCATGACAGCAGACAGAGTCAACACCTTCTTATTCATGGTATCTCCGGTTTTTTTTATGCAGGGTAGTTCTTGTGAAAAACGGTCGGCGGGCAGAAGTTAATAAAACGTTACTGATCGCCGAAGTTCACTTATAAAATGTCCAGCTTCCGTGTTCGGTAACGCTCCAGAAATGCGTTTTATTCGTTGTTTGAGGCATGCTGGTAACGGTAAAAGTGAATAATCACCGTTACATTGTGTTTCAGCCCCTAAAACGCTGACATCATAGACAGCGGCTTGTTAAGATACTGTGAATTTACTCACAGATTGAAAACGGTTACATCACGTGATGTTATCAGTTAGTGATCGGAGCCACAGTTTGTCGGATAGCGACCGAATGGCGGCGTACTAAAGTCGGCATAAAACAATGCGTTGCGTCAGGATCTAACAGCCCTGCCGCCCCCTGTAACGCCAGCTCTGTCGCCAGTTTCGCCATCGACGCAATGGGGTAACGCACCGTTGTCAGCTGCGGATCGGTGTAACGGGCAATCGGGATATCGTCAAAGCCGATCAGCGATAAATGCTGTGGCACCGCAATGCCGTTGTCTTTCAGCGCGGTAAGCGCACCTGCCGCCATGCTGTCGTTATAGGCAAACACGGCCGTCAGCTGAAGATTACGCCCCAGCAGTTCCACCATTGCCGCTTCACCGCCCTGCATGTCCGGCGAACCGGTACCTACCCAGCTTTCCAGCGGCGCAATGCCCTGCTCTTTCAGGGCGTTTTGCCAGCCCTCGCGGCGCATCATGTCGTCTTCAATACCGTGGCTGGAGGCCAGATAACCAATGCGCTGATGGCCGTTGCTGATGAGCATCCGCGTCGCCATCATCGCGCCGCTGATGTTATCCAGACCGACGCAGCGGTGCGCGTAGCCGGGGACGATACGGTTGATCAGCACCATGCCGGGGATCTGCTCCATAAACCCGGCCAGCTCTTCATCGCTCAGGGCTTTAGAGTGCACAATCAGGGCGTTACAGCGCTGGCGGATCAGTACCTCAATGGCATAACGCTCTTTTTCAGCCTCGTGATAGCTGTTGCCAATCAGCACATATTTCTGGTGCTGCTGGGCAACGACGTCCACCGCTTTGACCAGCGCGCCGAAGAAGGCGTCCGACACGTCCATCACCACTACGCCAATGGTATCGCTGACCTGCGTCGCCAGCGCCTGGGCATTAGCGTTTGGCCGGTACCCCAGCTGGGTCACGGCTTTCATTACGGTTTCACGCGTTTCAGGGCTGACCAGCGCACTGTTGTTCAGCACGCGGGAGACAGTAGCAACAGAAACACCCGCCTGGCGGGCGACGTCACGAATGGTGATCATATTCACCACCCTTTAAAGGATTGCAGCAACTCACAGACACCCCCTGTGTTTAGCAAGGTGGCTATTCTGGCAGCGAGAGAGAGGAGACTACGTGAAGAAGCTCACACAGATGAAAACGCTTACATCCGTTTTGTTAATGATTGTGATCCAGATCGTTATCTGGATGTATTACGCAATGACACGCCCGAAGCACGGGCGGTTAACCGTCGCCATGCCCATTCCAGCGGGCCCTGGCGGAAAAAACGCAGCCAGACAACCGAAAACACCACGTTAACAATCCAGACCGGAATAACAAACGCCAGCAGCGTCAGGCGGTCGAATTTCATAAACAGGCCGAATCGGTAGAAAAGCGTGGTGCATATCAGCGTTTGCAGGATGTAATTGCTTAACGCCATCCGTCCAACACAGGCCACCGCACTGACGATCCACAGGCGGGAAAGCTGGGGCCAGAAGCCGTAGATCAGCGCCGCATAGCCAATAGTCTGGAACGGCGCGCTCAGTTCGCGCGGCACCTGCAACAGGAACGCACACCAGCGGTAATCCCACTGAAGATGCCACTGCATCATCACCGCCGGGAGGTTGATGATCACGCCGAGCAGCACCAGCCCTGCTCCCGTACGACGATAGTGTCGCAGGCTAAATTCCCCTTTCAGCCAGCCGGTGCGCATCAGGGCTGCGCCCATCAGCATCATCCCCGCCAGCTGCCAGCCGTATTGCGCGCCCAGCGCCAGCAGATTATCGCCGAGCATATCGGCCCGGTTGCCTATCGCTTCCATGCCGCCTTTCAGCTTCCAGAACTGCTCATATTGCAGGTTGGCCGCATCCGGGATCCATGAACGACTGGTGGAAGCATCGGCAATCATGCCAAGCAGCAATAACACGGCCAGTCCCATGACATAGAGCATCACGCCGGTATTAAACAGGCTTTTCACACCGGGCGCGTCGCGGATCAGCCGCCAGCAAATCAGCCCCACCAGACCATACGCGAGCAGAATATCGCCGTCCCAGAACAGCAGCCCGTGAATAAAACCGAGGATAACCAGCAGCGTTAAACGCGACTGGATCCAGCGCGTACCGCGTTTAAGGAGAAGCTGAAGTCCCGCGCCAAACAGAAGCGCAAAGAGGGTCAGGAATTTAACCTGTGCAAAGAGATCGAGGATTGCCCACGTCCAGGCGTCGCTGCGCGTGATGTCGCCATACCACGCAGGATTCAGATAGGCGGCCTTCGGCAGACCGAAGGCGCTGATATTCAGCAGCAGGATACCGAGAATGGCGACGCCGCGAACAAAATCGAGCGTGACGTTTCGCTCCATGGTCCCTGCCCTGTCTGATTAGTTGTGGTGACGCACGGCGCGCAGGAACTCCTGGCGGGTGTTCTGGCTCGATTTGAACAGGCCGCCCAGCGAAGTGGTGGTGGTTGCGCTGGTTGCATCACGCACGCCGCGCGCTTTCACGCAGTAGTGCACCGCGTCGATAGACACCGCCACGTTGTTAGTACCCAACAGAGTTTGCAGTGCGGTCAGGATCTGCTGCGTCAGACGCTCCTGCACCTGCGGACGCTGGGCAAAGAACTGCACGATGCGGTTGATCTTGGACAGGCCAATGACCGTATCTTTTGGAATATAGGCCACCGTCGCTTTACCATCGATGGTCACAAAGTGATGCTCGCAGGTGCTGGTCAGCGTGATATCGCGTACCGTCACCATCTCATCGACCTTCATCTTATTTTCAATGACGGTGATTTTCGGGAAGTTCGCGTAATCCAGGCCGGAGAAAATTTCGTCGACGTACATCTTCGCGATGCGGTGCGGCGTCTCCATCAGGCTGTCGTCGCTCAGATCGAGATTCAGCAGTTGCATGATCTCCGTCATATGGCCGGCGATCAGACTCTTGCGGGTATCATTGTCCAGCTCCTGCACGGGCGGGCGCAGTGGCGTTTCAAGACCGCGCGCAACCAGCGCTTCATGGACAAGGGCTGCTTCTTTACTGAGTGATGACATTCTTTTCTCCTGCAGGTGTGGCGTCTTTTGCCCTCGTTGTGGCAAAAGTGTGCGCTCATTGTGCGTGAGGCGACGCACATAATCCAGTATTCACGACGATAATTATTGCAATTGCTGTTGCCTTTCAGCCTGACGGTTCCAGACTAACGCTCCGCCAACGAACAGCGCGATCCCCGCCAGCCCCAGCGCAGGTTCCAGCCGATGCGTGAGCCAGGTCGACAGTGCCGACGTGACCGGACCCACCAGCTGACCAATGGCATACCCGGTGGTGAGCAGTCCCGCCATATAACGCGTGTGGTCTGGTGCCAGCTCGCGACCGTACAAAAGAGAGAGCTGCACGGCGCAGAGGAACCCGCCGCCCACCAGCAGCCCACCCGTCAGCAAGCCGCCTATGCCCGGCAGCAGCCAGGCCGCCAGCACGCCAATCCCCTGTAACCACAGAACAATCGCCAGCCTGCGGTTAGCGCTTGATGTATGCCGCAGGGCAATGCTGAGCGCAATTCCCACCACCGAGGCGGCGCCAAATATCGGCCAGACAAACTGGGCAAACAGGCTGCCAGGAAAACGCACCGCCGCCATTTGCGATAAAAAGGTCGCCGGGAGGATATAGCCGAACCCTGCCAGGCTGTAGCTCCAGACCAGACGCTTGAGATCTGCGGTCAGCAGCAGCGGTTCAGGCGCGGTACCGGGCCGATGGAGCTGCCCGGACCGTGGCAGGTGGCGCGCCACCAGCACAATCAGCACCAGCGCCAGTACACCGTAGATTTGCCATGCCGCCCCGGCGGACAAGGATTTCGCCTGAATATAGACCGCCAGCAGGCCGCTCAGGGCGATGCCGGCCCCGGGTCCGGCAAAGACGGCCGCACTGAGTCCCGGTTTGCCCAGCTGCCCCAGCCGCTCGTTGGTCCAGGCGGCAATCAGCACCATCGACCAGCCGCTCATGCAGCCGATCACAAAGCGCAGCAGACCGTGAACAACGGCATTATCTGCCGCCGCGGAGAGCAGCGTTAGCGCCACCGCACCGGTGATGCCAAGCCAGAGACGCGTTTCAACGAAGCGATGGGCGCGCATGGCATCCCATGCCCCCACCAGATAGCCCAGATAGTTCATTGCCGCCACCAGCCCCGCGCTGGTAAGCGTGAGTTGCCCGGCGGCTATCATCAGCGGCACCTGAGGCGTGAAGGCGAAGCGCCCTATCCCCATCGCCACGACCAGAACCACAAATCCGCTGAGCGCGATACGCAGCGCCATGATCGCTCCAATTGTTAAAGAAAAGTAAATTTATGATGCAACATCTCGCCGTCCTGCGAAAGTGAAAGTTGCTCACAGGTCAATGAAAACTCTGTATTATGCGTTTTATGAATCGTCTTACCTTTAAGGAGCCCTGCATGGAACTGCTCGAAGAGCATCGTTGTTTTGAAGGTCGACAGCAGCGCTGGCGGCACGACTCCACCACGCTGAATTGTGCTATGACGTTCAGCATTTTCCTGCCCCCTGCGGACAATCCACCGGTGCTGTACTGGCTTTCAGGCCTGACCTGCAACGACGAAAACTTCACCACCAAAGCGGGTGCCCAGCGTATTGCCGCCGAACTGGGCATTGCGCTGGTGATGCCAGATACCAGCCCGCGTGGCGATGACGTGGCCGACGATGCCGGATACGATTTGGGTAAAGGCGCCGGGTTCTATCTCAACGCCACGGAACAACCGTGGGCGAGCCATTACCGCATGTATGACTACATTCGCGATGAACTGCCTGCCCTGGTGCACTCTCAGTTCGCGGTCAGCGAGCGCTGCGCGATAAGCGGACATTCGATGGGGGGCCACGGGGCGCTGATAATGGCGCTGAAAAATCCGGGGAAATACACCAGCGTGTCCGCATTTGCGCCGATTGTGAACCCAACGCAGGTGCCGTGGGGGCAAAAAGCCTTTACGCACTATCTGGGTGAAGAAGCAGAAAAATGGCAGGAATGGGACAGCTGCGCGTTGATGCTGGCGAGCGATTCGGTGAATGCGATCCCGATGCTTATCGATCAGGGCGATGCGGATCAGTTCCTCGCCGGACAACTACAGCCTGCGGTGCTGGCGGAAGCCGCGCGCCAGAAGGACTGGCCGCTAACGCTGCGCATTCAGCCGGGATACGACCACAGCTATTACTTCATGGCGTCCTTTATTGAGGATCATCTCCGCTTCCATGCGGAGCATCTGTTCAGGTAAGTTCCGCCTTTTGCCCGGTAGCGCCTCCTGCCTACCGGGTCTTCCCCTCCCCCTCTTTACATACTTCTATCCGCTTGAATCCAGCCTGATTTCTGTCGCCGACGCCCAAACACAAATGATTTCAATTATCATTTGTGTTTACAATTCTACATTCTTTTGTACAATTCCAGGCTCTTCTCCATCTCAAAGAGTTCTTACAAGACAAAAACATACAGTTCTCAGGGTTATCCCGATGGAGTTTTATTCATTTTTATACGGAATGTACAAATGACAATACCGCGCATTAAGCTCCTGGCCGTCGCCATTGGCGCTGCCACATGTTCCCCCTTCGTTCACGCAGCCGATCAGGACACCGTTGTCGTCACCGCGACGGGTTTTGAACAAAAGATCCAGAATGCCCCCGCCTCCATCTCTGTGATTTCAAAACAGCAGATTGAAGATAAAGCCTACCGTGATGTTACCGATGCCCTGAGAGACGTCCCGGGCGTTGTTGTCACTGGCGGCGGGAGCAGCAGTGATATCAGTATTCGCGGCATGGCCTCTCAGTACACCCTGTTCCTGGTGAACGGCAAACGCGTCAGTACGCGAAGCACCCGCCCCAACAGCGACAACTCGGGTATTGAACAAGGCTGGCTGCCGCCGCTGGAGTCCATTGAGCGCATCGAGGTCATCCGCGGCCCGATGTCCTCGCTTTACGGCTCCGATGCTATGGGTGGCGTAATTAACGTCATTACCAAAAAAGTCTCGAACACTAAAGCCTGGACCGGTTCGTTGCATGGCGATGCGACCTTCCAGGAAAACAATGATTCCGGCGATATCTTCCAGACCAACGCCTACGCTTCTGGTCCCCTGATCGACGGACTGCTGGGCGCAAAAGTGACGGGGCTGTTGTCACGCCGCGCAGAAGATAAAATCGTGAACGGCTATAACGAGCAGAAAATGCGTAACGGTGGCATTACGCTGAACTTCACGCCGGACGAGAAGAACGATTTCGACCTCGACTTTGCTCGCGAGCTTCAGGACAGAAACAGCACCCCGGGGATGTCGAAAGCGGCTGAAACCTGCCGGGGAACAACCTGTACGCCAAATACCAAAAGCGACTCGCGCTATGAGCACACGACCTACTCCTTAACGCACAGCGGGTATTACGACGACTTCAATACCACCAGCTATATCCAGCAGGAAGAGACCAATAATCCAGGTCGCAAAATGCGCTCCTATAACACCACCTTCAACAACCAGAACCAAATTTTCCTCGGCGATCATACATTGACCCTCGGCGGGCAGTATCGTTATGAGAAACTGCGCGACAAGGGTAATCAGCTGGAAGCTGCTGACGGCCTGAACAAACTGACGCGCTGGAGCTGGGCCCTGTTTGCCGAAGATGAATGGGCAATGACGGAAAGCTTTACGTTGACCGGCGGCCTGCGTATGGACAAAGACCAAAACTACGGTACTAACTGGACGCCGCGCGGTTACGGCGTATGGCACCTGGCCGATCAGTGGACGTTAAAAGGCGGGGTTTCGGCTGGCTATCGTGCGCCGGATCTGCGTCAGTCGTCTGCCAGCTGGGGCCAGGTAACGGGTGGCGGCCGTCTTGACGGTATCATCGTTGGCAACCCGGATCTGAAACCAGAGAAGAGTCTGAGCGAAGAGCTCGCCCTGCTCTGGGATAACAACGATAACCTGAATGCCGGCGTAACGCTGTTTAATACCGACTTCAAGGACAAGATTACGGAAGTTCGCCGCTGTAACAGCAGCGCCGATCCCGCCTGTACGATTGGCGATCACAGCTATGATTTCGTCAGCGATCGCGTCAACGTGGACAAAGCCAACATGCGCGGTGTGGAGTCCTCCTTCGGGTGGAAAATCACGCGCGATGTGAACTGGACTGCAAACTACACCTATACGGAGTCCGAGCAGAAGAGCGGCCAGTTCTCCGGCAAGCCACTGAACAAAATGCCGAAACACATGTTCAACACTACCCTGGACTGGCAGGCGACGCCAGATGTCGGATTCTGGAGCCGTCTGAACCTGCGCGGTAAAACGTCTGAGTACCTGAGCCGCACGTCAATGTCCCAGGGTACGCCGTCCTACACTCAGGTTGATGTCGGTATGCGCTACAACGCCAACAAAAACCTGCTGGTTACTGCCGGTGTGTATAACGTGCTCGATAAGCAGATTGATTACGATACGTATGACACCGTGCTGGATGGCCGTCGCTATACCGTCGGCATGACCTACAGCTTCTGATCTGCCCATAAAAAAGCCCGCTCAACTGAGCGGGCTAAAAAAGAGGAAGTGCGGTTATTGTTTAAATCGTTCCGGGAAATCCATTTCACTGTAGCGAACGAAGCGTGTTCCTTTCGTCAGTTTGTAGCCAAACCAGATGATCAGGAACAGCGGAATGCCAATATAGGTGGCCGTGACGGCGCCCCAGTCAATGGTGTCCGCAAGGAAGGCCTCATAGTTCTGACCCAGGGTAATAATCAGGCACAGAACGAAGGCGAAGATCGGCCCCAGCGGGAAGAACCCTGACCGGTACGGCAGATTATTCAGATCATGCCCCTGCTTGACGTACCCGCGACGGAAACGGTAGTGGCTGATGGCAATGCCCAGCCAGGCAATGAAGCCCGTCATACCAGAGGTGTTAAGCAGCCACAGGTAGACCGTCTGATTGCCGAACATGGAGGTCAGGAAACAGAGACCCGCAATCACCGTGGTCGCATACAGCGCGTTGCGCGGCACGCCACCGCGAGACAGTTTCGAGAAAATACGCGGCGCTTTACCGTCGCAGGCCAGGGTGTAGAGCATGCGGGTGGAGGCGTACATCCCGGAGTTACCCGCAGACAGTACCGCCGTCAGGATCACCGCGTTCATCACCGCCGCGGCAGAGAGCAGACCCGCGTGCTGGAAGACCAGCGTGAACGGGCTGACGCTGATGTCTTTCACATCGTTACGCAGCAGGCTTGGGTCGGTATACGGAATAATCAGGCTGATAATCAGGATCGCGAACACATAGAACAGCAGGATACGCCAGAACACCTGACGCACCGCGCGCGGAATGTTCTTCTCCGGGTTTTCGGATTCACCGGCCGCGATACCAATCAGCTCGGTACCCTGGAAGGAGAAGCCGACAATCATCGCCACGCCAATCATCGCCGAGAAGCCCCCGGCAAACGGCGCATCGCCTATAGTCCAGTTACTCCAGCCCGCCGGTTCAGCCCCTTTGAAAATACCAACGATCATCGCCACACCGACGACGATAAAGATGATGACGGTTGCCACTTTAATCAAAGAGAACCAGTATTCCGCTTCGCCAAAGCCGCGCACGGAGATGTAGTTCAGCAGGAAGATGACCGCCAGGAACAGGGCGCTCCAGATCCAGCCTGGCGTGTCCGGGAACCACCAGGTCATCACCAGCTGTGCGGCGACGAGGTCAACGGCGATGGTCACCGCCCAGTTGTACCAGTAGTTCCAGCCCAGCGCGAAGCCGAAGCCTTCCTCAACGTATTTTTGTCCGTAGGTCGAAAACGAACCAGACACCGGCATGTATGCCGCCAGTTCACCCAGGCTGGTCATCAGGAAGTAGACCATCAGGCCAATCAGGATATAAGAGAATAATGCCCCACCCGGGCCGGCTGCCGAAATTGTTGCGCCAGAGGCAACGAAAAGACCCGTACCGATGGAGCCGCCAATGGCGATCATCGTCAGGTGACGCGCCTTAAGTGCGCGACGTAGCGCGGGCGCTTCTGTGGTTTTAGTTTCTGAAACCATGTGAAAATGCTGTCCATTCAATAAATGAGGCGCGATTGTAGCAGACGATCTGCGTTGCTTCCGGCAGAAATGCTCAGTTATAAGAGAGCTTCATGACTCGGCCAGGATTATAAGTAAAGCATAAAAATGTGGGGTGATAAGCGCACATAGCCCCGGTAAGCGAAGCGCCACCGGGGAACGTTAAATGGCGCAGTAGCGCAGAAAACGCTGGAGCGAGCTGGAAAGGTGTTTCTGACGATGATGGATGCACCACAGCGTGCGCACCAGCTTCGGCAGCGGAACGGGGATCTCAACCAGAGAGCCGGTTTCCAGCTGTTCGGCAATCACCCGTCGGGAAAGACAGCTAATGCCCAGGCCATGACGCACCGCATGCTTAATCGCCTCGGAGTTACCTAACTCCATCCCTAACTGGAACTGCGGCAGATGGGACAGCAGCAGATAATCGACAATCTCACGCGTGCCGGAGCCCTGCTCTCGCAGGATCCACTGCGCCTGCGCCAGACGCTCCAGCGTCACCTCGCCCTGGAGTAAAGAAGAGGCCGGGGAGGCAAACACCACCAGTTCATCCTCCAGCCAGGGTTCCGCAATGATATCCACGTTGTGGCACGGCCCTTCGATAAGCCCGATGTCCACGCGGAAATCGATCACCGCGTTGATCACGTCCTGGCTGTTGCCGACGCTCATTTCCAGCGGCAGGGTCGGAAAATCCCGGCGGTAGCGGGCAATCACTTCCGGCAGGATATAGTTACCGATCGTGCTGCTGGCGTAGACGCGAATAGCGCCGTTGTCCTCGCGGAACAGCTGTTCGATCTCCGTTGCCTGCTCCAGCAAGGCCAGGGCACGCGGGTACAGCAGGCGGCCATGTTCGTTCACCACCAGCCGCTTTCCTACCCTGTCGAAAAGCTGAACGCCCAGTTGCCCTTCAAGATCGGTCAAGGCCGCGCTAACGGCGGACTGCGAGAGCGCCAGCATTTGTGACGCCTGGGTTGTCGAGCCGCTTTTCAGCACCTCGGCAAAAACTTCCAGCTGACGCAATGTAATGTGCATGGTTGCTTACCACTTATAAAGATTGATTATAAATATATAATCAATTTTATTTTTAAGCCAGAGCGCCGTAACCTTTAGCCAGACAAAGGAGAAGGTTATGTCAGAAATCACCTTACAACATCATCGTACAGTGTGGCACTTCGTGCCGGGTCTCGCGCTCAGCGCCGTGGTGACCGGCGTGGCTTTATGGGGCGGGAGTATACCGGCGGTTGCCGGCGCAGGGTTCAGCGCCCTGACGCTGGCCATTCTGCTCGGCATGGTGGTCGGGAACACCGTTTATCCACACATCTGGAAATCCTGCGACGGCGGCGTGCTTTTCGCCAAGCAGCATTTATTACGTCTCGGGATCATCCTTTATGGCTTCCGTCTCACCTTTTCGCAGATTGCGGATGTCGGTGTCAGCGGGATTGCCATTGACGTCCTGACCCTTTCGAGCACCTTTTTACTGGCGTGCTTTATCGGCCAGAAGATCTTTGGGCTGGACAAACAGACCAGCTGGCTGATCGGTGCGGGTAGCAGCATCTGCGGCGCGGCGGCGGTACTGGCAACAGAACCCGTCGTTAAAGCCGAAGCCAGTAAAGTCACGGTTGCCGTCGCGACGGTAGTTATCTTCGGTACGCTGGCGATCTTCCTGTATCCGGCCATGTATCCGCTGGTGGCGCACTGGTTTAGTCCGGAAACCTACGGCATTTATATCGGCTCAACCATGCACGAAGTGGCGCAGGTGGTGGCGGCAGGTCACGCCATTAACCCGGAAGCGGAAAACGCGGCGGTCATCGCCAAAATGCTGCGCGTGATGATGCTGGCCCCGTTCCTGATTTTCCTCGCGGCGCGGGTTAAACAGCTTGCTCCGGCAGGCGGCAGCGAGAAAAGCAAAATCACCATTCCGTGGTTTGCGATCCTGTTCATCGTGGTCGCTGTCTTCAACTCTTTCCACCTGCTGCCAAAAGCGATGGTGGATATGCTGGTGACGCTGGATACGGTCCTGCTGGCGATGGCGATGGCGGCGCTGGGCGTCACCACACACGTCAGCGCGCTGAAAAAAGCCGGCGCGAAACCGCTGCTGATGGCGCTGGTGCTGTTCATCTGGCTAATCGTTGGCGGTGGTGCGATTAACCTTGCGGTACACAGCCTGTTGGCATAAACCATCTCGTCCTTCTCCTGTTAACCCGCTATCATAGGCATTTCGGGTTAACAGGAGTCTTTTTATGAAATATGTTGGAGCGCACGTCAGCGCTGCCGGTGGCCTTGCGAATGCCGCCATTCGCGCCGCCGAAATCGAGGCGACCGCTTTCGCCCTGTTCACCAAAAACCAGCGCCAGTGGCGCGCCGCAGCGCTCACTGCTGAAGTGATTGATGATTTCAAAGCCGCCTGTGAGAAATACCACTATGGGCCTGGCCAAATCCTCCCCCATGACAGCTACCTCATTAACCTCGGTCACCCGGTTGCCGAGGCGCTGGAAAAATCCCGCGAAGCGTTCCTGGATGAGGTTCAGCGCTGTGAACAGCTGGGGCTGACGCTGCTGAACTTCCATCCCGGCAGCCATCTGATGCAGATTGACGAAGACGCCTGTCTGGCGCGCATCGCCGAGTCCATCAACATGACGCTGGATAAAACCCAGGGCGTGACGGCGGTGATTGAGAATACTGCCGGTCAGGGCAGCAACCTCGGCTTTAAGTTTGAGCATCTGGCGGCGATCATCGACGGCGTGGAAGATAAATCCCGCGTGGGGGTGTGCATCGATACCTGTCACGCCTTTGCCGCCGGCTATGACCTGCGCACAACCGAGGCCACGAAAAATACCTTCGAGGAGTTCGAGCGTATTGTCGGTTTTAAATACCTTCGCGGTATGCACTTAAACGATGCGAAAAGCGCGTTCGGCAGCCGCGTTGACCGCCACCACAGCCTGGGCGAAGGCAACATCGGCCATGATGCGTTCCGCTTTATCATGCAGGACGCCCGCTTCGACGGTATTCCGATGGTGCTCGAAACCATTAACCCGGATATCTGGGCGGAAGAGATTGCCTGGCTGAAGGCGCAGCAAACCGCTGAACAGGCGGCATAAAAAAAGCCGGGCTGCTTACGCACCCGGCTTTTTTTGTAGGTCGGGTAAGGCGAAGCCGCCACCCGACACCTCTTTTAGGCTGCTTTTGCGACCACTTCCGCTTCCGGGCGCTTCAGCACCGCGTAAGACAGGCCTGCCACCAGCGTACCGGCAACAATCGCCAGCAGATACCCCAGCACCGGCGTGATGGCGCCAGGGATGAGCAGGACGAACAGACCGCCGTGCGGCGCCATCAGTTTCGCACCTACCGCCATGGAGATAGCCCCCGTCACCGCACCACCCACGATACAGCACGGCAGAACACGCATTGGATCGCGTGCCGCAAACGGGATTGCGCCTTCGGTGATGAAGCACAGGCCCAGCACCAGCGCCGCTTTACCGCCTTCCTGCTGCGCTTTATCGAACTTACGGCGGGCAATAATCGTCGCCAGACCGAGCGCCAGCGGAGGCACCATACCGGCCGCCATGATCGCCGCCATCGGCGCGTAGGTCTGGGTACTCAGCAGGCCAACGCCAAACGCATATGCCGCTTTGTTCACCGGACCACCCATGTCGGTACACATCATACCGCCGAGGATTGCGCCCAGCAGCACCGCGTTCGCCGTCCCCATGGTTTGCAGCCAGTGGGTCAGACCTTCCAGAATGCCCGCGACCGGCTTACCAATCAGGTAAATCATCGCCAGACCGACCACCAGGCTGGAAATCAGCGGGATGATCAGGATAGGTTTCAGCGCCTCCATACTCTGCGGTAGCTTCAGCTTCGAGCTGATCAGCTTCGCCACATAACCGGCGAGGAAACCGGCAATGATACCGCCGATAAAGCCAGAACCGGTGCTCACGGCGAGCATACCGCCGATAAGACCCGGCGTCAGACCCGGACGGTCAGCAATGGAGAAGGCGATAAAGCCCGCCAGCACCGGCACCATCAACGCAAACGCGGAGCCGCCGCCAATCTGCATCAACGCGGCCGCCAGTGTGCCCGGCTCTTTAAACGCCTCGATACCAAAGGCGAAGGAGAGCGCAATACACAGGCCGCCCGCCACCACCATCGGCAGCATGTAGGACACGCCGGTCAGCAGGTGACGATACGCGCCCGCAGACTCTTTTTTCCCTTCGGTCGCAGTTTTAGCCGCACCGGTTGCCTGATACGGTTTGGCTTCCGCCAGCGCCTTATCAAACTCCTGCGCGGTCTTCTTCAGCGCCAGGCCGGTAGAGGTACGGTACATCGGCTTGCCGGCAAACTTCGCCAGATCCACTTCGATATCCGCCGCCACAATCACCAGATCGGCTTCCGCCACCTCTTCCGGCGTGATGGCATTGCCCGCACCAACAGAGCCGCGGGTTTCAACCTTCACCCACCAGCCACGTTTTTTCGCTTCGGTTTCAATGGCTTCAGCCGCCATAAAGGTGTGCGCCACACCTGTCGGGCAGGCCGTTACCGCAACAATGCGTTTCGGCCCAGCGGCGGCAACCGGCGCCGCCTCAACAGGTGCGCTGTAAACCGTCGCATGACCTTTTGCTTCGCTCAGAAACAGTTCAGGGTGTGCCACCGCGCGATTAATATCACCCAGCCACACTTTTTTGCCGTTCAGGGCGCTGTCAGCGGGGATTTTGTCGCCCAGAACAATCGCCATTTCAGCATCACCCGGGTTATCAATGATATCCAGATGCGCTTTTTGTGCCGCCGCGCCCAGCAGGGTCTTCGCCATATAGGCACGAGCCTGTCCGAGACCGGAGTCAATGATCAGCAGCGTTTTCATTATTCCTCTCCTGCTGTTAGTTAAAAGGTTTTAAGTCAACGCGCGCCATCATCGCGGCTAACTGGGTACGATCGGTAATACCGACATTGCTCTGGCTCACGGCCAGGGCCGCAACGGCGGTAGCAAGACGTAAGGTATGTTCACTGGATTCGCGCATCAGCAGACCGTAGATCAGGCCGCCAACCATCGAATCCCCGGCACCCACGGTGCTGACCACCTCCATTGAAGGCGGTTTGGCAATCCATTCCCCGGAGGCGTTCACCCACAGGGCACCTTCTGCACCCAGCGAAATCACCACGTGAGCGATACCCTGCTCGCGCAGCGCATGGGCAGCGTCAATCACATCCTTTAATTCTGGCAGCTTACGGCCCGCCCAGATCTCCAGTTCGCGGCGGTTAGGCTTAACCAGCCATGGCGAGGCTTTCAGACCGGCGACCAGCGCGTCGCGGCTGCTGTCGAAAATAATGCACGGGCACTGGCTGCGCAGGCGCGTCATCCAGTCGGTGAACGCTTCCGGGCTGACGCCGGACGGCAGACTGCCGCTGACGCACACCATGTCAAACTGGCCCAGCCAGCTCAGGGAATCGGCAACAAAGCGCTCCCAGTCAGCCGGGGTCACTTCGAAGCCGGAGAAGTTCAGATCGGTCACTTCACCGTCTTTCTCGGTCAGCTTAACGTTGATGCGGGTACGGCCTTGCACAACCTGAAAACGGTTAGCGATGCCCAGTTCACTGAACAACTGCTGAAAACCATCCTGGTTGTCTTTACCGAGGAAGCCGCCTACGGTGACGTCGATGCCGAGATCTTTCAGCACCTTCGCCACGTTAATCCCTTTTCCTGCGGCATGCAGGCCGGTCGTCCGCACCAGGTTGACTTCGCCACGCTCAATTTCCGGGCAGAAACCCACCAGATCGTAAGCCGGGTTCAGCGTAATGGTCGCAACACGTCTGCTCATTATGCGCCCTCCCCCAGACCGGCCGCGATGGCGTCGCCAATCGCTTTCAGCGCCTGTTCAGCATCCGCACCCTGCGCGGTAAAACGCAGACGATGGCCTTTCTTCACGCCCAGCGCGACTACTTTCATCAGGCTGCGCCCGTTGGCTGGTTTACCCGAACCGTCCAGATTGGTCACGGTGATCTCACTTGCAAATTGTTTAATGGTATTCACCAGCATGGTGCCCGGACGGGCATGCAGGCCGTGTTCGTTACGCACCACGTACTCTGCGCTCAGCAGTTCATCCGTCAGCGCATCGTCGCTGGTCAGCAGGGCCAGCACCGTCGCCGCGTCTGCGTTCAGCAGTTTTTCAGCTTTATTGTTCAGCAGCAGATCGCCCAGACGCTTCAGCACGGAAACCGGCTGATCGTCCGCCATGGCAACCGTTACCAGCATCGCGGCGTGTTCGCCGTCTGTCTCAAAGGCAACCGCAGCACGGCTGACCGCGATAGCGCTACGCAGGTTGCCTTCAGCACTGTCGTTCAGCCAGATGCCCTGACCCAGGTTTAATGGCTTATCATTGATGGCGCGCGTCACAAAAGTGTTATCCGCCGCACCGACCTCTTTCAGGCGGGCCGCGTTAAGCGCCTGGAGCGTCAGCAAATCGGACGCGACGACGCCCAGCGTCAGAGTTTCATTATCCAGCTTCAGCGCTTCGCTCTGTTTTTCGCCCATCAGCAGGGCACGCAGCTCTTCAGCAGTGGTGGCGGATTTAAGCTGTTCCGCGACGGCATCATCACTCAGCACGTGCGTCAGCTGACGCAGCAGGCCCAGGTGTTCGTCACCGCTGGCCGCGATGCCAATCGCCACGTAAGCCACCTGACCCTCGCCCCACAGCACGCCCTGCGGGAACTGGAAGACCTGCACGCCGGTTTTCAGCACCTGATCGCGGGTGTCCGTGGTGCCGTGCGGAATTGCAATACCGTTACCGAGGAAGGTGGAGGTCTGCTGTTCACGCGCCAGCATGCCGTTGACATAGCCGTCAGCCACGTTGCCAGCCTGCACGAGCGCAGCGGCGACCTGGCGAATAGCCTCTTCTTTATTCCCGGCCTGTTCGCCCGGGTGAATATCCTGAACAGATAACTGGAACATGATTCTCCTCTCCTGCTGAAATTGAATCGTTTCAGCTTAACTGAGAAAATAAGCGCTAGCCTGCTTCGTCAGGACATGCAAGATAGCGCTGAAACGTTTCAAGAAGTCTTGTCTTTTCTACAAAAGGTTGCAAGAAAAGTTACATTTCTTGTTGCAGAATTTAGAAGTGCAGCACATTTCTTCTTCAGTCGGGAGGTTTTTGCTGATGTTCAGCAAACAGGTTCAGCACGCTTCAGCGAAACGGCGATAAACTGAAATGCTATTTTGATTTATTGTGGCAATCTTGATTTTGCCCTCTGTTTATTTCATGACAGGCGGCGTAAACTCCGCCTCTCTCTGTTACTCGCAAAGACTGAACATGCATAACACCCCCGCTGCCGCCTCACCAAAGCCTTTTGATTTGACGTCAACGGCGTTTTTGATCGTTGCTTTTCTCACCGGTATTGCCGGTGCGTTACAAACGCCTACGCTGAGCCTGTTTCTGACCAACGAAGTCCACGCCCGCCCGGCGATGGTTGGCTTCTTCTTCACCGGGAGCGCCATCATCGGCATTTTCGTCAGCCAGTTTCTTGCCGGGCGTTCAGACCGCAAAGGCGATCGCAAAAGCCTGATCGTTTTTTGCTGCCTGCTCGGGGTGTTTGCCTGCCTGCTGTTTGCCTGGAACCGTAACTACTTCATTCTGCTGTTTGTGGGCGTCTTCCTGAGCAGTTTCGGCTCGACCGCCAACCCACAGATGTTCGCCCTTGCCCGCGAGCATGCCGACCGCACCGGGCGAGAAGCGGTGATGTTCAGCTCGATACTGCGCGCGCAGGTGTCGCTGGCCTGGGTGATTGGCCCCCCGCTCGCCTACGCGCTGGCGATGGGTTTTGGCTTTACGGTGATGTACCTCAGCGCAGCCGTGGCCTTCGTGGTATGCGGCGCAATGGTCTGGTTCTTTCTGCCCTCCATGCGCAAAGAGCCGAAAGTGGCGACCGGTACGCTGGAAGCTCCGCGACGTAACCGGCGCGACGCGCTGCTGTTATTCATTATCTGTACGCTAATGTGGGGAACCAACAGCCTCTATATCATTAATATGCCGCTGTTTATTATTGATGAGTTGCATCTGCCGGAGAAGCTGGCCGGGATCATGATGGGAACCGCCGCGGGGCTTGAGATCCCCACCATGTTGATTGCGGGCTATTACGCGAAGCGCTTCGGCAAGCGCTTTTTGATGCGCGTCGCCGCCGTAGCCGGGCTGCTTTTTTATGTCGGTATGCTGACGGTTCATACGCCAGCCCTGCTTCTGGCTTTACAGCTGCTGAACGCCATTTACATCGGCATTCTGGCCGGTATCGGCATGCTCTACTTCCAGGATCTGATGCCGGGTCAGGCAGGCTCTGCCACCACCCTTTATACTAATACCACCCGCGTGGGCTGGATTATTGCAGGCTCACTGGCGGGCGTTGTGGCTGAAATCTGGAACTATCATACGGTGTTCTGGATTGCGCTGGTGATGTGCGTCCTGACGCTGAGCTGCCTGACGCGAATCAAAGACGTTTAAGGCGCGGTGAGCGCTTCCAGCTCAAGCAGATAAGTGATGGCCTGCTGGCGCGTACTGCCGCACATTTCGGCGGTTGGCTGGAGCCCGGAGCACACCTTCGGGCGCAGGGGCGAGCCAAAGATCATGCACAGGTTAGTGTCAGAGAGCTGAACGCAGCGGGTATTGGCAGGCTTGCCCTCCGGCATGCCTGGAATGGGGCTTGAGATGGACGGTGCGGTACAGCACGCGCCACAGTCGGAACGACAATCCATACATGCTCTCTGTTGGTGGCAGATGCCCGCGCAGTCGGGCATTGCGCGCACAGTAACACCTTTTATGTATTGATAGCAAAACCCACGAATTCCGCTTGCCTGAAAGGCCGCGCGCGAGTAATTTGGCGCGATATTTTTTACCTCCCGTAAACAGGATTACTGCAATGCCAAGAGCGAACGAAATTAAGAAAGGTATGGTACTGAATTACAACGGCAAACTGCTGATTGTGAAAGATATCGACATTCAGGCACCCAGCGCCCGTGGCGCAGCAACGCTGTACAAAATGCGTTTCTCCGATGTCCGCACCGGCCTGAAAGTGGAAGAACGTTTTAAAGGCGACGATATCGTTGATACCGTGACCCTCACCCGTCGCTACGTTGATTTCTCCTACATCGATGGCAACGAATACGTGTTCATGGATAAAGAAGATTACACCCCGTATATCTTCACCAAAGATCAGATCGAAGAAGAGCTGCTGTTTATTCCTGAAGGTGGGATGCCGGACATGCAGGTGCTGACCTGGGATGGCGTGCTGCTGGCGCTGGAGCTGCCGCAGACCGTTGATCTGGAAATTGTTGAAACGGCACCGGGCATCAAAGGCGCGTCTGCAAGTGCGCGTAACAAACCGGCTACCCTGACTACCGGTCTGGTCGTACAGGTGCCAGAGTACCTGTCAGCGGGCGAGAAAATCCGTATCCATATCGAAGAAAAACGCTATATGGGTCGTGCTGACTGATTGCGGCGTTTGTCGGGTGGCGGCTGCGCCTTACCCGGCCTACAAAAACACAAAAACCGGCCTCAGAGCCGGTTTTTCGTAGGCCCGGTAAGCGTAGCGCCACCGGGCGATCAGGCTTAAAGAAGTTCAGGATACTTCGTCATTTTCAGCGCCAGCTCGATACCGCGCACTTCCGCCATCCCTTTCAGACGGCCAATCGCCGAATACCCTGGATTCGTTTTCTTGCGCAGATCGTCCAGCATCTGGTGCCCGTGATCCGGACGGAACGGGATTGGACGCACATCCCCCGCCTGCTTACGACGTACCTCTTCAGAGAGAATGGCATCCACCACCGCAACCATGTTCACGTCGCCGCCAAGATGGGCTGCTTCGTGGAAGGTTTTCGGGTTCTCTTCACGGCAGGTTGCACGCAGGTGGGTGAAATGAATGCGATCGCCGAAGGTTTCGATCATCCGCACCAGATCGTTATCCGCCCGCACGCCATACGAGCCCGTACACATGGTAAAGCCGTTGTAGATGCTGTCCACCGTCTCTTTCAGCCACTGCATATCTTCAATCGTAGACACGATACGCGGCAGGCCGAGGATAGGGCGCGGTGGATCGTCAGGATGAACCGCCAGCCGCACGCCGACTTCTTCTGCCACCGGCACAATAGCGCGCAGGAAGTGCGCCATGTTTTCACGCAGCTGGTTTTTATCGATATCGCCATATTCCGCCAGGCGCGCGCGGAACTGATCGAGGGTATAACCCTCTTCCGCCCCCGGCAGGCCCGCGATGATATTGCGAACCAGCTTCTCAATGTCCGACTCACCGGCGGCATTGAACCACGCCAGCGCCTGCTGCTGCTCTTCGGCGGTGTAGTCTGTTTCCGCCCCCGGACGCTTCAGAATGTGCAGTTCGAAAGCCGCAAAAGCGATTTGATCGAAACGCAGCGCCTTCGAACCATCGGCCATTTCATATTCCAGGTCGGTACGCGTCCAGTCCAGGATCGGCATAAAGTTGTAGCAGACGGTATCAATACCACAGGCTGCCAGGTTACGAATGCTCTGCTGATAATTCGCAATCCAGGTATCACACTCACCGGAGTGGGTTTTGATATCTTCGTGAACCGGAATACTTTCCACAACAGACCAGGTTAACCCCTTCTCTGCCAGCTGAGCCTGACGCTTTTGGATTTCCTCCACCGGCCACACCTGACCGTTCGGAATATGATGCAGCGCCGTGACCACACCCGTTGCGCCAGCCTGACGCACATCATCAAGAGAAACCGGATCGTTCGGCCCGTACCAACGCCAGGTTTGTTCCATTGCCCCACCCTCTCAAGTTGTTATACCAATATGTGTTACTTCAATGACGACTACCATACATGTTTAATCGAAGTGGTCAATACAGCACGCGGCATTGATTGATCAAACTCACATAACAGGGATATTTACGGCTTACCAATTTAATTTGTTGTCATATAACTTTACACTGGCATTGTTAATTAATGGTTACTCAGGTGTGTATTACATGAAGACTATTGCCTCCACCGCGCTTCCTGCTCATGTCCAGCAGCCCCGCTACGATCGCGAGCAGTTACACTCCCGCATCGTCCATTTCGGTTTTGGCGCGTTCCACCGGGCGCATCAGGCGTTGTTAACAAACCGGGTACTGAATGCCAAAGGAGGCGACTGGGGAATTTGTGAGATTAGCCTCTTTAGCGGCGATGTCCTTATGGGCCAGCTCCGGGCGCAGGATCATCTGTTTACCGTGCTGGAGAAAGGTGCCGAAGGCAATCAGCCCATTATTATCGGTGCGGTAAAAGAGTGCCTGAACGCTAAACTCGACTCGCTGGCAGCCATTATTGAGAAATTCTGCGAACCGCAGGTGGCAATTGTCTCCCTCACCATTACCGAAAAAGGCTACTGCATCGATCCGGCGACGGGAAAACTGGATATGCGGAACAGCCGCATCCTGCACGATCTCGAGCACCCGTCTGAGCCGCATTCCGCGCCGGGTATTCTGGTTGAAGCGCTTCATCGCCGCCGCGAGCGGGGCCTGCCGGCGTTTACCGTGCTCTCCTGCGACAATATTCCCGACAACGGCCACGTGGTGAAAAATGCCGTTCTCGGCATGGCCGGAAAGCGTTCCGCAGAGCTGGCCGCATGGATCGAGGCGCACGTGAGCTTCCCTGGTACCATGGTCGACCGAATCGTGCCCGCCGCCACCGACGCCTCACTCGCGGAAATCACCCAGGAACTTGGCGTTGAAGATCCCTGCGCCATCAGCTGTGAACCGTTCATTCAGTGGGTAGTGGAAGATAACTTTGTCGCCGGGCGTCCGGAGTGGGAGGTGGCAGGCGTACAGATGGTTGAGGATGTCCTGCCCTGGGAGCAGATGAAGCTGCGGATGCTGAACGGCAGTCACTCCTTCCTCGCGTATCTGGGCTACCTTGCCGGCTACGCGCACATAAATGAATGTATGCAGGACGACAGTTTACGCGAGGCGGCCCGCAGGCTGATGCTGAATGAGCAGGCCCCTACGCTGCGCATCACCAACGTTGATCTGACAGCCTATGCTGACAGCCTGCTTGACCGCTTCGCCAACCCGGCCCTACAGCATCGTACATGGCAAATCGCCATGGACGGCAGCCAGAAGCTGCCTCAGCGCATGCTGGATGGGATCCGCGTGCATCTTGAGCGTAACACCGCCTGGCCATTACTGGCGCTGGGGGTGGCGGGCTGGATGCGCTACGTCAGCGGTACGGACGAACAGGGCAACGCCATTGACGTACGCGATCCGCTGAGCGACAAGTTTCAGGCCATTGTCGCTACCAGCAGCGACGCAGAACGCGTTAGCGCCCTGCTGACGCTAAATGAAATCTTTGGCGACGACCTGCCGCAAAACCCTGTCTTTGTCGAGGCAATCACCAGCGCGTACCAGCGCCTCGTCCTGCTCGGCGCGCGCCAGGCCGTTATCGAAACGTTAAAAATTTAGCGATTATTGCGTTTAAGGCGAACGGTTTTGTGCTCCGTTCGCCCTCCCTCTTCTCAATGTCCGATTTTTTCATCAGGATGATGGATAGTTGTTACTACATCACAATTATTTATCGGAGCGCACGTGACCAAAACCAACCTGATCACCGGTTTTCTAGGCAGCGGTAAAACTACGTCCATTCTGCATTTGCTGGCCAATAAAGACCCGGCGGAAAAGTGGGCCGTGCTGGTCAACGAATTTGGCGAAGTGGGGATCGACGGCGCGTTGCTCGCCGACAGCGGCGCGATGGTGAAAGAGATCCCGGGCGGGTGTATGTGCTGCGTGAATGGTCTGCCGATGCAGGTCGGGCTGAATACGCTGCTGCGTCAGGGCAAGCCGGACCGTCTGCTGATTGAGCCCACCGGGCTGGGGCATCCTAAGCAAATCCTTGATTTACTGACCGCCCCGGTATACGAGCCGTGGCTTGAGCTGCGTGCGACGCTTTGCCTGCTCGACCCCCGCCAGCTGCTGGATGAAAAAGCGATCAATAATGACAATTTCCGCGACCAGCTCGCCTCGGCAGATATTATCGTGGCGAATAAATCCGATCGCGCGACGGCTGAGAGTCAGGCCGCGTTCCAGTCCTGGTGGCAGCAGGCTGGCGGTGGACGTCAGTATGTGCAGACGACCCAGGGCAACATTGATGGCGCCCTGCTCGACCTTCCCCGCCTCAACCAGACGCAACTGCCTACCAGCGCTGAGCATTCGCATAGCCACGGCGCGAAGCAAGGCCTGGCTGCACTGAGCCTGCCGGAGCATCAGCGCTGGCGTCGCAACCTGAACAGCGGCCAGGGGCATCAGGCCTGCGGGTGGATCTTCGATGCCGATACGGTTTTCGACACCATTGGTATACTGGAATGGGCGAGACTCGCGCCGGTTGAGCGGGTAAAAGGGATCATGCGCACTTCGGATGGTCTGGTGCGCATTAACCGTCAGGGCGAGGATTTCTTTATTGAAACCCAGAACGTCGCGCCACCCGACAGCCGGATAGAGTTAATTAGTGCGGTTAATACCGACTGGAATGCCCTCCAGTCAAGCCTGTTGAAGCTTCGTTTAAGTTTGGGCGGCTAACGTTGCCCCTGATTTCACACATTGCTGAAGACTATGACGACTCGACTTCCTGCTATTTTATTGCTCAACGCTGCCGGCCTGGCGATCTTTTTCTCCTGGTATATCCCGGCGGATCACGGTTTCTGGTTCCCGCTGGATTCCGGGCTGTTCCACTTCTTTAACCAGGCGCTGGCGAAGAGTGAAGCCTTCCTGTGGCTGGTGGCGATCACCAACAACCGCGCGTTTGACGGCTGTTCGCTGCTGGCAATGGGCTGTCTGATGCTCTCCTTCTGGCTGAAGGAAGACAAAACGGGTCGTCGCCGTATTCTGATTATCGGCCTGGTGATGCTGCTGACGGCCGTGATTATCAACCAGCTGGCGCAGCATCTGATGCCGGTTAAACGCGCCAGTCCTTCGCTCTTTTTCCCGAATATTAACCGCGTCAGCGAGCTGCTTCATATTCCAACCAAAGATGCCTCGAAGGACAGTTTCCCGGGCGACCACGGTATGATGCTGCTGATTTTTGCAGGCTTCATGCTGCGCTATTTTGGTAAAAAAGCCTTCGCCATCGCCCTGGTTATTGTGGTGGTATTTGCATTCCCGCGGGTGATGATTGGCGCTCACTGGCTGACAGATATCGCCGTAGGCTCCCTCACGGCGGTGTTAATTGGTTTACCGTGGGTGCTGATGACCCCACTCAGCGATCGCATAATAGGCATTTTTGATCGCTATCTTCCTGGCAAATTTAAACAAGCTGGAAACAAATAAATAACGAAAATTAACACCATTCATCAGGGATCGTTTTCGATCCCTGCGTCACTTCTTTTCGGCGTCATTCAACGCTGTCATCACCCCGTCATACAATTCGTGATAAAAATGAAGCAATTGCAGGGATTACCGATATGAATGGCGGCATTTTGAGCAATTCCGCGCTGTAACTTTGTGTATCACATTTTCTTATAAAAAAACGGACTTTTTTGCTCGCAATACCCCGTGCAATCGGTTAACCTCGAACTCGTTTTGCCCCACTGAGATAATTATTATCATGGTGAATAATTTTGTGCGTTGAGCCACAGTTTTCACCATAAAGAATTGTCTCATTGTGAACAGATTATTAGTCTCGTCACGGTTGGCATTTTTATAACGATATTTTCGTTAAGGACTTCAAGGGAAAACAAACAAAATGGTCAAATCTCAACCAATCTTGAGATATATCTTGCGGGGGATCCCGGCGATTGCAGTGGCGGTTCTGCTTTCGGCATGTAGTACGACGAACACCGCGAAGAATATGCATCCTGAGACGCGTGTTGTGGGAATGGAAGATTCCTCTTCACTGCAAGCCTCTCAGGATGAATTTGAAAATATGGTACGTAATCTCGACGTTAAGTCGCGTATTATGGATCAGTATGCTGACTGGAAAGGCGTGCGTTACCGTCTGGGCGGCAGCACCAAGAAAGGCATCGATTGTTCCGCGTTCGTACAGCGTACGTTCCGTGAGCAGTTTGGGTTAGACCTTCCGCGTTCTACTTATGAACAGCAGGAAATGGGTAAATCCATTTCGCGCACTAAACTGCGCACGGGCGATTTAGTCCTGTTCAGAGCGGGTTCAACCGGTCGACACGTTGGCATCTATATCGGTAACGATCAGTTTGTCCATGCTTCCACCAGCAGTGGTGTGACGATTTCCAGCATGAACGAACCTTACTGGAAGAAGCGCTACAACGAAGCTCGCCGCGTTCTGAGCCGTAGTTAATATTGCTGTCGTATCGTTGGTTATCCCTTGGCTGGCGATACGATAAAAAAAGCACTGCTCCGGCAGTGTTTTTTTTTGCCCGTTACACTGATAACTATCCAGCGGCATTTCAGGAATCACGACATCTATGTTTACCCGCTACTTCTCCAGCAACCGCAAGATTCTGTTTCTCAGTTTCCTTACGGGGTTATTCACTGCCCTGCTCCTGGGAGCATTACAGTTTTACTGGAGTTACCACAAGCGAGACGTCAGATTCGATACCCTTATTACCGATTTAAGCGTCTACATGGAGAGCTATTTCGATGAGCTCAAAATGTCGATTGATACACTCCAGCCACTCACGCTAAACAGCTGCGAGGAAGTGAGTGCCGCCCTGACCTCCCGGGCGGCCTTTAGCATCAACGTGCGCGCCTTTTTGCTGGTCAGGGATAAAAACGCCTACTGCTCTTCCGCCACCGGCCCGATGAATGTCCCTCTGGAAGCGCTTATTCCTGAACTGCACATCAATAAACAGGTTGATATGGCGCTCCTGCCGGGCACCCCCATGATGCCGGACAAGCCCGCGATTGCCATCTGGTATCGCAACCCACTGGTGAAGGACGGCGGTGTATTTACCTCCGTTAATCTTAACCTGACTCCTTATCTCCTCTACACCTCAAGACAGGATGAGTTTGCCGGTATTTCCATCATTATTGGCGATTATGCGTTATCAACCCATTCCGGAACGCTGGTCTCTGCGCGTGATTTGCCTGATATCCCGGTCCGTACCGCCACGCTGAAAAATGTGCCTCTGACCATCCATGTTTATGCGGAAGCCTGGACGACCGATGAAGTGCTGTACGCCCTGTTTTTCGGCCTGGTCTGCGGTATCGCGGCGGGCCTGTTGAATTTCTATATTCTTACTATCCGTCTTAATCCGGGGAAAGAGATCCTAACGGCCATCAAACGCGACCAGTTTTACGTGGTCTATCAACCCGTCGTGGATGCGCAGTCGCTCAAAATGACCGGGCTGGAAGTCCTGATGCGCTGGAAGCATCCGGTGATGGGAGAAATTCCACCGGATGCCTTTATTAATTTCGCTGAAGCGCAGAAGCTGATTGTCCCGCTGACGCTGCATCTTTTTGACCTGATTATCCGCGATGCCCCTGTCCTGCAAACGGTGCTCCCGCCTGGGGCCAAGTTTGGGATCAACATCGCGCCCGGGCATCTGCATGCGGAAAGCTTTAAAGAGGATATGCGCGCGTTTGCCGCCGCCCTTCCACCCGATCACTTCCAGATTGTGCTGGAAATAACCGAGCGCGATATGATCAACCACCGCGAGGCTAATCAGCTGTTCGAATGGCTGCACGAAGAAGGTTTTGAAATTGCCATCGATGATTTTGGCACCGGCCACAGCGCGCTGATCTATCTGGAACGCTTCACGATGGATTACCTGAAAATTGACCGTGGCTTCGTGAATGCCATCGGGACTGAAACCGTCACCTCGCCAGTGCTTGACGCGGTGCTGACGCTGGCAGAACGCCTGAATATGTTAACCGTTGCCGAGGGTGTTGAAACGCCGGAGCAGGCGGCGTGGCTGCGCGAGCATGGCGTGAACTATCTTCAGGGCTACTGGATCGGCCGCCCGATGCCGCTGGAGCAGTTCAGGACGTGGCAACCCGACATCACGCTCGGGGAATAATTTCACAATCACGGCGCTGTCCCTTATTATTCTGTTCAACCGAGCCTGCCTGTGAACAAAGGGATCCGCCGCACTATGATTATGCGCGTTGTGTTGACGCTATTGGCGCTGGTGAGCCTGTCGAGCCAGGCGCAGACCATCAAAGAGAGCACGGCCTTTGCCGTCATTGGCGAGCCGAAGTACGCGGTTAACTTTAACCACTACGATTACGTTAACCCCGCCGCCCCGAAAGGCGGAAACGTGACGCTTTCCGCCACGGGAACGTTTGACAACTTTAACCGCTTTGCCCTGCGCGGCGTGGCGGCAGCGCGTACCGAATCCCTCTATGACACGCTGTTCGTCACCTCCGACGACGAGCCCGGCAGCTATTATCCCCTGGTCGCCGAGAACGTGCGATACGCCGATGATTTCAGCTGGGCAGAAATCGCGATTAATCCGCGGGCGCGTTTTCACGACGGTACGCCGGTTAGCGCCCGTGACGTGGCATTCACCTTTCATAAATTTATGACCGAAGGCGTGCCGCAGTTTCGTCTGGTGTACAAGGGCACCACGGTGAAAGCCATCGCCCCGCTGACCGTGCGAATCGAACTCCCTGAGCCGAACAAAGAGAATATGCTGAGCCTGTTCTCCCTGCCCGTCATGCCCGAATCCTTCTGGAAAAACCATAAGCTGAGCGATCCCCTCTCTACCCCGCCGCTGGCGGGAGGGCCGTATCGCATTACCGACTGGCGAATGGGCCAGTACGTGATCTATTCCCGGGTGAAAGATTACTGGGCAGCCACGCTGCCGGTAAACCGGGGCCGCTGGAACTTCGATACAATCCGCTACGACTACTACCTGGATGATAACGTGGCCTTCGAGGCATTTAAGGCGGGCGCGTTTGATTTACGTGTCGAGAACAGCGCCAAAAATTGGGCGACCCGCTATATCGGAAAAAATTTCGCGAAAGGCTATATCGTTAAAGACGAACACAAAAACGAATCCGCGCAGGACACGCGCTGGCTGGCGTTTAATATTCAGCGCCCGGTTTTTTCCGATCGTCGGGTGCGTGAAGCCATTACCCTGGCGTTTGATTTCGAATGGATGAACAAAGCGCTGTTTTACGGAGCCTACAGCCGGGCGAACAGCTATTTCCAGAATACTGAATATGCCGCCCGTGATTATCCCCACGCGGACGAGCTGGTTTTGCTGGCGCCAATGAAAGCGGAGCTTCCGCCGGAGGTGTTCACCCGCGTATTTGAACCGCCCAAATCCGACGGAAACGGGTTCGACCGGGACAACCTGCTGAAAGCCAGCAACCTGCTGGATGATGCTGGCTGGGTGCTGAAAAATCGGCAACGGGTTAATGTGCAAACCGGTAAACCGCTCAGCTTCGAACTGCTGATTGCCTCCGGCGCAAACGATCAGTGGGTGCTGCCATTTAAGAAGAACCTTGCCCGGCTTGGCGTCACCATGAATATCCGCCAGGTCGATATGGCCCAGTTAACCAACCGCAAGCGCAGTCGCGATTACGACATGATGCAGACCCTGTGGGCCGCGCAGCCGTGGCCAAGTTCAGATCTGCAAATCTCCTGGGCATCGGGGTATATCGACTCCTCCTACAACGCCCCGGGCGTAAAGAGCCCGGTGATTGATGCGCTGATTGCAAAAATTGTCGCTGCTCATGGCGATAAGAACAAGCTTCTGCCGCTTGGCCGCGCGCTCGATCGGGTCTTAACCTGGAACTATTACATGCTGCCGATGTGGTATATGGGCGAAGATCGCGTGGCCCGCTGGGATAAATTCTCCCTGCCTGCCGTTCGCCCGGTCTACACCCTCGGCTTTGACACCTGGTGGTATGACGTGAATAAAGCCGCAAAACTGCCCGCAGAGCGGCGTTAAGGAGTGACGATGGGCGCTTATCTTATCCGCCGGCTGCTGTTAGTGATCCCGACGCTGTGGGCCATCATTACCATTAACTTTTTTATCGTCCAGATCGCCCCCGGCGGTCCGGTGGACCAGGCAATTGCGGCAATAGAATTTGGTCACGCTGGCGGCATGCCGGGCGGCGGCGGTGAAGGAATGGGGGCCAGCCATGCCCGGACGGGCGTGGGCAACATCAGCGAAAGCCACTACCGGGGCGGTCGCGGACTGGATCCGGAGGTGATCGCCGAGATCACCCATCGCTATGGTTTTGACAAGCCGCTGCACGAGCGTTATTTCAGGATGCTCTGGGATTATGTCCGTTTCGATTTTGGCGACAGCCTGTTTCGCAGCGCCTCGGTATTAACCCTGATCAAACAAAGCCTGCCGGTTTCCATCACGCTCGGACTGTGGGGGACGCTGATTATTTATCTGGTCTCCATTCCGTTGGGGATCCGAAAAGCGGTCTACAACGGTAGCCGTTTCGATATCTGGAGCAGCACATTCATTATCATCGGCTACGCTATCCCGGCGTTTCTGTTTGCCGTGCTGCTGATTGTCTTTTTCGCCGGCGGCAGTTATTTCGACCTCTTCCCGCTGCGCGGGCTGGTCTCTGCGGATTTCAGCACCCTGCCGTGGTATCAGAAAATCACCGATTACTTCTGGCACATCACGCTTCCGGTGCTGGCGACGGTCATCGGCGGTTTTGCGGCGCTTACGATGCTGACCAAAAACGCCTTTCTTGATGAGATCCGCAAACAGTACGTCGTCACCGCGCGCGCCAAAGGCGTCGGTGAAAAGCAGATCATGTGGAAGCACGTTTTTCGTAACGCCATGCTGCTGGTGATTGCCGGTTTCCCCGCCACGTTCATCAGTATGTTTTTTACCGGCTCGCTGCTGATAGAGGTGATGTTCTCGCTCAACGGATTAGGGCTGCTGGGCTATGAGGCCACCGTCTCCCGTGATTATCCGGTGATGTTTGGCACACTCTACATTTTCACCCTGATCGGCCTGCTGCTGAACATCATCAGCGATATCAGCTATACGCTGGTCGATCCCCGTATCGATTTTGAGGGTCGCTGATGTCGCGTTTAAGCCCCGTCAATCAGGCCCGCTGGGCGCGCTTTCGCCACAACCGTCGCGGCTACTGGTCGCTGTGGATCTTCGCCGTCCTGTTCGCCTTAAGTATGTGTTCGGAACTGATTGCCAACGATAAACCCCTGCTGGTGCATTTCAAAGACCGCTGGTATGTGCCGGTGCTGACCACCTACAGCGAAAGCGATTTTGGCGGCCCGTTTGCGACGCCAGCCGAGTACCAGGACCCCTGGTTACGTGAACAGATCGCGCAGCACGGCTGGGCTATCTGGGCGCCGATTCGTTTTGGCGCGAACAGTATTAACTTCGCCACGTCCACCCCCTTCCCTTCGCCGCCTTCCGCGCAAAACTGGCTGGGAACGGACGCCAACGGCGGCGATGTGCTGGCGCGCATCCTCTATGGCACCCGCATCTCGCTCCTGTTTGGGCTGCTGCTGACGCTCTTTAGCAGCGTAATGGGCGTTGTGGCGGGCGCCGTGCAGGGCTATTACGGGGGTAAAATAGATTTATGGGGACAGCGCGTGATTGAAGTCTGGTCCGGTATGCCGACGCTGTTTCTGATTATCCTGCTGTCCAGCGTGGTACAGCCTGGCTTCTGGTGGCTGCTCGGGATCACCGTCCTGTTCGGCTGGATGGCGCTGGTCGGCGTGGTGCGCGCGGAGTTTCTGCGTACGCGAAATTACGACTATATTCGCGCTGCGCAGGCGTTAGGCGTGAGCGATGGCGCAATCATCTTCCGCCACATGCTTCCCAATGCGGTGGTGGCGACCCTCACCTTCCTGCCGTTTATTTTGTGCAGCTCCATTACCACCCTGACGTCGCTTGATTTTCTTGGTTTCGGTTTGCCGCTGGGCTCACCGTCCCTTGGCGAACTGCTGTTGCAGGGCAAAAACAATCTCCAGGCCCCCTGGCTGGGCATCGCCGCATTCCTCTCCGTGGCGGTGCTGCTTTCCCTGCTGATTTTTATTGGCGAAGCCGTGCGCGATGCCTTCGATCCCAACAAGGCGGTATGACATGACCCGGCCTCTTCTGAGCATAGAGAACCTGTCGATTGCGTTTTCAAAACAGGGCGAATCACGCACGGTGGTGACGGATTTATCGTTGCAGATCCAGCGCGGAGAGACGCTGGCGCTGGTCGGGGAATCCGGCTCCGGTAAGAGCGTTTCGGCGCTGTCGGTGCTGCGCCTGCTCCCTTCCCCGCCGGTCAGCTATCCGCAGGGGGATATTCTGTTCCATGGACAATCGCTGCTGAACGCTGACGAGCAAACCCTGCGCGGCATTCGTGGCAACAACATCGCCATGATTTTTCAGGAGCCGATGGTGTCGCTCAACCCACTGCATACCCTGGAAAAACAGCTCTATGAAGTGCTGTCACTTCATCGGGGAATGCGTAAAGAGGCAGCGCGGGGTGAAATTCTGGACTGCCTTGAACGCACCGGTATCCGTAATGCGGCGAAACGGCTGAACGATTTCCCGCACCAGCTTTCCGGCGGCGAGCGCCAGCGCGTGATGATTGCAATGGCCCTGCTCACGCGCCCCGAACTGCTGATTGCCGATGAACCTACTACCGCGCTGGACGTCACGGTACAGGCACAAATTCTGCAACTGCTGCGCGAACTGCGCGACGAGCTGAACATGAGCCTGCTGTTTATTACGCACAACCTGAGCATCGTGAAAAAGCTCGCTGACACGGTGGCCGTGATGCAAAACGGCCGCTGCGTGGAACAGAACCGGGCATCCGCCCTGCTGAGCGCGCCTCAGCACCCGTATACACAGCGCCTGCTCGATAGCGAACCCGCTGGCGACCCGGTTCCGCTTAACGCTGACAGCGCGCCGTTGCTGAGGGTTGAGGGGCTGTCGGTGTCATTCCCGATCCGCAAAGGCATTTTGCGTCGCGTGGTCGATCACAATCATGTTCTGAAAGACATGAGCTTCGCTCTGCGTCCGGGCGAATCGCTTGGGCTTGTGGGCGAGTCCGGTTCAGGCAAAAGCACCACCGGCCTGGCGCTGCTGCGCCTGATCGCCTCTCAGGGAAGCATTGTTTTTGACGGCATGCCGCTGCAAAACCTGAATCGCCGGATGATGCTTCCCGTGCGCCCGCGGATGCAGGTGGTATTTCAGGATCCAAACTCTTCGCTTAACCCGCGCCTGAGCGTATTACAGATTATTGAAGAGGGCCTGCGCGTCCACCAGCCGACAATGACGGCGCAACAGCGTGAAATCGACGTGATGCGGGTGATGGCGGAAGTGGGTTTAGATCCCGAGACCCGGCACCGGTATCCGGCTGAGTTTTCCGGCGGACAGCGCCAGCGTATAGCGATTGCCCGCGCGCTGATCCTGAAACCGGAGCTGATCGTGCTGGACGAGCCAACCTCTTCCCTGGACCGCACCGTTCAGGCGCAAATTCTGGCGCTGCTGAAGGGGCTACAGGAAAAGCATCGGCTGGCCTATATCTTTATCAGCCACGATTTACAGGTGGTGCGTGCGCTTTGCCATCAGGTGGTGGTATTGCGGCAGGGAGAAGTCGTTGAGCAGGGAGAGTGCCAGCGCGTATTCACCGCGCCGACGCAGGATTACACACGCCAGCTATTGTCCGCTGACTAGCACTCAGAAAGGATATTGACCGGAGAACGGCTCGGCAATGGCCACGCCGAAGTTTTTCAGACGACAGGTGGCGGCAAACTCATCCTGGCTGTTAACAAACAGGCACGGCTCACCTTCGCATTCCAGCACGGAGCTGTCCACTTCGATGTCCGTCAGCGCCTGGCTGAGACGTTCCATGACCGGCCACGCATTTTCATCGCTCGGGCTGAGCAGTTTGAGGGCCACCAGACAATTATCCTCCCCGGCAACGCTTTGCGGAATCGGTTCAACTTTCGAACCTGCAAAACCCGTCGACCAGCGATAGCTCTGGGGCAAGCGATGGACAATGGAGAGTTGTAATGTATTCACGTTCAGATCCCCGGAAGCAAATTTACTTCACAATTTATTTACATTTATAGTAACACATCATCGCCAACCTGCACTGTTTAGCGGATTTTATAGGCGTTGCAGGCTCGCGTCGGCGCTATATGTACCCGTTTCTGCGATCTAACTCAACCTTTTTAAATACAATGATGTGACTTTTTACATAAATAGATTTTACATAAAAGAAACAAACACAGGGTAAACGAACGGAGGGTTGGTTGATATGGGTCAACAAAAAGGCCCGTCACGGGCCTTAAGTGGTCATTTATGCGCCGTCTTTCGCGGCCGGCTGGCGTAAAGATAGAAGAGAATGGAGCAGGTCGCGCAGAGGGCAATCGCCCACAGCATCGGCCAGGCAGTATTAAACGTCGCCGTCGAGAGCAGCGCCCCGACTATCGCGCCAATGCCGAAACGGAACGTTCCTGCCAGCGACGAGGCGGTGCCTGCCATATGCGGAAATTCGTCGAGGATCACCGCCATCGCGTTGGATGAAACCATCGACACGCAGCCGACAAACGCCGCCACGCCCACCACCAGCGCCCAGAAACCGACGCCCAGCAACGCGCTCAATACCAGCCAGATAGCCATCACGAACTGGATCCACAGCCCGGCGCGGAACATATTCAGCGCCCCAACCCGCCGGACAAAGCGGCTGTTGATAATGGTCATCACAAACAGGAACACAATATTCAGCGCGAAGTAGTAACCAAAATGCTGGGGTGACACATGGTTCAGTTCGATGTACACAAACGGCCCCGCGCTCAGGAACGAAAACATTCCAGCAAAGCTGAAGCCGCTGGCCAGCATATAGCTCAGCACACGTTTATGGCGAAACAGCGAGGCAAAGTTGCCAAGCGTGGTGCGAACGTGGAACTTCTGACGTCGCTCGACCGGCAGCGTTTCATCGATAAAGACGAAGATCATCACCGAGGCCAGCAGCGCGGCAATCGCCAGGATCCAGAAAATCGCATGCCAGCTGAACCACACCAGGACCGCCCCGCCCACCATGGGGGCGACCAGCGGCGCAATTGTCGTGACCAGCATGACGAACGACATCATGCGTGAGAACTCTTCCTTCGGGTAGACGTCGCGCATCAGCGCGTTAATCACCACGCTTGCCGCAGCAGCCGCCAGGCCATGGAAGAAGCGCATCACAATCAGCTGATCGATACTCTGCGCCAGCGCGCAGGCCACCGCCGCCGCGGCAAATATCAATGTCCCGCCCAGGATAACCGGTTTACGCCCCAGGCTGTCGGCCATTGGGCCATAAAAGAGCTGACCGAGGGCAAAACCAAGAATGTAGGTGCTGAGCGTCATCTGCGCGCTGCCTGCCGGTACGCCAAACTGCGCGGAAATCACCGGCAGCGCGGGCAGATACATATCGATAGACAGCGGCATCAGCATGGCCAGCAGGCCAAGGATAAATACAATTTTAAACGACGAGTGTGGCCTGGTGGTCACAGGGTTCTCCTGAATTTAGCGTGAAGGCAGCCCGACGCTGGCAATCTCTTCTTCCGTCAGCGGGCGATATTCCCCTGGGGCCAGGTCTGGATCGAGTTCAATCGCGCCGATACGTTCACGATGCAGCCCCACAACGTGGTTGCCCACGGCGGCAAACATCCGCTTCACCTGATGGTAGCGGCCTTCACTGATGGTCAGACGGACGTCCGTGGGGGTGAGGATTTCCAGCACCGCCGGTTTGGTCAGATCCTTCTCATTATGCAGCTGAACGCCTTTCGCGAATTGCTCTGCCGTGTCATCCGAGACCGGAGACTCAAGCATCACCCGATAGGTTTTCTCACAGTGATGGCGCGGGGAGGTGATGCGGTGCGACCACTGGCCGTCATCGGTCATCAGCACCAGGCCGGTAGTATCGATATCCAGTCGCCCTGCCGCATGCAGCTTGTGCGCCACAGGTTCGTCGAGGAAATAGAGCACCGTCGGGTGATCCGGATCGTCCGTTGAACAGACGTAACCTTCCGGTTTGTTGAGCATGAAGTAGCGCGGGCCATTCTGCTGGGTCAGCGGGTTGCCGTCATACTCCACCTGGTGCTCAGGCTGGAGTTTAAAAGCGCTGTCTTTCACAATGTCGCCGTCCACGGTTACGCGGCTGGCGCGAATTTCACGCCCGGCAATAGCGCGGCTTACGCCGAGTTGCTGAGCGATAAACTTATCAAGTCGCATGAAATCTTTTTAGCCTTAATGGTGCTGGAAGTCGGACTACGCGTCCGAAAAAGAAGCAGTCAGAAACAGTTCAGTATAATGGTCTGGTTGCGCCACTCAAGGGAAAAAGTTTCGTGGCATACTATATGCGAGTTAACTGAATAGAGAAGCCATGACGTTCACATTACGCCCCTATCAGCAGGAAGCCGTTGATGCCACCCTCGCCTGGTTTCGCAAGCATCGGGAGCCCGCCGCCATCGTTCTCCCGACCGGAGCCGGTAAAAGCCTGGTGATTGCCGAACTGGCGCGCCTGGCCCGCGGACGCGTGCTGGTGCTGGCGCACGTCAAAGAGCTGGTGGCGCAAAACCACGCCAAATATTGCGCGCTCGGCCTGGAGGCCGACATTTTTGCCGCCGGACTGAAGCGCAAAGAGAGCCACGGAAAAGTGGTGTTTGGCAGCGTACAATCCGTTGCGCGCAACCTGGAACTGTTTCGCAGCGAGTTTTCCCTGCTGATTGTCGATGAGTGTCACCGCATCAGCGATGACGACGACAGCCAGTATCAGCAAATCCTCACTCATCTGAAAAAGGTGAATCCTCACCTCCGTCTGCTTGGCCTCACCGCCACGCCGTTTCGTCTGGGCAAGGGCTGGATTTATCAGTTTCATTATCACGGCATGGTGCGTGGCGATGAAAAGGCCCTGTTCCGCGACTGTATCTATGAGCTTCCGCTGCGCTACATGATCAAGCACGGCTACCTGACGCCGCCGGAGCGGCTGGATATGCCCGTCGTGCAGTACGATTTCAGCCGCTTACAGGCGCAGAGCAACGGGCTGTTCAGCGAGGCAGATCTTAACCATGAGCTGAAAAAACAGAAGCGGATCACGCCGCATATCATCAGCCAGATTGAAGAGTTCGCACAAACGCGCAAAGGGGTGATGATTTTTGCTGCCACTGTCGAACACGCGCGCGAAATTACGGGGCTGCTGCCCGCCGACGACGCGGCGTTAATTACCGGTGAAACCCCCGGCCCGGAGCGCGACAGCCTGATTGAGGACTTCAAAGCTCAGCGGTTCCGCTATCTGGTGAATGTCTCCGTACTAACCACCGGCTTTGACGCCCCGCACGTCGACCTGATTGCGATTCTTCGCCCGACGGAATCCGTCAGCCTGTATCAGCAGATTGTTGGCCGCGGGCTGCGTCTGGCGCCGGGCAAAACCGACTGTCTGATCCTTGATTACGCCGGTAACCCGCACGATCTCTATTCGCCGGAAGTCGGCACGCCAAAAGGCAAGAGCGACAACGTGCCCGTTCAGGTTTTTTGCCCTGCCTGCGGGTTTGCCAACACCTTCTGGGGGAAAACCACCGCCGACGGCACGCTGATCGAACATTTTGGCCGCCGCTGTCAGGGCTGGTTTGAAGACGATGAAGGCCATCGCGAACAGTGTGACTTCCGCTTCCGCTTCAAAAACTGCCCGCAGTGCAATGCCGAAAACGACATTGCCGCCCGCCGCTGTCGGGAGTGCGACACGGTCCTGGTCGACCCGGACGACATGCTGAAAGCGGCGCTGAAGCTGAAAGATGCGCTGGTGCTGCGCTGTTCCGGCATGGCCTTACAGCCCGGCGCGGATGAAAAAGGCGAGTGGCTAAAAATTACCTACTACGACGAGGATGGCGCAGACGTCAGCGAGCGGTTCCGGGTCCAGACGCCCGCCCAGCGCACCGCGTTCGAGCAGCTCTTTATCCGCCCGCATACCCGCACGCCTGGCGTGCCGCTGCGCTGGATAACCGTGGCCGATATCGTGCGCCAGCAGGCGTTACTGCGCCATCCTGATTTTGTTGTCGCCCGTAAAAAAGGGCAGTTCTGGCAGGTGCGTGAGAAGGTCTTTGACTATGAAGGACGCTTTCGCCGGGCAAACGAATTGCGCGGTTAACGGGACTTTTCGTTGATGCGCGAGCCATTTGAGTATAAAATGCCGCCCGCTTCACATCCGTGAGGCAGAACACTCACCTGCTGCTGGGTCGCCTGTAGTAGGGTTTTAAATACAGAGAGAAATCAATGTTCACTATCGAAGCAGAAGTACGTAACGTGCAGGGTAAGGGTGCGAGCCGCCGCCTGCGTACCGCAAACAAGTTCCCGGCTATCGTTTACGGTGGCGAAGCTGCTCCAGTTGCTATTGAACTGGATCACGACAAAGTATGGAACATGCAGAACAAAGCTGAATTCTACAGCGAAGTTCTGACCATCGTTGTTGACGGTAAAGAAGAAAAAGTGAAAGTTCAGGCTGTTCAGCGTCACGCGTTCAAGCCAAAACTGACTCACATCGACTTCGTTCGCGCGTAATCGCAAACCTGTCGAGAAAAACCCCGCGTTTGCGGGGTTTTTTTATGGCTGTTACTTACCGCCTGAGGTGCGACGCTGAAGCTGGTCGCGCAGATTCGGCGGCGTGCCTTTAATGGTCAGCGTGTCGGTGGCCGGGTCCCAAAAGATACGTTCCCCGAGCAGCATGGCATCAAAGTTAATGGTTAACCCACCGCCGCTACCGGCAAATTTCGTCAGCTGACGCAGCGTACTGCGATCCGCCGGGAAGCTCTCTTCCAGCTCATAGCCTTTTTCCGCAGTAAATTCCTGGAAGCTGACTTCGCTGACGCCTGCCAGCTCTTTGGACAGCGACTCCAGCTCAATCTCTTCCCCGGCCTGTAACTGCTCGTTGCAGTAGCTGTAAACCTGCTGACGCACGGTCTGACGCTCAGATTTATCAAGCTGCGCCTCAGCCGTAAAGTCATCCACCGCCTGGAGTAGACCTTTGTTCTGCGCTTTGGCATTCAGCCCTTCGCTGGCGCCGAGGAAGTCCATAAAGAAATCCGCCACTTTGCGGCCCACGCGGCCTTTAAGGAAGGTCAGATAGCGCGTTGATTCCGGGTTGGTTTCCCATTCGGTTAAATCGATACGCGCCACAATATCCGCATGGTTGATATCCAGGTAGTGCGTTGAGCTGATATCCAGCTGCTCGTTCACGCGCATACTGCTTAAGTTATTCAGCACGGTGACCAGCAGATACTCTACCGCCAGATAGCGGTAGTGGCAGAACAGGACGATACCGCCATCGGCGAAGGGATATTTCGCCAGCTCGTCACGCAGACGGCCAGTAGCAGCGCGGCTGAATGCCAGGAAATCCTCTTCGCCCTGACGTTGCAGGCGCAGGCTATCCGCCAGTTCGCTCTCTTCGCTGAACAAGCCATAGGCTTTATTTTTCGCGCTGTAGACGCGATGCAACTCCGCCATCATCTCGACAACGGTAGGCGTTGGTTCCAGTAACGAATCGCGCAGCACCACTTCAAGGGTTTGCTCATCACGCTTGATAAGCTGGTGCAAGGCAATCTGGTTGATTTCCAGACTCATGATAAACTCTCCTTTAAGACCGGGCGGTATTCAACCACCACCAACGCATGTGTGCAACAGAAGATAAAAAAGGGGAAAAAAAGCTGTTGCTACGGTAATATGTCGCCCTTCTCTCAACAAACTGATTTTGATTTATGCCACAACATTCCCGCTACAGTGACGAACACGTTGAACAACTGCTCAGTGAGCTGGTCAACGTACTGGAAAAACATAAAACGCCAACCGATCTCTCCCTGATGGTTTTGGGAAATATGGTTACCAACCTGATCAATACCAGCGTTGCTCCGGCTCAGCGTCAGGCGATCGCCAAATCTTTCGCCCAGGCTTTGCAGTCCTCCGTTAGCGACGACCAGGCACACTAAGGGAAACGAACAACAGTTTATGGTGACGAATCGTCAGCGCTACCGTGAAAAAGTCTCCCAGATGGTCAGCTGGGGGCACTGGTTTGCCCTGTTCAACATTCTGTTGGCGATGGTGCTCGGCTGCCGTTATCTGTTTGTGGCGGACTGGCCAACCACGTTAACCGGGCGCATCTACTCGTGGATGAGTCTTGTTGGTCACTTTAGCTTTCTGGTCTTCGCCACCTATCTGCTGATCCTGTTCCCACTGACGTTTATCGTCATGTCGCAGCGGCTGATGCGCTTCCTGTCCGCCATTCTTGCGACGGCGGGCATGACGCTGTTGCTGATCGACAGCGAAGTCTTTACCCGTTTCCACCTGCACCTGAATCCTGTCGTCTGGGAGCTGGTGATTAACCCGGATCAGAACGAGACCGCGCGCGACTGGCAGCTGATGTTTATCAGCGTGCCGATTATCCTGCTGATCGAAATGCTGTTCGCCACGTGGAGCTGGCAAAAACTCCGCAGTCTGACCCGACGCCGCCATTATGCGAAGCCCGTCGCGGCGCTCTTTTTCGCCTCATTTATCGGTTCGCACCTGATGTATATCTGGGCAGATGCGAACTTCTACCGCCCGATTACCATGCAGCGCGCGAACCTGCCGCTCTCCTATCCGATGACGGCGCGTCGTTTCCTCGAAAAACACGGCCTGCTGGACGCGCAGGAGTATCAGCGTCGTCTGGTCGAACAGGGTAATCCGGAAGCGGTCAGCGTGCAGTATCCCCTGAGCGATCTGAAATATCGCGACATGGGCCGCGGTCAGAACGTGCTGCTGATTACCGTCGATGGCCTGAACTATTCCCGCTATGAGAAGCAGATGCCAGCGCTGGCTGAATTCGCTGAGAACAACATCGTATTCACTCAGCATATGAGCTCCGGTAATTCGACCGACGCGGGTATTTTCGGCCTGTTCTACGGCATTTCACCGAGCTATATGGACGGCGTGCTGTCGGCCCGTATTCCGGCGGCATTGATTACCGGGCTTAATCAGCAGGGCTACCAGCTGGGGCTGTTCGCCTCTGATGGTTTCAACAGCTCGCTGTACCGCCAGGCGCTGCTGTCTGATTTCTCACTGCCAGCCGCGCAGAGCCAGTCTGACGATCGGACCGCTGACCAGTGGATAGACTGGCTGAAGCGCTATGCGCAGGAAGATAACCGCTGGTTCTCCTGGGTTGCGTTTAACGGCACAACGCTTGATGACAGCAATCAGAAAGGCTTCGCGCGCCGCTATAGCCGTGCGGCGGGCGATGTCGATGCGCAGATCGGCCGTGTGCTGACCGCCCTGCGCGACGCGGGCAAGCTGGATAATACGGTCGTGATTATCACGGCGGGGCATGGCGTGCCGCTCGGCGACGAGGCGAAGGGCATGGAGTGGTCGCGTCCGAACCTGCATGTTCCCCTGGTGATCCACTGGCCGGGCACTCCCGCGCAGCGCATCAACATGCTCACCGACCATAAAGACGTCATGACCACGTTAATGCAACGGCTGCTGCACGTTAGCACACCGGCAATTGAGTACTCGCAGGGACAAGACCTCTTTAGCGCCACGCGGCGTCATAACTGGGTCACGGCTGCTGGCGGAAACACGCTGGTGGTGACCACGCCGACGTTGTCCCTGGTGCTGAACAGCAATGGCAATTACCAGACGTATAACCTCGAAGGTGAGAAGCTGAAAGACCAGAAGCCGCAGCTCAGTTTGCTGTTGCAGGTGCTGACAGACGAGAAGCGCTTTATCGCTAACTGATTATTTATGAATCAGTTAGCGTTGCTTGCCCCTTGCATTCAAAAAGGAATCGAGTAGTATTCCTTTTATGCGTCGGCACGTAGCGCAGCCTGGTAGCGCACCGTCATGGGGTGTCGGGGGTCGGAGGTTCAAATCCTCTCGTGCCGACCAAAACTACACAAAAAAACCAGCCGCTTATGGCTGGTTTTTTATTGCCTGTCTCCGCATGCGCAATGCTTAGTGTTTTTCACGCCCACCGAGAAAGAAAATCCCCAGCGGAATCGCCAGCAGGACGGTGAACACCAGGCTGTAAACAAAGATCATCGCCGATTGCAGGACAAACATGCTGGTTGTCCAGGCAGAGAGCGGGATGTTGTACTGCTCAATCACACCGACAATGGTTGCTCGCCCCACGCATGCAGCAGCAATCATAAACACAACCAGTAACGCCAGCAGGAACTTGCGGCCTTCAGGTGTCTTCAGTTTTTCCCGTACCATCTCCCCTCCCTTTACAGATGAATAACAATAATTAACGCGTAAAATAACACGATTGCCGCATCGACTCCAACACAGCATTAAACACCAATAAATGAACATAAAAGCAGTGCATTACTCCGTTTAAAATGAAAATATGAGTAAATTGCGCCAACTATTCACGTGCTATATGTTAGTCTTTCCAGGATCGTTTTAACAAAAAGGAATGACAGTGAAAAACGCACCTAAATTTGCCATCGCCCTCATCGCCGCTGCGTGCGCCAGCACCAGTGCTTTCGCCAGCGAAACCCGGAAAGAGCAGCCGCTGGAAAAAGTTGCTCCGTATCCGCAAGCGGACAAAGGGATGAAGCGCCAGGTTATTCAGCTCCCGGCTCAGCAGGATGAAGCAAATTTCAAAGTTGAGCTGTTAATCGGCCAGACGCTGGAAGTGGACTGCAACCAGCATCGCCTGGGCGGCCAGCTGGAAAGCAAAACGCTGGAAGGCTGGGGCTATGACTACTATGTCTTCGACAAAGTAACCTCGCCAGTCTCCACCATGATGGCGTGCCCGGACGGCAAGAAAGAGAAGAAATTTATTACCGCGTATCTGGGTGATAACAGTCTGCTGCGCTATAACAGCAAGCTGCCGATCGTCGTATACACGCCGGAAAACGTGGATGTGAAATATCGCGTATGGAAGGCTGATGAGACGGTAGGACAAGCGGTAGTTCGTTAAAAATAAGTCGGGTGGCGCTCACGCTTACCCGACCTGGAAAGGGTGCGGTCTGGTGCCCTCACCCCAACCCTCTCCCACCGGGGAGAGGGAGAAAACACTAAAAACGGTAACAGATGTTACCGTTTTGCGTTTACCTTACAGCGCGATATCCGCTACCGGCTTGCTTTCCGCCTGAGGCTTCAGCTCTGCCTTAGGCGCAGCATCCGCAGCCTGCGGTTTGACGTATTGCAGTTGCAGAACGCGGCTGGTGTATTCCAGCTCTTGTTCCGTGGCTTCAACGTTACCGTTCAGCTTCGTACCGTAGGATGGAATAATGGTTTTCAGCTTCGCCTGCCATTCCGGGCTGGATACTTTGTCCTTAAACACTTTTTCCATCAGGTGCAGCATGATTGGCGCAGCGGTAGACGCCCCCGGAGATGCCCCCAGCAGCGCGGCAATGGTGCCATCCTTATCGCTTACCACTTCGGTACCCAGACGCAGCACGCCGCCCTCTTTCGGATCGCGTTTGATGATCTGCACGCGCTGACCCGCCTGCCACAGACGCCAGTCTTCTTTCTTCGCCTGCGGATAGTACTCTTTCAGCGCCTCGAAGCGCTCTTCATCAGAGAGCATCACCTGGCTAATCAGGTATTTCACCAGATCGAAGTTATCCAGCCCCACGTCCATCATTGGCTTGACGTTTGACGTCGTGGTCGCGCTCAGCAGATCCCACAGGGAACCGTTTTTCAGGAATTTGGTGGAGAATGTGGCGAACGGCCCGAACAGCACTACGCGCTTACCGTCCAGCATACGGGTGTCGATATGCGGAACGGACATCGGTGGTGCGCCCACAGAGGCCTGACCGTACACTTTCGCCAGATGACGGTTAACCACTTCCGGGTTTTCCGACACCAGGAACTGGCCGCCAACCGGGAAGCCCGCGTAGTCGTCCGCTTCCGGAATACCGGACTCCTGCAACAGTTTCAGCGCCGCGCCGCCCGCACCGATAAACACGAACTTCGCCTTAATCACATGCTCGGCTTCGTTGTTTTTCAGATCGGCAACGGTCACGCTCCAGCTGTTATCCGCGTTGCGCTTGAAACCACGCACTTCGGAGCTGAGTTGCAGGTTAAAGTTCTCTTTTTTCTTCAGAGAGGACACCAGCTGACGGGTGATTTCACCGTAGTTAACGTCAGTACCAATTTCAGTGCGGGTCGCCGCTACTTTCTGGTTCGGATCGCGGCCTTCCATGACCAGCGGCGCCCACTCTTTGATTTGAGCGTGATCTTCAGAGTATTTCATCCCGCGGAAAAGCGTGCTCTGTTGCAGGGCAGCGTAGCGCGCGCGCAGGAAGTTGACGTTTTGATCGCCCCACACAAAGCTCATGTGCGGTACGGTGTTGATGAAGGAGTGCGGATTGTGCAACACACCGCTGTTCACCTGGTGAGACCAGAACTGACGTGAGATCTGGAACGCTTCGTTGATCTCTACCGCCTTCTCGATACTAATGGAACCGTCCTTTTTCTGCGGCGTATAGTTCAGTTCCATGAGTGCCGAGTGCCCCGTCCCGGCGTTGTTCCAGCCGTTAGAGCTTTCCTGTGCCACGCCATCGAGGCGCTCGACCATGGTCATGGACCAGTTCGGCTCTAATTCCTGAAGATACGTTCCCAGCGTGGCGCTCATGATGCCGCCACCAATTAAAAGGACATCCGTTTCCTGCTCTTTTGGTGCGTCAGCCTTCGCCGCCAGCGAGACGACGTTCAGCCCCACGGCCAGAGAAAAGAGCACGGCAGTCATTTTTTTCATCATTTATGCCTTAGTTGAATAGTGCTTGATGCGTGGAAATTACAGGTGAAACACGCTGCGGTGGCACGGTAGCAACTTTTAAATATTGTTTAAAGGTTACGAAATTATTGTAATTGTGAAATTTAATGATGGATTGTTTGTAGGGATTTGGCAGACAGGCTGGCACCCGACGATTTTCCTGGCTATCATGCTGCACTTTGTGATCGCGCGCACGGAAGCCTGCCCCTACCAGCGAATTGTTATGTCATTACCCCACTCGTCTGTACCTCAAGAAGGCCATGTCGCCACTGTTTTACGTTCGCCTCACCGTCTGATGCGCGAAACCCTGGCCGGTGTGATTACCGCGCTGGCGCTGATCCCGGAAGTGATTTCGTTTTCCGTGGTCGCGGGCGTGGATCCGAAAGTGAGCCTTATCGCCTCCGTGGTGCTCTGTTTCGCCCTTTCCCTGCTCGGCGGGCGTCCGGCCATGGTGACGGCGGCGGCAGGTTCCGTCGCGCTGGTGATTGGGCCGATGGTCCATCAACACGGCGTACAGTACATTCTGCCCGCGGTGGTAATGGCAGGCGTGATTCAGATCCTGTTCGGCGCGCTGGGTATGGCGCGGCTGATGCGCTTTATTCCCCAGTCGGTGATGACCGGGTTTGTTAACGCCCTTGGCATTTTGATTTTCTTTGCCCAGGTGCCCCATTTCTGGAGCCGAAGCCCGCTGATTGTGGGCCTGTTCGTGCTGACGCTGCTGATTGTGCTCTGGGTGCCACGCTATATCAAAAGCGTGCCCTCCCCGCTGATTGCCATTGTGCTGCTGACTTTGTTCACCGTCACCAGCGGGCAAATCCTGCCGACGGTAGGGGATGAAGGTTCCATGGGCGGCGGTTTGCCGGGCTTTACGCAACTGCTGGTGCCGCTCAATCTGGAAACCCTGAGCATCATCTGGCCGTGCGCGCTAAGTATCGCTTTCGTTGGCCTGCTGGAATCCTTGTTGACGGCAAAACTGGTGGACGAGCTGACCGCTACCCCCTCCAGTAAGCGCCGCGAGAGCATCGGACTGGGCGTGGGCAATATTATGGCCGGGTTCTACGGCGGCATTGCGGGCTGCGCGATGATTGGGCAGACCATCGTTAACGTGGAGATGGGGAAAGGCAGAAGCCGTATCTCCACCCTTGCGGCGGGCATCGTACTGCTGGTGCTGGTTACGGCGCTCAGCGAGGTGATGGCCAAAATTCCGATGGCGGTACTGGCGGGAATTATGGCCATTGTGGCCGTCAAGACCTTTAGCTGGCATAGCGTTCAGCCCGGAACGCTGAAAAACGCGCCGGTGGCTGAAACCGTCGTGATGCTGGTGACGGTTGTGGCAACGGTTTTCACCGGCAACCTGGCAATTGGCGTGCTGGGCGGGATTATGATGATGTTCATCCTCCCTGCCCGACTTAAGCAAAAAGCGCTGGCTACAGAAGAAAAATCGTCGCCAGTCCAAGAAAAATAAAGAAACCGCCGGTATCGGTAATGGCGGTGATCATCACGCTCGACCCCACCGCGGGGTCGCGCCCCAGCCGGGTCATGGTCAACGGGATAATCACGCCCATCATCGCCGCCACCAGCAGGTTCAGCACCATCGCCAGCATCATGACCCCGCCCAGCGCCATATCATCATACAGCCACCAGGTAATGCCGCCCATGATGCCGCCCCAGACCAGGCCATTAATCAGCGCGACGCCCATCTCCCTGAAAATCAGCCACGAGAAATTACCCGGCTGTATGTTTTCCAGCGCCAGGGCGCGAACGATCATGGTGATAGTCTGGTTACCGGTGTTCCCGCCGATCCCCGCCACAATCGGCATCAGCGACGCCAGGGCCACCAGCTGGGAAATGGTATGTTCGAAGCCGTCAATAACGCGGGACGCCACGAACGCGGTGCATAAATTGATGGCGAGCCACGCCCAGCGCGTTTTGACGGCCTTGCCGACGGAGGCATGAACGTCATCTTCGGCACTGATCCCGCCAAGGGCACGCAGGTCGTTATCGGTCTCTTCATAGACCACGTCAACGATCTCATCGATGGTCAGACGCCCCATCAGCTTGCCCACCGAATCCACCACCGCCGCGCTCACCAGGTCATCACGTTCGAAGGTACGCGCCGCTTTTTCGGCATCGTCTTCCGGCGAGAAGACCATCGGCTCGGTTTCCATGACCTCACTCACCCGCTGCTGAGTGCTGTTAAGCAGGATCGTTTTCAGCTCCAGCTCCCCGAGCAGGGTTTTATCCCGCGAGGTGACGAACAGTTTATCGGTGTTATCCGGCATACTGCCCAGGCGACGAAGATAGCGCTGCACCGTACCCAGGGTAACGTCCGGACGCACGGTGATGACGCCAAACTCCATGATCGCGCCGACGCTGTTTTTCTCGTAGTGCATCACCTGACGCACGCGCGCCCGCTCTTCGGCAGGCAGGGAAGCCAGCAGGCGTCCGGTCAGGTTGCGCGGAAGATGCTGAACGAGGTAAATCTGCTCATCGATATCCAGCGTTTGCAGGGCGTCAAGGATGTCCCGGTCGCTCATCTCATCGATAAGGTCATCCCAGACGTTTTCCGAGGCTTCAAGCAGTACCTGACCGCGCTCGTGATCCTGCACCAGCCGCCACAGGGCGTGGCGCTCTTCGGAAGGCAATGCCTCCAGGGTGTCCGCCAGGTCCGGGGGCGGTAAATGTGCAACCAGCGCACCTACCTCAGCAATATCGTCGGCCAGCGTGCCGACATCATATTGCTCAGCCAGGGTTAGCTTACCCAATAACGTTGACGTGACCGCTTTATCGGTCGTCAGGAGCCAGATGAGCCGCGCACGCTCCTGGTCACGCTGCCTGGCGCTGTTTTTCTTTAATACCGACATCAATCATAAATCCATTAAATGAGTTGGCGTTAAGCATAGCGCGGGGATATGTAAATAAGAATAAACGGCGGGTCGGGATGGAGAAAAAAACGGCATATATGAAAAATTAGTGTGCCGGGCGCCACCCGGCACAATTGCAATCAGGCCGTACGCGCCACCGCGTCCCGTGACGCTGCATCGCGCTCATCGCCGGTCAGCTCGCTCAGCTTGCCGTCGCGCATCTCCAGCAGACGGTCGGCGTGAATGAAGTAGTGATCGTCATGGCTGATGGCAAAAATGGTTTTCCCCATCGCCTGCATCAGCGGCAGCAGGACCTGATAAAACTCGCGACGGAAGTGCGGGTCCTGATCGGCGGCCCACTCATCCAGCAGGATGATGTCACGCTCTTCGGCCAGCGCCAGCAGCAGCGCCACGCGTTTCTTCTGCCCTTTCGACAGTTTGAGATTCAGGATTTTGCCATCCTGTAGCTCCAGTTTGTGTGACATTTGCAGGTGCGCAAGCCACTTCTCCACCAGCGCCGGATCCGCCTGCTGCCCTTCCGGTCCCAGCAGCCGGTCGAACAGCCAGACGTCGGTAAATACCGCCGAGAAGAGCTTGCGGTAGTCCTCCGGTTTCTCCGCGCTCAGCGCTTTACCATCCAGCAAAATTTCACCCGCCTGCGGCTGGTAGAGGCCCGTCAGCAGCATCGCCAGCGTAGATTTGCCGCTGCCGTTGCCGCCGATAAGGAACAGCAGTTCGCCGCGATGAATGGTCAGGTTTATCGGCCCTACGGAGAAGGCGTTATCCTGATAGCGGAAGGTAACGTTACGCAGCTCCAGCGTTTGCCAGTTCGGGAAGGCCTGCGGGCGCGGGAACTCAGCCTTAAACGGCGCAAGGTCGAATTTCTTCAGCTTGTTGAAGGCCACCTGAGCGCTCAGCAGCGTCGGCAGTGCGCCAACGGCCGACAGCAGCGGCGTACGTAAAAACAGCAGCGTCAGGGAGTAGGTTGCCGCCACGTTGGTATCCGCCCACCCCAGGCTGTTCGCCATCCAGAACACCAGGCCAATCGCGCCCAGCATCATGATATTGGACCAGTTCACGGCGCTCAGGTGGAACGTATCGGCGCGGATAATGTGATGACGATATTCGTGCGCATCCGGGATATAGAGATGGTTGAAGATATGCTCGGCACGCTCGCGGTTCAGCGTCAGCTCTTTGCGCCCTTCCAGCACCGTCTGATAATCGTTATAGAGCTTGTCTTCCGTTTCGCGCAGCACCGCCATGTGCTTATAGACGCGTGATACCAGCAGGAACCCGCCCCAGATGGTAATAACAATCCACAGCGCCGTAACCGCCAGCATTTTGCTGGACAGCCAGGCGAGATAGGCTGCCGAGCCAAATGTCAGGATGATCCCCTGCACCAGCTCCGGCAGGCGCACAAAGGCGATGGTAATGGCGCGCACATCGCTGGTCAGCCCCGCCAGCAGAGAGGCACTTCCCAGCTGCTCGATGCGTTCCACCTGAGTATCAAGGATCCGTTTGATGAACTCACTGCGCAGACGGAAAACGAAATGGTGGCCGAGGGCGGTCAGCGCCAGCTGTGACCCGAGCGTGACTGCCATCAGCAGCAGCAGTAAACCCAGAAATTCCGGCAGGACGGAGAGTGACGTGTCGACCATTTCGATCAAACGCACGTTAATGAAGGCAATCAGGCCGATCCCCAGCGCCGCGCTGGCAAGGCTTAACGCCATCACCGCGATAAAAGGCCAGCGATACTGCCGCCAGACAAGAAGAAGTAGTTGCATGCAGAGCAATCCGGACAAGAAAAATCAGCCAGCAGTGTAAACTGCCTTTCACACACATCAAGAATAATTCTTATTTTTATTCTCTGTATGCCGCCTGACGGAACGTGAGGTTGTAGCGAAATGCCCCCGCCACCGGGTGATCGCCAGGTTTAAGCGGCTGAATACCGTGGTAAAAAAGCCGTGATTCACCGCCCCAGACCACCACATCACCATGCTCCAGCATCAGCCGTTTGAGCGGGTCGTTGCGCCGCAGGCCGCCAAACTGAAAGACAGCGGGCAGCCCAAGGGATACCGAGACGATCGGCGCGCGCAGGTCCGGCTCGTCCTTATCCTGATGCAAGGAGAGCTTTGCCCCAACGGCATAGCGGTTGATAAGACAGGCATCGGGTCGAAAATCAGGATAGCCGGCCGCCACGGCGGCGTCATGACACAGCGCCTGAAACGCCTCCGGCATCGGCGGCCACGGCTGATCCGTCAGCGGATCGTTCGCGGCATATACATAGCCCCGCTCATTCGTCGCCCATCCCAGTTCGCCGCAGTTGGTCATCGCCACGGACATGGTATACCCGCCTGGCGTAACCATATGGCGAAATGGTGAACAAGCGGTAACGGCATCAATACCGTCGAACAGCGCCGCCGCGCGGGAAAGCGCGAAGCGTCTCAGGATCGTCGCCCCCGGCGCGAGCGGCTCGTGCCAGGGTTCAGCATCAGCAAAAAGATCGAGCATTATCCCTCCGGGTTGTTCGCCTCACGTTTCAACAATAGCATCTTACGCGCTGCTCCCCAGCGATAACCCGACAGCGCACCGTCGTTACGCACCACGCGATGACAGGGGATGACTATCGCCAGTTTGTTGGCACCGCAGGCCCCCGCCACGGCACGTACGGCATTGGGTTTACCAATGGCCTTCGCCACCTGCTGATAGCTTGCCGTTTCACCGCAGGGGATATCCCGCAGCGCCTGCCAGACCTGCTGCTGGAAGGCGGTACCACGAATATCCAGCGGCAGCGTCAGCGGCGTCGCGCGGCTGTCGACAGAGGCAATAACCTGCCGAACACGCCCGGCAAACGCGCCTTCCATCGGTTCACGGACGGCAAGCGGAAACAGTGACAGCAGCTCAGCCGTCAGCCCGGCGTCGTCATCACCCAGCAGTATTGCGCAGATCCCGCGCTCGCTTTCCGCCACCAGACAGCGGCCCAGCGAGCAGTCACTGATGGCATAGCGGACCGCAGCCTCTCCGTTGCGGTACTTTTTTGCCGTCATGCCCAGCGCGCCGTTGGCTTTACGGTAGTAGCTGCTGCCGTCCGGAAAGCCAGCGGCCAGTACGGCGTCGGTGATTTTACCGCCCTGTGCAAGCAGGGTGCGCAGGCGTTGTTCACGCGCGGCCTGCTGCCATGCTTTCGGCGTCATGCCGGTGACGGATTTAAACAAGCGGTGGAAATGGAACGGACTCATGGCAACCTGCTGCGCCAGTGCCTCCAGGTTCAGCGCGGCATCCTGTTCAAGCAGTCGACAGGCCAGCGCAATGTTGGCCTTTTTCTGCGCCATAGGGTCGACCTGGTCCGGCCTACAGCGCTTACAGGGGCGGAAACCCGCCTGCGCGGCCTGGTGAGCATCAGGATAAAAGCAGACATTTTTACGCAGCGCGTGGCGGGCGCGGCAGGACGGACGACAATAAATGCCGGTCGTCTGCACGGCAAAGACAAACTGGTTATCCGCACGCGGATCGCGGGCCAGTACGGCCTGCCAGCGATCCTCATCGGTAAGATAGGTTGTGTTTTTCATTATCGGCTCCTCTTACAAGCATACGCTCAGCTTGCCTGAACGCCACCGAACAAAAACCCGCAACCTTGCTTTTTAATTTTTTTCGCTCACCAGGAAGCTATTGAACTGCGGCGAACTCCAGGTTTTAAATCCGTCAGCCTCTTTGGTGATCATATAGACGGCCAGCCCTTCCTGACGCACCACCTCTTTGGCCTTCTCCGTGCCGAGCACCATCAATCCGGTATCCCAGGCATCCGCTTCCAGCGCGGTTGGGGCTATCACCGTCACGGACACCAGGTTGTGGGTAATCGGGCGTCCGGTTTGCGGATCAATCACGTGCGAGATACGTTTGCCATCCAGCTCGTAATAGTTGCGGTAGCTTCCGGAGGTGCTTATACCGTGCCCGTTGATGTCGACAATCGCCTGCACCGCGTTCTGCTGATCGGTTGGTTTTTGGATGGCCACTCGCCACGGCCTGCCGCTGGCGTTCATGCCCCGGCTGACGAGCGCGCCCCCGACGGAAACCAGATAACGCGGAATGCCTTCCTGCGCCATCAGGGCCGCGAGATGATCCGCAGCATACCCCTCGCCTACCGTGGAGAGATCGACAAACAGGTCGGGAATATCTTTTTGCAGGTATTGCTGACCGTACTGGGAGATCACCGCCAGATGCTGTAACCCTGTACGGGCGCGGGCGTCGTCGATGGCGGCTTGATCGGGTGTAGTCACCGGCTGCTTGTTGGGGCCAAATCCCCACAGGTTCACCAGCGGCCCCACGGTCACATCCATTGCGCCATTGGTTTTGTAGCCCACGCGCATGGATTCCGTGACGATATCGGCCATCGCTTCGCTCACCGGCCACAGCGAGGTGCTGCTGGAGCGATTGAAACGCATCAGCGCTGAGTCATTTTTATAGGTAGAGAGTAGCTGATCGTCGGCATCCAGCTGCGCCTGAATTTTACCGCGTAATTCTTCAGCGCGGGATTTATCAATATCCATCACGCTGACGCGCCAGAAGGTCCCCATGGTTTTCCCTTCCAGCACCGTCGCGGCGGGTGCGTCGATTTTTGCGGGCTGTGTGGAAGAGTCACACGCGGTCAGGAGTAAAAAAGTCGCCAGAACGCTGGCGCGTAAAAAAGTCATATCCATTGGTTATTATCCTCATGCCAGGGCGGCAAGAGTACACTAAAACAGCGTATTTGTAAGACCCTAAAAAAGCATGAAAAAAGGGGCCTGATGGCCCCTTTGTCGCTGTATGAGCAATTAGAACTGGTAAACCAGACCCAGCGCGACGATATCGTCAGTACCGATACCTGCTGCGCGAGTGAAGTCGTTCTCATCAACCAGGTTGATTTTGTAATCAACGTAGGTGGACATGTTTTTGTTGAAGTAGTAAGTCGCGCCAACATCAACATACTTCAGCAGATCCTGGTCGCCGTAGCCGTTTTCCAGGTCCTTACCTTTAGATTGCAGGTACGCCACGGATGGACGCAGACCGAAGTCGAACTGATACTGCGCAACCACTTCGAAGTTCTGCGCTTTGTTAGCCCAGCCCAGGTCGCCCGCACGGGTCGCGTTGTAAGTCTGAGTATACTGTGCAGCCAGGTAGATGTTGTTCGCGTCATATTTCAGACCACCGGTGTAGGTCTCAGCACGATCGCCGTTACCGTAGGCCATGGCGTTCTGGTCATCAGTACGTTTAGAGCTGGTGACCGCCGTACCGAGTGCGAAGCCTTCGCCCAGATCGTAGGTCAGAGAGCCGCCGTAGCCATCACCGTTCTGACGCAGTGCCTCACGACCGTTGTTGGTCTGGCCTTCGCCGCTTGGGCTGCCGTTTTTACCCTGGTACTGCAACGCGAAGTTCAGACCATCAACCAGACCGAAGAAGTCCTGGTTACGGTAGGTCGCGAAGCCGTTACCACGCTGCTGCATGAAGTTGTCAGAACCGTAGGTATCGCCGCCGAATTCCGGCAGAACGTCGGTCCAGGAAGTCACATCGTAAACAACGCCGTAGTTACGACCGTAGTCGAATGAACCCGCATCAGCGAATTTCAGACCTGCGAACGCCACACGCGTCCATGAGTTGTTTTCGTTCTCACCAGAGTTACCCTGGATCTGGTATTCCCACTGGCCGTAACCGGTCAGCTGGTCGTTAACCTGAGTTTCGCCTTTGAAGCCCAGACGCATGTAGGTCTGGTCGCCGTCTGCACTGTCGTCATCAGAGAAATAGTGCAGACCATCCACTTTACCGTACAGATCTAATTTGTTGCCGTCTTTGTTATAAATTTCAGCCGCATTTGCTGCGCCTGCCACCAGCAGAGCTGGTACCAGGAGGGACAGTACTTTAACTTTCATTTTATTAACCCTCTGTTATATGCCTTATTATTTACCACTGCTTACTGATCAACCCTCTTAACCAGTCGGCAAGTTCATTCTCCTCAAAAATGCAGAATAATCCAACAGGAATATGATACGAAAACTTTGAAGATGTTTCACTTTACCATCAACATGTTTCAATTTGTAAATTTGAAGGAACTTTTACAGAGCATAAATAGTTTAAAAATATAGCACGGATAATCAAAACAAAAATATATTCTATTTAATACAAGTGATTAGCTTAAAAAACGGTACAGCACTGAATGACAAAAAAATTCCCTTCAACACCACTAAAATAACTCTCGCTATCATCATTAACTTTATTTATTACCGTCATTCAGTTCTGAATGTCTGTTTATCCCTAATTGAACCGGATGCTTCGCATTCGGTTTTTTTTTACCTTTCTTTACGTCAGCCTACATTTTATGTGCTACCCCTCAGAAATGATAACGACTATTAACTAAATCCAGCATCCGGCTTTCGCTGAATTCTTTTTTATGCTATTGAAATTAATTTCTTGTTTATTCGTGCTATTTTCCTGCCGGTGCGATCGCGTATTTATACATTTCACGGGGTTTTGTACACCTTTCATCCGGGGACGTTGAAGCCGGTTACCCGGATAAAAAGTCAAGGTCATACCGTTAACGACGCTGGAAATTCAGTTATTACCCTTTATACTGCCCTATCCCATTACCGCGCGGCCATTACGGGTTAAACACATCGATGAGTCAGACTGAAACTACCGCCCCGAGCAAATTCTCCCTTCTACCGGGCAGCATCACCCGTTTCTTTCTTCTGCTGATCGTTGTGCTGTTAGTCACAATGGGGGTGATGGTTCAGAGCGCCGTTAATACCTGGCTTAAAGATAAAAGCTATCAAATCGTCGATATCACCCATGCGGTGCATAAGCGCATTGATACGTGGCGCTATGCGACCTGGCAAATCTACGACAATATCGCTGCCGCGCCTGCCACCTCGTCAGGCGAAGGGTTGCAGGAAACGCGCCTTAAGCAGGATGTGTATTACCTTGAAAAACCGCAGCGCAAGACGGAAGCCCTGATTTTCGGCTCGCACGACAGCGCAACGCTTGAGATGACGCAGCGGATCTCCTCGTATCTGGACACCCTGTGGGGCGCCGAGACCGTACCGTGGTCAATGTATTACCTGAACGGTCAGGACAACAGCATGATCCTGATCTCGACCCTGCCGCTTAAGGATCTCTCGTCCGGCTTTAAAGAGACCACCGTTGGCAGTATTGTGGATTCCCGTCGGGCAGAAATGCTGCAACAGGCCAACGCGCTGGACGAGCGAGAAAGTTTCTCGTCATTACGCCGTCTTGCCTGGCAGAATGGCCACTACTTTACGCTGCGAACCACCTTTAACCAGCCGGGCCATCTGGCGACCGTGGTTGCCTTCGACCTGCCGATTAACGATCTCATCCCACCGGATATGCCGCTGGACAGTTTCCGTCTGGAGCCAGACAACAGCACCCAAAATATGCGCACGCCGTCGGATAAAGAAGGCGCGGACAGCGTAGCGATCTCCTTTAATGGCTCAAAGATTGAGATTGCCTCATCGCTCAACTCAACCGGTATGCGTCTGGTGTGGCAGGTGCCTTTTGGCACCCTGATGCTTGATACTCTGCAAAACATTCTGCTGCCGCTGTTGCTGAATATTGGCCTGCTGGCGCTGGCGCTGTTTGGCTACAGCACCTTCCGTTTCCAGTCGGGCCGCCAGAGCGACTCGACGTCGGTATCAGCCGGGACCAGCAACGAGTTGCGCATTCTTCGTGCCCTGAATGAAGAGATTATTTCCGTGCTGCCGCTTGGGGTGCTCGTTCACGACCAGGAGGCTAACCGCACGGTAATGAGCAATAAAATTGCCGATCACCTTCTGCCGCATCTTAACCTGCAAAATATTACGGCCATGGCGGACCAGCACCAGGGCGTTATTCAGGCCACCGTTAATAATGAACTGTATGAGATCCGTCAGTTCCGCAGTCAGGTCGCCTCGCGCACGCAAATCTTCATCATTCGCGATCAGGATCGCGAAGTGCTGGTGAATAAAAAGCTCAAGCAGGCGCAAAGGCTGTACGAGAAAAACCAACATGGCCGCGCGGCGTTTATGCAAAATATTGGCGATGCCTTTAAACAACCGTTGAAGTCACTCGCCACGCAGATTGCTGATCTGAGCACGCCGGAAAGCCGACAGCTCAGCAGCCAGGCCGACTCCCTGGTTCGTCTGGTGGACGAAATCCAGCTTGCGAACATGCTGGAAAATGACATCTGGAAGGGCACCCCTACGCTCTTCTCCATCCAGGACCTGATTGATGAGGTGGTGCCGGAAGTCCTGCCGGTGATCAAGCGCAAGGGACTCCAGCTGCTGATCAACAACCATTTACCGGCCAACGACGAACGTCACGGCGATCGCGATGCCCTGCGTCGCATCCTGATGATGTTGATACAGTATGCCGTCACCACGACGCAGATCGGCAAGATCACCCTTGAAGTCAGCACCGATGAGTCCACCGACGATCGTCTGACGTTCCGCATTCTGGATACGGGCGAAGGCGTCACCGTGAGCGAAATTGATAACCTGCACTTCCCGTTCCTGAACGATACCCAGCGCGACCACTACGGCAAGGCGAATGCCCTCACCTTCTGGCTTTGCGATCAGCTGGCGCGTAAGCTGGGCGGTCATCTGAACATTAAGGCCCGCGAATCCCTCGGCACCCGCTACTCTTTACACGTGAAAATGGCGGCGAATCCCCAGGAAGAGGATGAAGAGCGTCTGCTGGACGATGTGGTGGTGATGGTGGATGTGACCTCCAGTGAGATCCGTAATATCGTCGTTCGTCAGCTGGAAAACTGGGGGGCGTCCTGCATTACCCCGGACGAAAGGCTCGCGAGTCAAGAATTTGATCTATTTTTAACTGATAATCCGTCTAATCTTACTGCCTCAGGCTTGCTTTTAAGCGATGATGAGCCAGGCGTGCGGAAAATCGGCCCTGGGCAGCTGCGCGTCAACTTTAATATGAGCAATGCAATGCAGGAAGCTGTATTACAACTGATTGAAGAGAATCTGGCGCAGGAAGAGATCCTGGAGTCACCGTTAGGCGGCGATGAAAATGCCGAACTCCATGCCAGCGGATATTATTCGCTCTTCGTTGATACAGTACCAGATGATGTTAAGCGGTTGTATACTGAGTCCGCTGCGCAGGATTTTGCAGCGCTGGCACAGACAGCACACCGGCTTAAAGGGGTGTTTGCCATGCTTAATCTGGTTCCCGGCAAGCAGTTATGTGAAACGCTGGAACATCTAATTCGTGAGAAAGATGCCTCTGGCATTGAAAAATACATCAGCGACATTGACGCTTACGTCAAGAGCTTGCTGTAGCAAGGTAGCCTTATACATGAACAATATGAACGTAATTATTGCCGATGACCATCCGATTGTACTGTTCGGTATTCGCAAATCACTTGAACAGATCGAGTGGGTGAATGTAGTCGGTGAATTTGAAGATTCCACAGCCCTCATTAACAATCTGCCTAAACTTGATGCGCACGTGCTCATTACCGATCTCTCCATGCCTGGAGATAAGTACGGTGATGGGATCACGCTCATCAAATACATTAAACGCCACTTCCCGGACATTTCGATCATTGTTCTGACCATGAACAATAACCCGGCGATCCTGAGCGCCGTTCTGGATCTCGATATTGAAGGGATTGTGCTGAAACAAGGCGCACCTACCGATCTGCCAAAAGCGCTGGCGGCGCTACAGAAAGGGAAGAAATTCACTCCTGAGAGCGTCTCACGCCTGCTTGAAAAAATCAGCGCGGGTGGTTATGGCGACAAGCGTCTCTCGCCTAAAGAGAGTGAAGTTCTGCGTCTGTTCGCTGAAGGTTTCCTGGTCACTGAAATCGCCAAAAAGCTGAACCGCAGTATTAAAACCATCAGTAGCCAGAAAAAATCCGCGATGATGAAGCTGGGTGTGGATAACGATATCGCCCTGCTGAACTATCTCTCTTCCGTGACGCTGAGCGCAACGGACAAAGATTGATCTTCGCTGTCTACGCCGGGTGGCGCTCGCGCTTACCCGGCCTACAGCCGCCGGAGAAATAAAAAAGGCCCTTTCGGGCCTTTTTTATTGTCTCGCTTTTCGTACCCGCTCCGCATACACGGACAGTGTCTGCTTCAGTACATCCAGCGTGACCGGCTTCGACAGGCAGCTGTCCATTCCCGACTCCAGACAGCGCTGCTTCTCCTCCGCCAGCGCGTTGGCTGTCACGCCCACCACCGGCAGCGTCAGCCCCAGCTGTCGGATACGCTGCGTCAGACGGTAGCCGTCCATGTTAGGCATGTTCACATCGCTGAGCACAATATCAATATGGTTCTTACTTAAGACATTCAGGGCATCCACGCCATCATTGGCCGTTTTACACTGATAGCCCAGAGAGCCAAGCTGGTCTGCGAGCAGACGACGGTTAATTGGATGGTCGTCGACGACCAGAATCATCATGTCGTCGTTCACCGACGCCAGCTCATCAGGGGAAGCCAGCACGGTCGCGCCGTCGCTGTCCTCAAGCTGCACGCTGTAAATACGCGCCAGCAAGCCCAGCAGCTCGTGCGGTGTCGCCACGCTGTGCACCCATACCCCAGGCGAACGCTCAATCGGGATACCGATATGACGGCGGCAGAACATCACCACGCCGCGCCCCGCCCACGCCTGCTCCGGCTCAACGTCGGTGATCAGCATGTCATCCGCATCCGGTGTCTGGCCTTCGTAGCGTGAAACCCGCACGCCGCTGCTGGTCAGCATTGAGGTCAGGAAATCATGTAAGGAGGCGTTGTGCACCGCCAGCCAGCAGTGCTTATCGCTCAGCCCGTCGACCGTAGTTTTCGCCGGATAGTGTGCCGAATAGAGCGGAATACGAATGGTGAACTGGCTGCCCATACCCGGCTCAGTATCGACGGAGATATCCCCGTCCATCATGCTGATAAGCTTCTCGCAAATCGCCAGACCTAGCCCGGTCCCCTGGAAATTACGCTGGACGCCGGTTCCCACCTGGAAGAACGGATCGAACAGGCGAACGACCTCTTTCGCCGGAATGCCGACACCCGTGTCGCGCACGCGAATGGTCAGGTACTCCCCTGCCCGACAGACGTGCAGCACAATACAGCCGATATCGGTGAATTTGATGGCGTTGCTCAGCAGGTTTGAGATGACCTGTTGCAGACGCATCGGATCGCCATGCAGCGTCAGCGGCACATCCGGCTCGATAAAGCAGTACAGCCCAAGCTGTTTACGCACCACCAGCGGCAGGTAGTTAGCGCAGATATGGTTCATCACTTCGCGCGGGGAGAACTCGCGCGGCTCTATTTTCAACTGCTCGGATTCAATTTTAGAGAAATCGAGAATATCGCTGATGATTTTCAGCAGCAGGCTGGACGAGTTGTTCATGGCCGTCACCAGCCGGTCGACCCCTTTCGGCAGCTCTTTGGTCTGGAGCAGGTCGAGGTTACCGATAATGCCGTACAGCGGCGTTCGTAGCTCATGGCTGACGGTCGCGAGGAACATCGATTTCGACTGACTGGCCTGCTCCGCCGCCTGCGCCATATCCTGCAATGACTCTTCCATTTTCACGCGCGCAGAGACGTCCACCAGCACGCAAATGGCCACGTTTTCATTGCGGTAGCGAGAATGGACGAAGCTGATTTGCAGGTTGGTGTGGGTGCTGGTCAGCACATCCACAAAGTTAACCTGCTGACCGCAGATGATCTGCGTTAACCTCTGGCGGTCTTCATGCGTGAGCATGTTCAGGTAGTTATGGGCAAGCTCGTTACTGAGGATATTTGTCCCGTCCTGAGTACGCAGGATGCAGATCCCTACCGGCGCCGAGGCGACAATTTTACGGTTAAACTGCTCATGCTCTTCCAGACGCTGAGCATCCGCTTCTGCCGGAATAAAGATCCGCCGCTCATACATTCTCGCCAGCATAAACAGCGCGACGCCTACCGCGATGTTCAGCAAAATGGCGTTAAGGATCAAGATGCGAATGCGCTCCAGGACCTTGTCCACCGGCAGCGAGTAGACAATGCTCAGCGACGATGGCGGTAAACTTTTCTTCAGCACCAGCTCGCGGAACCCGGAGGTATAGCCAAACCATGACCGCTCCTGCATCCAGCTGGGTTCCACCTTCAGGCGGTTTTCAGGCCCGGTAAGGGAGATGAGCGGATGGCCGTTTTCATCCAGAATGGTCACGCCCATCGGCAGACTGCCCGGCGTGAAGAAGTTTTCCATACGGATGGTTTGTTCAATCCCCAGCAGCGCTTGCAGGCGGTTTCCGAGGTAAACCGGAGTCAGGGCATAGAAATAGCCGACGCCCATGCGCGGCCCCTGGCTTATCCAGAAGATGTTGTTCCCGCGCTCTTCCTGAGGCGCATTGCGGTATTTCACTATACGCTCATGCAGACTTTTCAGCGCGTCTTCGCGTTCGACGGGCATATCCCGCAGGCCGAAATCCGCCATGCAGAGATTTTCGTTGCCAATCAGGTAGACACGGTTCAGATCGTAGGCGGCCGAGAAATTATCGCGCCAGTAGCGCATAAACCATGAGAGGGACTCCAGTGAACCACGCCAGGCTTTGCCCATGGCGGAACAATCGGAGTCCGGGAAGAGCGGTTCGAAATCAGGTACTTCGGTTTTTTCATCCCGACCGCGGATAGCAAGAATGCCGTTCTCCGCCGTGAGTCGATTCTCAGCAATATACTTAAGCTCTTTCATCACGTCAGACGTGCGCTGGATATAGCGCTGAGCCTGATCCGAGCTTAAGTTAAACTCCTGGCGGATCTCCGCTTCTTTCTGGTGTAACGCGTTAACAATGTAAAACACCGAGAGCAGTGCCACCAGCAACCATAGCAGTAGCGCAAGCGCCCGAAACAGATAGCGAGAGACTTTTAACGTGGTACGAAAGGAGACGAGGTATTTCAAAGGGGCGAGGCTCCGCCGTCGGGGTCAAAAAGAATGTGGTTAAGGTAGCGGTAAACGCGGCTTGTCGCAACGTTCACTTGTCTGCTTGCGCAAAACAAAAGGGCCGGAAACCGGCCCTTTATGCGTCAGGAGACGTTACTCGTCAGCGTCATCCGCTACTTCATCATCGGTGTCCGCTTCCGGGGCGATTTCATCATCCCCTTCCGCAACGCTGCCGTCGATAGAGTCGAGCTCTTCGTCATCCACCGGCTCAGCAACGCGTTGCAGACCGACGACGTTTTCATCTTCCGCAGTGCGGATGAGGATAACGCCCTGGGTGTTACGACCCACCACGCTGATCTCAGACACGCGGGTACGCACCAGCGTACCGGCATCGGTGATCATCATGATCTGGTCCGCGTCGTCCACCTGCACCGCGCCAACAACGGAACCGTTGCGCTCGGTCACTTTGATGGAGATAACGCCCTGCGTGCCGCGTGACTTGGTCGGGTATTCGCTTTCCGCCGTACGTTTACCGTAGCCGTTCTGGGTGACGGTCAGGATTGCGCCTTCGCCACGAGGAACGATCAGGGAAACCACGCTGTCTTCACCCGCCAGCTTGATACCACGCACGCCGGTCGCCGTACGACCCATTGCGCGCACGGCGTTCTCTTTAAAGCGCACCACTTTACCGGCGGCAGAGAACAGCATGACTTCATCAGAACCGGAGGTCAGATCCACGCCGATCAGCTCATCGCCTTCGTTCAGGTTCACCGCGATGATCCCGGCAGAACGTGGACGGCTGAACTCGGTCAGCGCGGTTTTCTTCACGGTACCGCTCGCGGTCGCCATAAAGACGTTCACGCCCTCTTCGTACTCGCGTACCGGCAGAATAGCGGTGATACGTTCGTTCGCTTCCAGCGGCAGCAGGTTGACGATAGGACGACCCCGCGCGCCACGGCTCGCTTCCGGCAGCTGATAGACTTTCATCCAGTACAGACGGCCCCGGCTGGAGAAGCAGAGGATCGTGTCGTGGGTGTTGGCCACCAGCAGACGGTCAATGAAGTCTTCTTCTTTAATACGCGCCGCAGATTTGCCTTTACCGCCACGACGCTGTGCTTCGTAGTCGGTCAACGGCTGATACTTCACGTAGCCCTGGTGAGACAGCGTCACTACCACGTCTTCGCGGTTGATCAGATCTTCAATGTTGATATCAGAGCTATTGGCCGTGATTTCGGTGCGACGCTCGTCGCCGAACTGATCGCGAACCAGCTCCAGCTCTTCACGGATCACTTCCATCAGGCGCTCTGCGCTACCCAGGATATGCAGCAGCTCGGCAATCTGCTCCAGCAGCTCTTTGTACTCGTCGAGCAGTTTTTCATGCTCAAGGCCGGTCAGTTTCTGCAAACGCAGATCCAGAATCGCCTGGGCCTGCTGTTCAGTCAGGTAGTACTGACCGTCACGCACGCCAAATTCCGGCTCCAGCCACTCAGGACGCGCAGCGTCATCACCGGCACGTTCCAGCATTGCCGCCACGTTGCCCAGATCCCATGGACGCGCAACCAGCGACGCCTTCGCTTCTGCCGGCGTCGGCGCACGGCGGATCAGCTCGATGATCGGGTCGATGTTCGCCAGCGCAACGGCCAGTGCTTCAAGGATATGGGCACGGTCGCGCGCTTTGCGCAGTTCGAAGATGGTACGACGGGTCACCACTTCACGGCGGTGACGCACGAACGCGCTCAGGATCTCTTTCAGGTTCATGATCTTCGGCTGGCCATGGTGCAGCGCAACCATGTTGATACCGAAGGAGACCTGAAGCTGAGTCTGGGAGTAAAGGTTGTTCAGCACAACTTCACCCACCGCGTCGCGCTTGATTTCAATCACGATGCGCATACCGTCTTTATCAGACTCGTCACGCAGCGCGCTGATGCCTTCAACGCGTTTTTCTTTTACCAGCTCGGCGATTTTTTCAATCAGTCGCGCTTTGTTCACCTGATACGGGATCTCGTGAACAATAATGGTTTCACGGCCGGTTTTAGCGTCCGCTTCCACTTCGGCGCGGGCACGGATGTAAATCTTGCCGCGACCGGTGCGGTACGCTTCTTCAATACCGCGACGGCCATTGATGATTGCCGCCGTCGGGAAGTCCGGGCCCGGGATGTGTTCCATCAGCCCTTCAATGCTGATGTCTTCATCGTCAATGTAGGCCAGGCAGCCGTTGATCACTTCCGTGATATTGTGCGGTGGAATGTTGGTTGCCATACCGACGGCGATACCGGACGAACCGTTCACCAGCAGGTTTGGGATCTTCGTTGGCATAACGTCAGGAATTTTTTCCGTGCCGTCGTAGTTATCAACGAAATCAACCGTCTCTTTTTCCAGGTCAGCCATCAGCTCATGGGCAATCTTCGCCAGACGGATTTCCGTATAACGCATTGCCGCGGCGGAGTCGCCGTCGATAGAACCAAAGTTACCCTGACCATCTACCAGCATGTAACGCAGCGAGAAGGGCTGCGCCATACGGACAATGGTGTCGTACACCGCGGAATCACCATGAGGATGGTATTTACCGATTACGTCACCAACGACACGGGCAGATTTTTTGTAGGCTTTATTCCAGTCATTGCCCAATACGTTCATGGCGTATAGTACGCGACGGTGTACCGGCTTCAGGCCATCGCGGACGTCCGGCAGCGCACGGCCAACAATGACCGACATCGCATAGTCCAGATAGGAGCTTTTCAGCTCTTCCTCGATGTTAACCGGTGTAATTTCTCTCGCAAGGTCGCTCATCTAACCGCTATCCCTCTACTGTATCCCGGATTCAAAGGTCGCAAATTATAACACAGCCGCGGTGATACAGGTAAACCTATACGCTTTATTCACAGGGATTGCCTGATATACTCATTTGTCTTGCTAAATAAGGAGTAAAAGCGCCCATGAATGCCGAAAAATCCCCGGTGGCTCACAACGTTGACCACGAAGAGATTGCCAAATTTGAAGCGGTGGCGTCCCGCTGGTGGGATCTCGAAGGTGAGTTCAAACCTCTGCATCGTATTAACCCGCTGCGTCTGGGCTATATCGCGGAGCGTTCCGGCGGTCTGTTCGGTAAGAAAGTGCTCGACGTCGGCTGCGGCGGCGGCATCCTGGCGGAAAGTATGGCGCGTGAAGGAGCCACGGTCACCGGTCTGGACATGGGCTTCGAACCTCTACAGGTTGCGCGTCTTCATGCGCTGGAGTCCGGCGTACAGGTAGAATATGTCCAGGAAACCGTGGAAGAGCACGCGGCAAAACATGCGCACCAGTATGACGTGGTGACCTGCATGGAGATGCTGGAGCACGTTCCCGATCCGCAGTCGGTGGTCAGCGCCTGTGCAAAACTGGTGAAACCGGGTGGACAGGTCTTCTTCTCGACCATCAACCGCAACGGCAAAGCCTGGCTGATGGCCGTGGTAGGCGCGGAATACGTGCTGCGCATGGTGCCGAAAGGGACGCACGACGTGAAGAAGTTCATCAAGCCTGCCGAACTGCTGGGCTGGGTTGACCAGACATGGCTTAAGGAGCAGCACATGACGGGCCTGCACTACAATCCGCTGACGGATAAATTCAAACTTGCCCCGGGCGTGGATGTTAACTATATGTTGCACACAACCGCCAAAAACGACTAACGTCATCCGTTATTCTTATAATGATTGCGCGACATCATGTTGCGCAATTCTGACCTCCCGTTGAAGAAATCAGCACTCGATCAAATTTTGAATTTTTTTTCTTAATTATTGACATCTCTTCCAGGCCTTACGGCACGAGGACTTAGCCTTTTTTACCCTTTCACAACCTCAATTTAACGTCAAAATCAACCCTTGTGCTGAAAAGATTCGATACTAGAATACTCACCATATAGCGTTCTTCTTATCGCAAAACCCCTATATGTAGTATTTATCCACAGAGTTAGTCACAAGACGGTTCTGTGGATAAGCGGGGGATATTTTTTTATTTCACGGACAGGTAAAAACCCACATGAATCAGAGTCTGCTGGTGACAAAGCGCGACGGTACCACCGAGCGTATCAATCTGGACAAAATCCATCGAGTTCTCGACTGGGCAGCAGAAGGACTGAACAACGTATCTATCTCCCAGGTTGAACTGCGTTCTCACATTCAGTTCTACGACGGCATCAAAACGTCTGATATCCACGAAACCATTATCAAAGCCGCGGCAGATCTGATCTCCCGCGACGCACCGGATTATCAGTACCTCGCTGCGCGTCTGGCGATTTTCCACCTGCGTAAAAAAGCCTACGGCCAGTTCGAGCCGCCGAAGCTTTACGATCACGTAGTGAAAATGGTCGAGCTGGGCAAATACGACACGCATCTGCTGGAAGACTATACGGAAGAAGAGTTCGAGCAGATGAACGGGTTTATCGATCACTGGCGCGACATGAACTTCTCCTACGCGGCGGTGAAGCAGCTCGAAGGCAAATACCTGGTTCAGAACCGTGTGACGGGCGAAATCTACGAGAGCGCCCAGTTCCTCTATATTCTGGTGGCCGCCTGCCTGTTCTCTAATTACCCGCGTGAAACCCGTCTGGACTACGTGAAGCGTTTCTACGATGCGGTCTCTACGTTCAAGATTTCTCTGCCTACGCCAATCATGTCTGGCGTGCGTACCCCTACCCGTCAGTTCAGCTCCTGCGTACTGATCGAGTGTGGTGACAGCCTGGATTCCATCAACGCGACCTCCAGCGCCATCGTGAAATACGTCTCCCAGCGTGCCGGTATCGGCATCAACGCCGGCCGTATCCGTGCGCTGGGCAGCCCGATCCGCGGCGGTGAAGCGTTCCACACCGGCTGTATTCCGTTCTACAAGCACTTCCAGACGGCAGTAAAATCCTGCTCTCAGGGCGGCGTGCGTGGTGGTGCAGCGACCCTGTTCTACCCGATGTGGCACCTGGAAGTGGAAAGTCTGCTGGTTCTGAAAAACAACCGCGGCGTGGAAGGCAACCGCGTGCGTCACATGGACTACGGCGTGCAGATCAACAAGCTGATGTACACCCGTCTGCTGAAAGGGGAAGACATCACCCTGTTCAGCCCGTCCGACGTCCCGGGTCTGTACGACGCGTTCTTCGCCGATCAGGACGAGTTCGAGCGTCTGTACACCAAATATGAAAAAGACGACAGCATCCGCAAGCAGCGCGTGAAAGCGGTCGATCTGTTCTCCCTGATGATGCAGGAACGTGCCTCTACCGGTCGTATCTACATCCAGAACGTTGACCACTGCAACACCCACAGCCCGTTTGACCCGGTGGTTGCGCCAGTGCGCCAGTCTAACCTGTGCCTGGAGATCGCCCTGCCGACTAAACCGCTGGAAGACGTAAACGACGAAAACGGTGAAATCGCGCTTTGTACGCTGTCCGCGTTCAACCTGGGTGCGATTAAGAGCCTGGACGAGCTGGAAGAGCTGGCGGTGCTGGCGGTTCGTGCGCTCGACGCCCTGCTGGATTACCAGGATTACCCAATCCCGGCGGCAAAACGCGGCGCAATGGGCCGTCGCACTTTAGGTATCGGCGTGATCAACTTCGCCTACTGGCTGGCGAAAAACGGCAAGCGTTACTCCGACGGCAGCGCCAACAATCTGACGCACCAGACGTTCGAAGCGATCCAGTACTACCTGATGAAAGCCTCTAACGAGCTGGCGAAAGAGCAAGGCGCGTGCCCGTGGTTCAACGAAACCACCTACGCGAAAGGCATTCTGCCGATCGACACCTACAAAAAAGACCTGGATGCGATCGTCAGCGAGCCGCTGCACCTCGACTGGGAAGGCCTGCGCGAGTCCATTAAAACTCACGGCCTGCGTAACTCCACGCTCTCTGCCCTGATGCCGTCCGAGACCTCTTCGCAGATCTCCAACGCCACCAACGGTATTGAGCCACCGCGCGGCCACGTCAGCATCAAAGCGTCGAAAGACGGCGTGCTGCGTCAGGTGGTGCCGGATTACGAAACGCTGGGTGACAACTACGAGCTGCTGTGGGAAATGCCAAACAACGACGGCTATCTGCAACTGGTGGGTATCATGCAGAAGTTTATCGACCAGTCGATCTCTGCCAATACCAACTACGACCCAACGCGCTTCCCGTCTGGCAAGGTTCCGATGCAGCAACTGCTGAAAGACCTGCTCACCGCCTACAAATTTGGCGTGAAAACGCTGTACTATCACAACACCCGTGATGGTGCGGAAGACGCCCAGGACGACCTGGTGCCGTCAATTCAGGACGATGGCTGCGAAAGCGGCGCATGTAAGATCTAAGCACTTCGCCGGGTGGCGCTACGCTTACCCGGCCTACGGTTTTGTAGGCCCGGCAAACGCAGTGCCGCCGGGCAATAAAATCTCAACAGGACTCACCGCAATGGCATATACCACCTTTTCACAGACGAAAAACGACCAGCTCAAAGAGCCGATGTTCTTCGGCCAGCCGGTCAACGTGGCACGCTACGATCAGCAAAAATATGACATCTTCGAAAAGCTGATTGAAAAGCAACTCTCCTTCTTCTGGCGTCCGGAAGAAGTTGACGTTTCCCGCGACCGTATCGATTTCCAGGCGCTACCGGAACACGAAAAGCACATCTTCCTCAGCAACCTGAAGTACCAGACGCTGCTGGACTCCATCCAGGGCCGTAGTCCAAACGTGGCGCTGCTGCCGCTGATCTCGATTCCTGAGCTGGAAACCTGGGTAGAGACCTGGGCGTTCTCCGAGACGATCCACTCCCGCTCTTACACCCACATCATCCGCAACATCGTGAACGATCCGGCGGTGGTGTTTGACGATATCGTCACCAATGAGCAGATCCAGAAGCGCGCGGAAGGCATTGCGCACTACTACGACGAGCTGATCGAGATGACCAGCTACTGGCATCTGATGGGCGAAGGCACGCATAACGTGAACGGCAAAACCATTACCGTAAACCTGCGGGCCCTGAAAAAGCAGCTGTACCTGTGCCTGATGAGCGTCAACGCGCTGGAAGCAATCCGCTTCTACGTAAGCTTCGCCTGCTCCTTCGCTTTTGCCGAGCGCAAGCTGATGGAAGGTAACGCCAAAATTATCCGCCTGATCGCCCGTGACGAAGCCCTGCACCTGACCGGCACCCAGCATATGCTGAACCTGCTGCGCAGCGGCGCGGACGACCCGGAAATGGCTGCGATTGCCGAAGAGTGCAAGCAGGAATGCTACGATCTGTTCGTGCTGGCCGCCCAGCAGGAGAAAGAGTGGGCAGACTACCTGTTCCGCGACGGCTCCATGATTGGCCTGAACAAAGACATTCTGTGCCAGTACGTGGAGTACATCACTAACATCCGCATGCAGGCTGTGGGTCTCGATCTGCCATTCCAGACGCGCTCTAACCCGATTCCGTGGATCAACACCTGGCTGGTGTCCGATAACGTGCAGGTTGCGCCGCAGGAAGTGGAAGTGAGTTCTTATCTGGTCGGTCAGATTGATTCTGAAGTCAACACCGACGACCTGAGCGATTTCCAGCTCTGATGAGCCGCGTAACGCTGAGCCTTTCTGGTACAGAGGTGTTGTGCCAGGAAGAGCACCCTTCTCTGCTGGTGGCGCTTGAAGCGCATCAGGTAGAAGTAGAGTACCAGTGTCGTGAAGGCTACTGCGGCTCCTGCCGCTGCCGTCTGGTCGCAGGCCAGGTAGACTGGCTGACCGAACCGCTGGCCTTTATCAGTGAAGGGGAGATTTTGCCCTGCTGCTGCCGGGCAAAAGGCGATATTGAGATCGAGATGTAATTATGTCGGGTGGCGCTTCGCTGACCCGACCTACAAAACCGCAGTTCGTAGGCCGGGTAAGGCGCAGCCGCCACCCGGCAATTTCAGCGTTTATCCTTCAAAAAGCTCACCGCTTTATCCGGGAAATCCGTAAACACCCCGTCCACATCCGCCTGGTTATACAGTACGTCGTAAAGCTGATTCACGTCCGTCGCATACTCCGGCAGCTGGTCTGCGCGTACGGTATACGGATGCACCTGCATCTTGCTCGCATGCGCCTCTTTCACCATCGCCGTCAGCTTCACGTGACCCGGCGTTGAGCCTTCCGCCACCAGCATGTGGTAATCCGGCCCGATGCCGTCGGCGTACTGCGCAATCTGCTTCATCGCGCCCGGCTTAAACATCCAGTCGTAGGTGTAGTTCACCCACTTCCCGTCCGGCTGTTTTTCCTGGGTTTCATTCCAGTCGGTATACGCAATCAGCTGCACCAGATTGAGATCCATCCCCATTTTCGGCTCCAGCTCGGTTTTGATGCGCTTCAGTTCCGCGGCGTCGAAACATTGCAGGAAAACCTTATCCTGCTTGCTGGTGTAGCCGTACTTTTTCAGTACCTCCAGCGTCTTCGCGGCAATGTCCTTCCCTTCCTGATGGTGGAACCACGGCGCTTTGATTTCCGGGTAGATACCGATATTTTTTCCTGTCGAGTGGTTCAGCCCCTGAACAAACTCGATCTCCTCTTCGAAGGTGTGAATACGGAAGTCAGACTTGCCCATCGGGAAACGTCCCGGATAGACCTGTACCTTCTTACCGTTTTCAATCTCGAAGCCCTCGGTAAACTTCAGCGAGCGGATCTCCGCCAGCGTGAAGTCGATGGCGTAGTAGCGACCATCTTTACGGGCGCGATCCGGGAAACGCTCCGCCACGTCCGTCACGCGGTCAAGATAGTGGTCATGCAGAACGACCAGCTGGTCGTCCTTCGTCATCACCAGATCCTGCTCCAGATAATCCGCGCCCTGGGCATAGGCCATCGCTTTTGCCGGCAGCGTATGCTCCGGCAGATAACCGCTGGCGCCACGGTGGGCGATCACGATCTTATCCGCCGCCAGCGCGGAGCTTGTCATCAGGCCCGCCAGCAGCAGACCTGTCGCTAACTGAGTTAATTTCATCGCAATGCTCCTTATTGACGACGCGCCAGCACTTCGGCGTGGTGACGTTTTTCACCAATCATCACAACAACCAACAGCAGAACAGCCAGCACGCTGCCGCCAATCATCACCATAAAGCCGCCGTCCCAGCCGAAGAAGTCGACGGTGTAACCGACGATGGCGCTTGCCGCCACTGAACCGCCGAGGTAGCCAAACAGACCGGTAAAGCCTGCCGCCGTGCCTGCCGCTTTCTTCGGCGCCAGCTCCAGGGCATGCAGACCAATCAGCATAACCGGACCATAAATCAGGAAGCCGATGACGATCATACAGGCCATATCCACACCCGGATTCCCCGGCGGGTTAAGCCAGTAAACGACCGTCGCGATGGTGACCAGCGTCATAAAGAACACGCCCGTCGCCCCACGGTTGCCCTTAAACACTTTGTCCGACATCCAGCCACAGATCAGCGTGCCGGGAATGCCCGCGTATTCATACAGGAAATAGGCCCAGGAGGATTTATCCAGCGCGAAGTGCTTCACCTCTTTCAGGTAGGTTGGCGACCAGTCGAGGATGCCGTAGCGCAGCAGGTAGACAAATACGTTTGCCACCGCGATGTACCACAACAGCTTGTTCGGCAGCACGTACTTCATGAAGATCTGCTTTGCCGTCAGCTCTTCTTCGTGCTTCTCGCTGTAATCATCCGGGTAGTCGTTTTTGTACTCTTCAATCGGCGGCAGGCCGCAGGACTGTGGGGTGTCGCGCATCAGAGCGAAGGCGATAATCGCCACCAGAATGGCGCCAAAGGCTGGCATATAGAGCGCGGCATGCCAGTCGTTGAACCAGGCCATCCCCAGCAGGAACAGCAGCGGCGGAAGCCCGCCCCCGACGTTATGTGCGCAGTTCCACACAGATACAATTCCACCACGCTCTTTCTGTGACCACCAGTGAACCATGGTGCGTCCGCATGGCGGCCATCCCATCCCCTGGAACCAGCCGCAGAGGAACAGCAGCACGAACATGATGGCAATGCTGGAGGTCGCCCACGGCACAAAGCCCATGAACAGCATCACCGCTGCCGCGAGGATCAGACCGGCGGGCAGGAACACGCGCGGATTCGAACGATCCGACACCGACCCCATAATGAACTTCGAAAAACCGTACGCGATGGAGATCCCCGACAGCGCAAATCCCAGATCGCCGCGAGAGAAGCCCTGTTCCACCAGGTACGGCATGGCGAGCGCGAAGTTTTTACGTACCAGATAGTACGCCGCATACCCGAAGAAGATCCCGAGGAATATTTGCCAACGCAGACGGCGGTAGAGAGGATCAATCTCTGCCTCTGGCAGTCGCGCCCGATGTGGCGCAGGTTTAAAGATACTGAGCATAACAGCCTCCGTGGCCTTTCAAAAAATGACCGGGCATCTCGCGCCCGGCTACAGAGGCGGCGATGTTAAGAAATCACGGTGAATGTTACTGTGAATCAACGCACAGATTGTTACAGAAATATGACAGAATGCGCAAAAAAGCGCATGAAATCACGTTTCACTTTCGAATTTCGCGCGTTTATGTTCGAAATCAAACAAACCATACGATCAATGTGGCTAAATGCTAAAAAACGAACATAGAGGAAAGGCAATGACAATTCACGATCCACGCTTCAGCGATGTGATTATCATTGGCGGTGGCGCGACGGGTGCCGGCATCGCACGCGACTGCGCCCTGCGGGGATTGAGCGTCACGCTTCTGGAACGCCACGATATCGCCACCGGCGCGACGGGACGTAACCACGGTCTGTTGCACAGCGGCGCCCGCTATGCGGTCACTGACGCTGAGTCAGCACGCGAGTGTATCGCTGAAAACCAGATCCTCAGGCGCATCGCCCGCCACTGCGTTGAACCGACCAACGGTCTTTTTATCACCCTTCCAGAAGATGACCTCGGCTTTCAGCAAACCTTTATCACCGCCTGCACGGCGGCAGGCATTCAGGCCGAGGCGATCGATCCTGCGCAGGCGCGCCGTCTTGAACCCTCGGTAAACCCGGCGTTACTGGGCGCGGTAAAAGTACCGGACGGAACCGTTGATCCTTTCCGCCTGACCGCCGCCAATATGCTCGACGCGCGGGAACATGGCGCCCAGATCCTGACCGGGCATCACGTCACCGGGCTTATTCGTGAAGGTAATACCGTGCGCGGAGTGCGCGTGTTTGATGCGCAGTACAACGAACACCGCGAGCTGTATGCCGCCGTCGTGGTCAACGCGGCGGGGATCTGGGGCCAGCGCATCGCGGAATACGCGGACCTGTCGGTGCGCATGTTCCCGGCGAAAGGCTCGCTGCTGATCCTCGACCACCGCATCAATAACCATGTCATCAACCGCTGCCGTAAACCGTCTGACGCCGATATCCTCGTGCCGGGGGACACCATTTCGTTAATCGGCACGACCTCAATGCATGTGGACTACAGCGAAATTGATTACAACCGCGTCACCGCTGAAGAGGTGGATATCCTGCTGCGCGAAGGGGAAAAGCTGGCCCCGGTGATGGCGCAGACGCGTATTCTGCGTGCCTACGCGGGCGTGCGTCCCCTTGTCGCCAGCGATAACGATCCGAACGGGCGTAACGTCAGCCGCGGCATCGTGCTGCTCGATCACGCCGAACGCGACGGCATGGACGGGTTTATCACCATTACCGGCGGCAAGCTGATGACCTACCGGCTGATGGCCCAGTGGGCCACCGATGCCGTCTGCCGTAAGCTCGACAACACCGCACCGTGCGTGACGGCGCAACAGGCTCTGCCCGGCTCGCAGCAATCGACAGAAAAAACGCTGCACAAAATCATTTCACTCCCTGCCCCGCTTCGCGGTTCGGCGATTTACCGTCACGGCGACCGCACCCCAACCTGGCTCGGTGAAGGGCGACTCAGCCGCAGCCTGGTGTGCGAATGCGAAGCCGTGACCGCAGGCGAGGTGCAGTATGCCGTGGAAAACCTGACGGTGAACAACCTGCTCGATTTACGCCGCCGCACGCGCGTCGGGATGGGCACCTGTCAGGGGGAGCTGTGCGCCTGCCGTGCCGCCGGGCTGCTGCAACGTTTTCACGCCACCACGTCAACCCAGTCGCTTGCCCAGCTCAGCGATTTTTTAAACGAGCGCTGGAAAGGCATTCAGCCCGTCGCCTGGGGCGATGCCCTGCGCGAAAGCGAGTTTACCCGCTGGGTCTATCAGGGGCTTTGCGGTCTGGAGAAGGAGCACAACCATGAAATTTGATACCGTGATTGTGGGTGGGGGGCTGGCGGGCCTGCTGTGCGGCCTCAAACTGACGCAGCGGGGTCTGCGCTGCGCCATTGTCACTCGCGGTCAGAGTGCCCTGCACTTCTCTTCCGGCTCGCTGGATTTACTGGGCGCGCTATCGTTCGCCGATCTGCCGCCTGAACATCCCTACCGCCTGACGGGCGCAGAGAATATGGCCCGCTTTGCCTGCGAAACCGAACACCTGCTCACCACCTGCGGCGCACGCATGCAGGGTGACGCCGAGCAAAATCATCAGCGCGTCACGCCGCTCGGCACCCTGCGCGCCGCCTGGCTTAGCCCGGAAGAGGTGCCTGTCGCCCCCATCGCTGCCGAGCGCGTGCGGGTGGTGGGGATCAGCGGCTTCCTCGATTTCCAGCCGCATCTGGCCGCCGCGTCTCTCAGACAGCAGGGTGTTCAGGTGGATACGGCGGAGATTGATCTCCCCGAACTCGACGTGCTGCGCGAAAACCCCAGCGAGTTTCGTGCGGTGAACATTGCCCGCCTGCTGGATAATGAAAGTTACTGGCCGCAGCTGTACGCGGCGCTTCAACCGCTCGGCGAGACCTGCGACGCCCTGTTTATGCCCGCCTGTTTTGGCTTAACGGACAACCGGCTCTGGCGCTGGCTCTCGGCGCGCCTGCCCTGTACGCTCGGTTTACTGCCGACGCTCCCCCCTTCCGTGCCCGGCATTCGTCTGCACACCCAGCTTCAGCGTCAGTATGTTGCCCAGGGTGGCGTCTGGATGGCAGGCGACGAGGTGAAAAAAATCACCCTGGCTGAGGGTGCGGTAAGCGAAATCTGGACCCGCAACCACGGCGACATCCCGCTTCGCGCACGCTTTACGGTGCTGGCAAGCGGCAGTTTCTTCAGTAACGGTCTGCTGAGCAGCCGGGATGGCGTGCGTGAGGCGATCCTCGGTCTGGACGTCCGGCAAAGCGCTTCCCGCGCGGACTGGTATCAAAGCGATTTCTTCACCCCGCAGCCCTGGCAGCAGTTCGGCGTGATCGTCGACAGCCAGCTGCGCCCGCGGCTGGGCGGGGAACCGGTTGAAAATCTTTACGCCATCGGCTCGGTTCTGGGCGGGTACGATCCCGTGGCGCAGGGCTGCGGTGGCGGCGTCTGCGCCGTCACTGCGCTGCATGTCGCGGAGCAGATTATCCAGCGCAGGGAGGGAGCACAATGAACGACACCCGATTTGAAAGCTGTATCAAATGCACGGTCTGCACCACGGTTTGCCCGGTCAGCGGCGTCGATCCGCGCTATCCCGGCCCGAAACAGGCCGGTCCCGACGGGGAGCGTCTGCGCCTGAAGGATGGCGCGCTCTACGACGAGGCGCTGAAATACTGCATCAACTGCAAACGCTGCGAAGTTGCCTGCCCGTCGGACGTGAAAATAGGCGATATCATCCAGCGCGCCCGCGCCCGCTACAGTACGCAAAAACCGACGCTGCGTGACGCGATACTGAGCCACACCGATCTGATGGGTAGCCTCTCGACGCCTTTCGCGCCGGTCGTCAATGCCGCCACCGCCCTGAAGCCGGTGCGCAGGCTGCTGGATGCGACGCTCAAAATCGACCATCACCGCAGTCTGCCGAAATATTCTCACGGCACCTTCCGCCGCTGGTTTAAATCCGTGGCGGCAGAACAGGCGCAGTTCTCTGAGCAGGTCGCCTTCTTCCACGGCTGCTACGTGAACTACAACCATCCGCAGCTGGGGAAAGACCTGCTGAAAGTCCTGAACGCCATGGGAACGGGCGTTCAGCTGCTGAGCAAAGAAAAGTGCTGCGGCGTTCCGCTGATTGCCAACGGCTTCATCGACAAAGCGCGCAAGCAGGCGAGCAGCAACGTCACCTCTTTACGTGAGGCGATCGTCGACAAAGGGATACCGGTACTGGCGACGTCGTCAACCTGTACCTTCACGCTGCGCGATGAATATCCGCATCTGCTGGAGGTGGATAACACCGGCCTGCGCGAGCACATTGAGCTGGCGACCCGTTTTCTCTGGCGCAAACTGGACAGCGGGCAGACGTTACCGCTGGGCAAATTGCCGCTGAAGGTGGTGTATCACACGCCATGTCATATGGAGAAGATGGGCTGGTCGATCTATACGCTTGAGCTGCTGCGGCTGATCCCCGGGCTGGAGCTGACGGTGCTGGACTCACGCTGCTGCGGCATCGCAGGCACGTACGGCTTCAAGCGTGAAAACTACCCAACGTCACAGGCCATTGGCGCGCCGCTGTTCCGGCAGATTGAAGAGAGCGGCGCAGATATCGTGGTGACGGACTGCGAAACCTGCAAGTGGCAGATCGAGATGTCCACCAGCAAACGCTGTGAACATCCCATTACCTTGCTGGCAAAAGCGCTGGCGTAACCGTTGCCGGGGACACGGCCCCGGCACACTCTCACTCCACGAACAGCGATTCCACGACGTTAATCCAGCCGTGCTCGCTGGCGACCTCTTTCCCGTTCAGCCAGCGGCGCAGCATGTTCAGCGCCATCATCGCGCACACCTCCTGACGCACGGCCAGGCTGTGGCGGGTAATGCTCATCCTGACCCGCAGGGCGTGCGTCCCTTCCGGCGTTGCAAGGGCAAAGTTGAGATGCTCCTCATCCAGCCCGCCCGCAAACAGCGCCAGCCCGGCGAAATGCTTCACTCTGCGCTCGGACGCCCAGCGCGCGGTCTGCGCCAGCGTCTCCTGCTGGAACGGCACCACTTCACTGGCCAGCAGCGGCGCACCCGCCCGGGTAAGCTGAAGCGCCAGAAGCCCACCGGTAAACTGCTCGCTTAACGTCACGCTCAACTGGCGGGACTGCAAATGCGCTGCGATCTGCGCCGGCAGCCCTTCCGTTCCTTCGAAAATCAGGCTTTCCCCGGCGACGCGCTGCACTTCCGGCCACAGCGCCAGCATGGCGGCTTTCTCTGACGCCGGTCCGGTCAGCTTCAGTTCAATAATCGGCATGGAGGAGCGATAGCCCATCGACACGCCAGGAGGCAGTTGCAGGTGATCGAGGCTCTGGGCCAGATCGCTTTCCGAGCGACCAAAGGTGGTCAGACGCAGGCACAGCGGCGGTTCAGGCAGCGTAAAGCGCGCGCGCAGGCGCGGCAGGATCTGCTGCTCGACCATCACTTTAAATTCCGACGGGACGCCCGGGGTGAAGAACATCAGGCAGCGGTTCAGCTGAACGGCAAACCCGCAGGCGGTGCCGACCGGGTTATCAATCAGTTCCGCGCTGGCGGGAATTTCAGCCTGCTTGCGGTTGCTGGGGGCCATCACGCGGCCACGCCCGGAGAAAAAGCGCTCCATCTGTGCCAGCCACGCCTCGTGCAGAACCAGGCCTTCGCCTTTGGCCGTGGCGGCGGCCAGCGCGCTGAGATCGTCGCTGGTGGGTCCCAGCCCGCCGTTCACAATCAGCACGTCGCAGCGTTCGCTGCGCTCGCGCAGAACGTTGACCAGCGACTCAAGATTGTCACCTACGGTGTTGCGGCGCGTTAACGGTAATCCTTGCTCAAAGAAGAGATCGGCGAGCCAGGCGGCATTGGTATCAATGATTTGCCCATGCAGCACTTCGTCGCCAGTGGATAACATTTCCACATTTATCATTGTGTTCTCCCATTTCAATGGTCAAAACACTATAGCGCAATCGAGGACCGGGGGAAGAGAGAAACTGGCGCGACTGAACGCCGCGCCGAGAGGATTAGAAACCGGCGCTCACGCCGACGTACGGGCCGTCTGCCAGGGCGTTGTCGCGGTTGCCGTCTTTACCGGCCAGGTTCAGATAGCGATAACCCGCTTCGATGGTGATCGGACGCATGATGGTCCAGCGCGCGCCGGCATTAGCTTCCTGATAGCTGTCGATACCGCTGGAGAGGGAATCCGGGGAGTAGTAGTACTCACCGAACAGGCCAAAGCTGTCGCCAATTTTCCACTGCAAGCCGCCGCCCACTGCCGCCGCGTAGCCTTCGTCGCCGTCGTTCGGGTTGGTGTAAATGCCTTTACCGCCGACGGTCGCCAGGAAGGGACCCAACGGCACGTTGAAGCCGAGGCCCAGGCTTGCCGCATCCCCATCGTCGTCGTTGTGCGTCCAGCCGCCGGTCATTGCCAGGCCTGCGCTATCCGTGCCAAGACCAAAGCCCAGATGGGTATAATCTTGTCCCGCCGAGCCGTTGAAGGAAATTGCGTTTGCCGCTGCTGAAACAAACATCAGGCCGCTTAAGCCCATTAATGCCACTTTTTTCATTGTCGTGATCCCGCACAATTTATTCAGAGATGTCCAAAAACCGCGAGATTTTAACCTGACTGCCTGTGTGATCAATGGACTCCGCGTGCGGCGGGCAATTAGTTTGTAACGATTTGATAATATCGGCATTTATACCAGCATCAGAAAGCGCATTTTCACGCTCAGCCCACCCAGATTTTCACTGGGCATCAGCTGAAGATGGCTGCGGTGCAGGCGGGCAATATCGTTAGCCAGCGCCAGGCCAATGCCGGACCCGGCGGCATCGCCCACGTTATCCAGCCGATGAAACGGCAGCATGGCCTGGGAGATCTGGTCTTCAGCAATGCCCGGTCCGCTGTCCTCCACGCTCAGCTCAACGGCATCGTTAGCCGTGCGCAGGTACACCGTCACGACGCCCTGCTCCGGTGTGTATTTGATCGCGTTCTCCAGCAGGTTGGCGCAAAGTTCGCCCAGCAACACGTCATCCCCCTCAATCATTACCGGCTGCTGTACGCCGTCATAACCGAGATCGATACCCTTGCTGCGCGCCTGCGCCAGCCGGGAAAAGCAGCAGTTTTGCACCACCTGTACCAGATCGACAGGCGCAAACTGTCGCTCCCCCTGCTCTTTTCGCTTCACCGCCGAAAGCTGCAACAGCCTTTCCGTCAGCACGATGGTGTTATCCAGCGTGACGTTCATCGCCCGTAAGCTCTCCTGCCACAGCGCCGGATCGTTACGCGTCAGGGCAACCGATACCTGGGTTTTCAGCACCGCCAGCGGCGTTTTGAGCTGGTGTGAGGCGTCGGCGTTAAAGCGCGCCTGCCGCGAAAGTACGCCGCGCAACCTGTCGATATAGCGGTTAAATGCCACAATCAGCAGCCGCGTTTCCGACCAGGGCAGCAGCTCCGGCAGCGGAGCCAGCAGTCCGGGCTCACGGCGCACCATCAGGGACGAGAGCTGCCGCATCGGGCGCAGCACGCGACGCAGCAGCCACGCGGTCAGGACCAGCGTCAGCAGCACCAGCAGCCCCTGCGACACGAGCGAGGAAAACAGCAGCTGAGTGGCCAGATAGCGCCGCGACTGCAACGTTTCGGCGACGTAGATCTCCGCCATCCCGAACACACTGTCCTCGTTAACCGGCTGGAGCAGCTTCGCCACGCGGATCGCCTGCCCGCGATACTCGGTATGATAAAACCACGCCAGCGCCGGATAGTGTGTAGTGCGCGACGTGGAGGGAGGCATATTCGGCAGATCGTCGTAGCCGGAGATCACCCGCCCGTCGGGGTCCACGACCTTGTAATAGAGGCGATCGTTCATGTTCAGCTCGAAGCTGTCGAGCACGACCCAGGGCACGTTCACCTGGAGTTTACCATTGTGCACCACCAGCCGCTCTGACACCGTGCGCGCCGAGGATAACAGCGTGCGGTCATAGGCCTGCGTCGCCGCCTGTAACGCGCTAACGTAGCTGTTAAAGGCTGACAGCCCCCATAACAGCAGCAGCGGCAAACCCAGAAAAAGCAAAAGTTGCAGGTAAAGCGACTGCGGCTTAACCCACTTCATCGCCGCACTCCAGCACGTAGCCCAGCCCCCGGAGGGTGGTGATCCGCACCCCGCTGCCGGTCAGCTTCTTACGCAGGCGGTGAATATAGAGATCGATGCTCTCGGGGCTGACGTCGTCGTTCAGGCTGAATACCTGGTCGAAAAGCTGTTGCCGGGAGACGGGACGGGTCCGGCGGTACATCAGCACCTTCAGCAAAGAGAGTTCGCGCGGCGTGAGGGAAAGGGGTTCATCGCGAAGCAGAAAAAAGCCTTCATCATCGTACTCCAGCTCTCCCAGCCGCTGGCGCTCCTGGGTTCGTCCTTCGCTGCGGCGCAGCAGCGCGCGCAGGCGGGCATCAAGCTCCTCCAGCTCGAACGGTTTCGGCAGGTAGTCATCCGCCCCGGCATTCAGCCCCTTCACCCTGTCTGCCACGTTGCTGCGGGCGGTAAGAAACAGCACCGGCAGCGTCTGCCCGCGCTTTCTCAGGCGATGCACCACCTCCAGCCCGTCGAAGCCGGGCATACCGATATCAAGGATCGCGACGGCATAGTTTTCTCCCTGCAAAAGATGATCGGCCGCCCGTCCATCGTTGACGCAATCCACGGCAAATCCGTTTTGTACCAGCGCTTTTTCCAGCCAGTGAGCCAGCTCACGATTATCTTCCGCCAGTAAGAGACGCATATCACATCCTGTAAAGTTGGTGTCGCAGTGAAAGGGAAATGAAAGGTTATTGTTTTAACAATCACGCAACGGAACCGCTACAAGGTGGTTCACATAATCAGAAAAAATACACCCGTACCCGTACTCCCGGTTCTCCGGCGTGAGGATAAACGATGAAAAAACAATTACTTTCTACCCTTGCTGCAAGCGTATTGCTGTTGAGTGCCTCTGTCGTCCAGGCGCAGGACGCGCCATCCCGTACCGAATGTATCGCCCCGGCCAAACCCGGCGGCGGCTTCGACCTGACCTGTAAGCTGATTCAGGTCAGCCTGCTGGAGACGAAGGCCATTGAAAAACCGATGCGCGTCACCTACATGCCCGGCGGCGTGGGCGCGGTAGCCTATAACGCCATCGTCGCGCAGCGCCCTGCCGAAGCGGGCACCGTGGTGGCCTTCTCCGGCGGTTCGCTGCTAAACCTGTCGCAGGGGAAATTTGGTCGTTATGACGTGAATGACGTGCGCTGGCTCGCCACCGTAGGCACCGATTACGGCATGATCGCCGTGCGCGCGGACTCCCCGTGGAAATCCCTGAAAGATCTGCTGACCGCCATGGAAAAAGATCCGAACAGCGTGGTCATTGGCGCGGGCGCCTCTATCGGCAGCCAGGACTGGATGAAAGCCGCGCTGCTGGCGCAGCAGGCCAAAGTGGATCCGCACAAGATGCGTTACGTGGCCTTTGAAGGCGGCGGCGAGCCGGTGACGGCGCTGATGGGCAATCACGTCCAGGCGGTATCGGGCGATCTCAGCGAAATGGTGCCCTACCTGAGCGGGGATAAGATCCGCGTGCTGGCGGTCTTCTCGGAAAACCGTCTGCCGGGCCAGCTGGCAGACGTCCCAACCGCTAAAGAGCAGGGTTATAACCTGGTCTGGCCGATCATCCGCGGCTTCTTCGTCGGGCCAAAAGTGACCGACGCCGAGTACCAGTGGTGGGTGGATACCTTCGCAAAACTTCAGCAAACCGAGGAGTTCAAAAAACAGCGCGATCTGCGCGGGCTGTTTGAGTTCAACCTGAACGGCAAGCAGCTGGACGAGTATGTCAAAAAACAGGTGAATGACTACCGCGAACAGGCGAAAGCCTTTGGTCTGGCGAAATAACCGGAGGCGCTATGAGCGATCGCATTTTTGCCGGGATATGGCTGCTGCTCTGCATTGGCGGCATGTTCGTCGCCTGGCAGATCCACAGCGAATACAGCTATGAACCCGTGGGGCCACGCCCCTTCCCCGTCGGCATAGTCGGCCTGATGCTGCTCTGCTCGGTGGCGCTGCTGCTGCGCCATCCGGATACCGTGGAGTGGCCGCCACGCCGTACGCTGCAACGTCTGCTGGTAATGGTAATTGTCCTGCTGATGTATGCGTGGGGCTTTGAGTGGCTCGGCTTCCCGATTGCCACCGCCCTGCTGACGATGGTGATTGGCATACTGTTTAACGCCTCGCTGCCTGCGGCGGGGATCTCCGGGGTCGTACTGGGCATTTTACTCTGGTACGCCTTCGACCGCCTGCTGGACGTGACCCTGCCGCTCGGCGCATGGTTTAACTAACGGAGCACGCTATGGATACCTGGATCTATCTCTCTCAGGGGTTCGCGGTAGCGATGACCCCGGAAAACCTGGTGATCGCCCTGATCGGCTGTTTCGTCGGGACCATCGTCGGCCTGCTGCCGGGCCTTGGCCCTATCAACGGCGTGGCGATTTTACTGCCGCTGGCCTTTGCGCTACACCTGCCTGCGGAATCGGCGCTGATCCTGCTGGCGACGGTTTATATCGGCTGCGAATACGGGGGGCGTATTTCCTCGATTCTGCTTAACGTGCCCGGCGATGCCGCCGCCATTATGACCGCGCTGGATGGCTACCCGATGGCGCAGCAGGGGCGCGGCGGCGTGGCGCTCTCTATTTCTGCCGTCAGCTCGTTCTTTGGCTCCATGATCGCCATTGGCGGCATCATCCTCTTCGCCCCGGCGCTGGCCCAGTGGTCGCTGGCGTTTGGTCCGGCCGAGTATTTTGCCCTGATGGTGTTCGCCATCGCCTGTCTCGGCAGCATGATGGCGCAGAATCCGCTGAAGTCGTTTTTGTCTGCGTTGATTGGCCTCAGTCTGGCCACCGTCGGCGTGGATGCCAACACCGGGGTTTATCGTTTTACCTTCGACAGCGTTCATCTCTCCGACGGCGTGCAGTTTATCGTCGTGGTGATTGGTCTGTTCTCTGTCTCAGAAATCTTACTGATGCTGGAGCATACCAGCAGCGGGCAGACGCTGGTGCGTAAAACCGGACGTATGCTCTTTAATGCCAAAGAGGGGGCGCAGTGTATTGGCGCCACCCTGCGTTCGTCGGTGATCGGTTTCTTCGTCGGCATTCTGCCCGGCGCGGGGGCTACTATCGCCAGCGCTATCACCTACATGACCGAGAAAAAGCTGAGCGGTAACAGCGACAGCTTCGGCAAAGGCGATATCCGCGGCGTGGCAGCGCCGGAGGCGGCGAATAACGCCTCGGCCTGCGGCTCGTTTATCCCGATGCTGACCCTCGGCGTGCCGGGCTCCGGCACCACGGCGGTAATGATGGGCGCGCTGACGCTCTATAACATCACCCCGGGTCCGGCGATGTTTACCGAGCAGCCCGATATCGTCTGGGGTTTGATTGCCGCCCTGCTGATCGCCAACGTGATGTTGCTGGTGATGAACATCCCGCTGATCGGCCTGTTCACCCGCATGCTGACCATTCCCCTGTGGTTCCTGGTCCCGGCCATCGCCGCCGTCTCTGCGGTTGGGGTGTACGCGGTGCACAGCACCACCTTCGACCTGGTGTTGATGGTGCTGCTCGGCGTGCTGGGCTACATTCTGCGCAAGATGCACTTCCCGATGTCGCCGCTGATTTTAGGGTTTGTGCTGGGGGAAATGCTGGAGCAGAACCTGCGCCGCGCCCTCTCCATCAGCAATGGCAACATGGGGATCCTGTGGGAGAGCAGCGTGACGAAGATCCTGCTGGCAATGGCGATTATGGTGATTGTCGTGCCGCCGGTGCTGCGCTGGGTCCGCCGACGCCAGCACAAACCGCAGCCGGATATCGGTTGATTAGCCCCTCAACAGGGCATTGACCCACTGCTTTAACGCCTGGCGGGAGATTTTAATCCCGCCATTTTTCAGTTCTGACGGCAGCGCCAGCCAGTGTACAGGCTGCTCAAAGCGCGCCAGCCTGCCCTGAACCCACTCCGGCAGCAGCGTGATATCCGTGCCCGGCTCGCATTCCACTACCGCCACCGGACGTTGCCCGTACTCGGCATCATCCAGCGGAACGACAAACGCCTGGCTTACCTGCGGATGCGTGGCGATAACGCGCTCCAGCGCTTCCGGCTGGATCCCTTCTCCGCCGCTGAAAAAGAGATTGTCCATTCGGCCCAGAATGGTCAGGCGTCCGTCATGCCACTCGCCGCGATCGCGGGTGGCAAACCAGCCCTGCTCATTGACCAGCGGCAATAATGCGCCGTCTCGCCAGTAGCCCGCCGCCATGCTTTCCGCCCGGAGCCAGACTTCACCGTTCACCACCTGAACGTCTCTGCCCGGCAGCGCGCTGCCCACGTCCGGCGCGCCGTCGGCCTCTTTGGCGCAGACGGTGGAGGCGAACTCGGTCAGACCGTAACCGCAGAACGTACGGATCCCCTGCTCGCGCGCCTGTTCGGTCAGCGCAACGGGGATTTCCGCCCCGCCGAGCAGCACGGCTTTCAGCGCGACGGGATGGTGTGAATTAAGCAGCCGCCACAGCTGCGTTGGCACCAGCGAGGCGTGGGTACAGCCCTGTAGCGCCTGCTCCAGCGGCTGTTTTTCACGCACGGTGAGACGGCCTCCGCCCTGCAACCAGCGCCACAAAATCCCCTGACCGGAGACGTGAAACAGCGGCAGAGAGAGCAGCCAGTCATCGCTACCGCCGTAAGGCATCAGCGCCAGCACGCCCTTTGCGCTGGCAAGGTGGGCGGCACAGGTGTGCACCGCCGCTTTCGGCAAGCCGGTGGAGCCAGAGGTGAGCGTCATTGAGGCCAGCCGTTCTGCCCGCCACGTCACGCAGCCCTGCCCCTCGCCCTCTCTTAATACCAGACCGGGCAGACCGTCATACTCACCGTTAAGCACCAGCGCAAAGCGCAGGGTCATCTGCGGCAGGAGGACGTCCAGCAGCGGACGGGGAAGCTGAGGGTTCACCGGCAAAATGCGGGCGCCGCACTGAAGCAGCGCCAGCCAGGCCAGCAGGGTCTGCGGGTGGTTGTGGGCGAGCAGCATGACGCCGTCACCGTTCGTAACGCCCTGAGACTGAAAACCGGCTGCGAGACGATCGATACGCTTGCCCAGCTGAGACCAGCTGAGCGTTACATCGTCTAAACGCAGCGCGGGTTTATTGGCACTCCGGGTGCGCCAGTGCCGCCACGGCCAGTCGGTAAAACTCATCGCAGTGGCTCCAGCGCCCCGACGTCGAGGCACGGCAAGGTGCTGCCAGGCCACTGACGAATCAACTGGGCCTGCATCAGGTTTAGCGTATCGAGACCGGGAACGGTGTCCGGCGTTAACCATGCAGCGATGCGCGCCAGCTGCGTCAGGCCGAGGCTGGATTCGATGGATGAACTGATCACCGCCGTCAGCCCTGCGGCATGGGCCGCCGCAACCTGCTCGCGCACCTTGTCGAGGCTGCCGGTCAGCGTTGGCTTAATCACCACGGCCCTGACGCCCGGCTCGGCGGCAAACGCGAAATCGGCTTCGCGCAGGCTCTCATCCCAGGCAATGGCAATGCCGGTTTCCCGGGCAAAGGCGCGCGAGTCGTCGCGCGTTTTGCACGGCTCTTCGAGAAACGCGATGCGGCTGCGGTACGCCGGGTTGACGTACTTCGCAAACTGTTGCGCCCTGAGCGGCGTCCAGGCGCGGTTGGCGTCCAGGCGCAGGTGTAGATCGGGAATGGCCTCCAGTAACAGATTAACCACCATTCCGTCGCGCACTGCTTCGTACAGGCCAACCTTTATTTTCGCCACCTTCTCGCCAGGCATCGCGGAAAGGAGCGCGAAAAGTTCATCCGGATCGCCGGTACAGAGCGGCGCGGCGCAATAGTTCGCCGCGTCCGGTAAACTGCCGTCCAGCTCTGCCAGCGCACAGCTGATGCCGAACGCGGCGGAAGGAACGTCCGGCAGCGCCGGAACTGCTCCCTCACGCCATTCGTACGTCCAGGCCATCAGCGCAGCCTGCGCCTCGTCCGGCGTTTCCAGGCTAAAGCCCGGAAGCGGGGCGATTTCGCCCCACCCTTCCCGCTCGCCCTGCCGGAGATGCACGAAAAAGCCGTCACGGGTTTTTAACCGCCGTTCACGCAGCACCACGCCCGCGTCCATCGGTATCTGCCAGCGGTAAACCTGCGCGCAACGCATTACGGGTTCCGTTTGTATTTGCTGAAGTCCGGCTGGCGTTTTTCGTTGAACGCGTTGCGCCCTTCCTGACCCTCTTCGGTCATATAGAACAGCATGGTGGCGTTACCTGCCAGCTCCTGAAGGCCCGCCTGACCGTCACAGTCGGCGTTGAGGGCCGCTTTCAGGCAGCGCAGCGCCATTGGGCTGTTTTGCAGCATTTCGCGACACCAGCGCACGGTCTCTTTTTCCAGATCGGCGATCGGCACCACGGTGTTAACCAGCCCCATATCCAGCGCTTCCTGGGCGTTGTACTGACGGCACAGGAACCAGATTTCGCGGGCTTTTTTCTGACCGACAATGCGCGCCATATAGGACGCGCCCCAGCCGCCGTCGAAAGAGCCGACTTTCGGGCCAGTCTGACCGAAAATGGCATTTTCCGCCGCGATCGTCAGGTCACACATCATGTGCAGCACGTGACCGCCGCCGATGGAATACCCTGCCACCATCGCGACCACCGGTTTTGGACAGGTGCGGATCTGGCGCTGGAAATCCAGCACGTTCAGGTGGTGCGTGCCCGCATCATCCTGGTATCCGCCGTAGTCACCGCGGACTTTCTGATCGCCGCCGGAGCAGAAGGCTTTCTCCCCTTCCCCGGTGAGGATGATGACGCCGATAGTGTCATCGTAGCGGGCATCCGCCAGCGCCTGGATCATCTCTTTTACGGTCAGTGGACGAAACGCGTTGCGCACCTGTGGACGGTTGATGGTGATTTTGGCGATACCATCGGCGGATTTGTGGTAACGAATGTCGGTGTAGCCTTCGGAGCAGTCCTGCCATTCAACCGGCGCGTAAAGCATGTGTTCATCAGGATAGATCATAGCGTGTCCTTTGTTCGATAACGCAGTATCTGAGCCAGACTCGCGGCAACCGCGTCCGGGTTGTCCCGGTGGGCGTTGTGTCCGGCGTGAGGGATAGCATGACGCGTGGCGTTAAGTTCAGCGGCGATAGCTGCAAACTTCCCGTCACGTTCGCCATAGAGATAGTCAAAAGAAAAATCACGCGCGATGAGCGCGGGACGTAAATCAGGCTGAACGGCAAGCGAGGTGGACTCCAGCATCTCTGCCAGCCTCGGGCCGTTGTTCCGGCTGCGCAGCGCGATCAGCGCCCTGCGCTGATCATCCGTAAGTGAGGCAAAGACCGGCTGTTGATACCAGTCGGCAAAGACGGCCTCCAGCGGCTCACTGCAAAACCGTGACGCCCAGCGGCGGTCAGAGATCAGCCGGGCCTGGCGCGCATCGGCGTCTTGCAGGCCCGGGTGTCCACCTTCCACAATCACCCCGTCTAACCCCGCAGGATGCTGGCAGGCATGGAACATCGCAATGCGGCCGCCGAGGGAGTACCCCACGAGCCAGTATCTTAGTATGTTGTAACTAATAAGGGTATGCGAGAGCAATTCATTTACCTCTGCAAACCCCGTCACGCCCGTATCTGCTGAACCACCGTGCCCGGGCAGGTCAAGGTAGAGCCGGGGGTAGTCATGCAGCGACGCCCCAACAGCCTGCCACTCGCGACAGTCGCCGGAAAAACCGTGCAGGAAAACCAGCCAGGGGTAGCCTGGTTTTCCTGGCTGGGAGAGGCCTGCGAGGATCACAGGTGACTCACCTGCGCAAGCAGATGTTGCAGCTTCTGCGCGCCGTCAGCATCGTTTACCACCAGCTCAATCAGCGTCGCGCCAGGCTGCCGCCAGGCGGTGTTCAGCGCCGTCTCCAGCGCGTCCCAGTTTTCCGGGCGATGGTACTTCAGGCTGAACATGGCAGCGGCGTGTTCGAACTGCACGTTTTGCGGCATCAGATAGAAGCGCTCACGCTCGCTTTGCGGCGTCGGCAGCAACGAGAAAATCTGCCCGCCGTTATTGTTCACAACAATCAGCACGAACGGGGCCGACGCCTGACGCAGGAGCGCCAGCGCGTTGAGATCGTAGAGGGCTGAGAGATCCCCCACAATCGCCAGCGTGGATTTCGCGCTGGCCCGCTGTACGCCAGCGGCGGTGGAGATCAGGCCGTCAATGCCGCTCGCGCCCCGGTTGCTGTACACCGGATAACCCGCCGGCAGCTGCGAAAAGGCGTCAATCAGGCGCACCACCAGGCTGTTACCGACAAAAAGTTGTCCCTGCTCGGGAAGATATTTGCGGATACGGTGCGCAAGCCCGGCTTCACTGAACGCCTCGCACTGCGTTTTGGTGAGTTCCCACGCCTGACGTGACAGCGCCGGGATCTCCACCGCCCAGGGTTTGCGTTTTTCCGCCGGATGCAATTCCAGCCAGCTGTCAATGTTGCTCACCAGGCGGCGGCCGCGATGGTGCGCCGGGTCAAGGCGTCCTTCGAGCGGATCCACCAGCCAGTACTCTTCTGGGGTACAGGTGGCCTGCCACTGGAGCAGACGCTTCCCCGTCAGGCTCGATCCCAGCTGGACGACAATCTGCGCCTGCGCCAGCTCGGTAACCGCTTTCGCGTTACCCAGCCAGAGGTCGGCGCAGGGCAGCGGCTGGCCCGTCTGGGAAAGCACGTCACCAATCAGCGGCCAGCCAAGCGTTTGTGCCCACTCCGCCGCCAGCTTGCCTTCCGCCGCACTCATCCGCCCGGCAATCACCACGCCGCGCTTCTGGCGCCAGAAGAACCAGTCGCGCTGTTTTGCGCTTTCCAGATGCGTCTGCTCGCGCAGCCAGGGTTTTTCGCTCTTCCACCAGTCTCCCAGCTGCTGTTGCCAGACGAGGCCAGTATCGTTCATTTCACCGTACAGCGGCTCGGCAAACGGGCAGTTAATGTGCAGCCCGCCGCTGCGCAGTGCGTTCATGGCGTGGTCGAGGGTTGAGACCAGCCAGCTGGCGGGAATATCCTGGGTGGGGCGCGGCAACGAGACCGTCTGTGAAGGATGCGAGGCAAAAATGCCAGGCTGACGAATCGCCTGATTAGCACCGCAGTCAATAAGTTCCGGGGGACGGTCGGCAGTGAGTAAAATCAGCTTTTCGCCGGTTAATCCCGCTTCTATCAGCGCCGGATAGAGGTTCGCCACCGCCGTGCCGGAGGTGACTATCACCGCCACGGGCGCTTTGCTGACTTTCGCCAGCCCGAGCGCCAGATGGCCCAGACCCCGCTCATCAAAATGGGTGTGGTGAATAAAAGCCCGGTTTTCCGCGGCAGCAAGGGTGAGCGGCGTGGAGCGAGAGCCCGGGGCAATACACACATGCCTGACACCATGACGGGTCAGGGCTTCAAGGATCACCGCCGCCCAGCGTCGGTTAAAAGAACTTACTGACATGAGATTGTCCAGTATCAAGAATGCGACACAGTATAAATAATAGAAAAAGTCAGAATTTTGATATGAATCGGGATTGCACGAATCAGTATTAATCCCTTAGGAGAAGGGAACGCAGCCCGGCGGCCTTGTTTTCGATCTCCTGCCACTCCTGCTCCGGATCGGAGCCGCTGACGATGCCCGCCCCCGCATAAAGACGCAGCGCAGCGTCGTGAACGCGGGCGGAGCGTAATGCCACACAGAATTCGCTTTGATCGCGCGATAAATAGCCCGCCGACCCGGCGTACCACTCCCGGTCAAACGGCTCCACTTTCGCAATAAATTCTCGCGCCGCCTGTCGCGGCAGCCCGGCCACCGCCGCCGTCGGTTGCAGAATATGCAGGCACTGCTCGTCGTCAGGCTGTTTAAGTTCGGTCCAGATACAGCGGCGTAAATGCTGCACCTTGCGCAGACGCAGCACCTGCGCAGGCAGGATCTCCAGCGTCCGGGTATGGTGCTGAAGACGCTGGCAGATATCTTCCACCACCAGCATATTTTCCCGCTGATTTTTGTCGTCATTCATCAGCCAGTCGCCCAGACGCTGGGCCTGCTTATCGTCAGAATGGCTGGCGACGGTGCCTGCCAGCGCTTCAGTGCGCAGCAGCGTGCCGCGTCGCCGCCACAGGCGTTCAGGCGTCGAGCCGAGGAACGCGTTGCTGGCGTCAAAGACCATACAAAAATGATAGCAGTTGAGGTTTAGCGCGCGGCTGGCAGCCATCAGCGCGATGGCGTTCACGGGCTGCTGGCAATGCACGTCTGTAGCACGTGCGAGGACCACTTTCTCAAAATCGCCGCGAGCAAGGGTATCCGTCGCCTGACGAATCAACGCCAGCCATTCCGGTTTTTCCGGATGATGGGTTTCCTGCACAATCTGCACGGACAACGGGCGGATCGGCGCGGCGTCGCGCAGGTTATCGACAAAATTCAGCGCCTCACGGGCATCTTCCCGCAGCGACGTTTCGCTCCACAGTTGCAGACGCAGCGTGGCGACCCCGCCAGACCGTCGCCAGAGAAGGCGCGGTAAAAACAGCTTGCCCTGCGCCGGGTTGAAGGCGTTCAGGCCGCAGATACGGGTGTCATTGGCTACGTCGTGGGTGTGCAAAAACCGCGAGGCCGAGGCCAGAGAATCAAAATGGGCGAGGCTTCCGAGCGCGGCAAGTTCTTCATCGCCGCTGCGCTGTTGCCAGTAAAACTGAGGATAGCATCGCTGCACACCGAGCCAGGCCAGCGGATCGAAGGCGTCGTTTAACGGGAAAGAGACATCGAAATGGCGTAAACCGGGTGTAGCTGGCAATGCTTGCGCAAGCTGAGTACGCAGGCTTTGCAGCGCGAGGAAAATCGAGTGCACGCGAACCTCTCCCTGTTAAAGCCTTATATTATACGGGGTACTGACGATAAATAGCAGTACCCACGTGTAGGGAGTGGTTTACCGGCTTAACGACGGGCTAACAGCAGACCCAGCACCAGCCCTACGGCCGCACCGACCCCAATGCCCTGCCACGGTTTTTCATGCACATAATCGTCAGCACGATAAACCGCCTGCTTGGCGCGGTAGTAGTAATTGTCGGATGCGTTACTGACGCGGTTTTTCACGTCATGCAGCGCCTGCTCGGCGCGGGCTTTGAGCTCAATGTACTTCTGATCGGCAGGATCGCCTGAAGAGCGCAGCACTTCTTCCAGCGTTTCGCTTAGCAGCGTCAGGTCGTCGTCGACTCGGGTATCCCAGGATTGAAATGACATATTTTTCTCCATGTTAGTACACCAGTCCGGTAACTATAGACAACGTATTGCTATTGCGCCTGTTTCGCTTCGCGTGCCATGCCGATGTGTGGGATGCCGTCTTCGTCGTAAATGTCCGTGACCGGGGTAAAAACAAAATGGCCATAGAATGATTGCAAATGCGCCTGCGCGCCCAGGTATAACGCCTTGTCCGGCCACTGTTTCTGGCATGCGTCCAGCGTTTTTTCCATCAGCTGATAGCCCAGCTTTTCACCGCGCGCGCGGCCGCTGATAATGACGCGGCCAATGACGACAGGGTCAAAATCCTCTTCGCTTTTCAGAATCCTCGCATACGCCACCAGTTCGTTATCGCGCCAGCCGAGGATGTGCCGGTTCTCGCCGATCAGGTCATCGCCGTCGATATCCTGATACGGGCAGGTTTGTTCAACCACAAAAACTTCGCAGCGCAGCTTGAGCAGGGCGTAGAGTGAATGAACGGTCAGTTCGCTGTGGTGTAGATCTTGCCACTGGATCATGTGTTTCTCCTTCCTGGGGTTCATCACGTTATACTAAACCCCTTCCCATTCGGCAAAGGGCTGATTGCGTTATGGAACTGATTTTTCTGGGTACGTCCGCCGGGGTGCCAACCCGCTCACGAAACGTGACGGCGATTCTGCTGGATCTTAAGCATCCTACCCGCGGTGGGCTGTGGCTGTTTGACTGCGGCGAGGGTACGCAACATCAGCTGCTGCATACCTCATACCACCCGGGGAAAGTGGATAAAATATTTATCACCCATCTGCACGGCGACCATCTGTTTGGCCTGCCGGGCCTGCTGTGCAGCCGTTCGATGGCCGGTAACGCTAACCCGCTGACCATTTATGGCCCCGCGGGTATTCAGGAATTCGTTGAAACCACGCTGCGCCTGAGCGGCTCGTGGACCGATTATCCGCTGGAGGTGTTAGAGATCGGCGAGGGTCTGGTGTTCGATGACGGAGATTACCTGGTGCGCGCTTACCCGCTTAACCATCCGGTGGAATGCTACGGCTATCGCGTTGAGGAGCATGACAAGCCCGGGGCGCTGAACGCCGCCGCGTTGCAGGCCGATGGAGTGAAACCTGGCCCGCTGTTCCAGCGTCTGAAGCACGGCGAGACCGTCACGCTGGAAGACGGGCGCGTCATCAACGGTCAGGATTACCTCGCCCCACCGCAGCCGGGCAAAAAACTGGCTATTTTTGGGGATACCGCCCCCTGCCCTTCGGCGCTCAGGCTTGCCAGAGGTGTAGATGTGATGGTGCATGAGGCGACGCTGGAAGCGGCGATGGAAGAAAAAGCCAACAGCCGGGGGCACAGCTCTACGCGTCAGGCGGCGCAGCTGGCACGTGAGGCTGGCGTCCGGAAACTGATTGTTACTCACGTCAGCTCACGCTATGACGTCCGCGGCGCTGAAAGCCTGCTGGCAGAGTGCCGGGAAGTATTTCCGGCATGCGAGCTGGCGGAAGATTTTGCTCAGGTCAGCGTTTAGTCCTTCATTTTTCCCTCAGCGTGCCGATAACGATTAAAAGGCCAGCATTTCTCTTGAGGGTAGAATGGATAATTTCCAGAAAGATATTGATGACAGGGCGAACCTGACCCTGTCCAACCGTTTTGAACTGTTGCTGTTCCGTCTTGGCACCTCTCTGAACGAAAATAAATCCGAGCTGTTCGGCATCAACGTATTCAAATTGCGCGAAATTGTGCCGATGCCGACCTTCACCAAACCGGCGGGAATGAAGTCTCCGCTGATGGGGATGGTGAACATTCGTGACCAGGTGATCCCGGTGATCGATCTGGCCGCCGTCGCCGGCTGCAAACCAGCCACCGGGCTGAACATCCTGCTGATCACCGAATATGCCCGCAGCGTGCAGGCGTTTGCCGTAGAATCGGTGGAAAACATCATGCGTCTGGACTGGAAGCAGGTGCACGCCGCGGAAACCGCCGTCAGCGGTCGCTACATCACCAGCATTGCCTGTCTGGACGAGAAGACCGATACCAACGATCTGGCGATGGTGCTGGACGTGGAGCAGATCCTGTACGACATCACCCCGGCGAACCACGATCTGCACGCCACCCATCTGGAAACCACCAAATTCAACATCAAGCCTGGCTCTGTCGCGATTGTTGCAGAAGATTCAAAAGTAGCGCGCTCAATGCTGGAGAAGGGATTGCAGGCGATGGAGATCCCGGCCCAGCTGCATATCACCGGCAAAGACGCATGGGAGAAAATCACTCAGCTGGCCGCGCAGGCACAGGCCGAGGGCGTTCCCGTTACCGATAAGATTGCCCTGGTATTAACCGACCTCGAAATGCCGGAGATGGACGGATTTACGCTGACGCGAAAAATCAAATCCGACCCGGTACTGAAAGATATTCCGGTGGTGATCCACTCGTCTCTTTCCGGCAACGCGAACGAAGATCATATTCGCAAAGTGAAGGCGGACGGCTATGTGGCGAAGTTTGAGCTGAACGAGCTGTCGTCGGTAATTGAAGAGGTGCTGGACCGCTCGATGAAGAAGATTGAAGGGCCGTTGATTAGCCGCAAGCAGCTGGCTTAGTCGGGTGGCGCTACGCTTACCCGACCTACAAAACCCGTAGGCCCTGCAAGCGTAGCGCCGCTGGGCATGTTTTACTCTGTGCGGGCTGGTGCCCTCACCCCGGCCCTCTCCCACGGGGAGAGGGAGAAAACAATAAAAAACCCGCCGAGGCGGGTTTTTTGTTTTTACATCAGCGGCATCGCGCGCTGCACGATATCAATCAGCGGCTGCGGATAGATACCGAAGATCAGCACCAGCAGCGCGGAGATCAGCACCACGATACCGCCGGCGCTATACTGCCAGTTGGACGGCGCATCGCGGTTGAGCTGCTGAGGCGCGCTCAGGTACAGGCTCACGGCAACGCGCAGGTAGTAGTAGAGACCAATCGCGGAGCCGATAACGACACCCGCCGTCAGCCACCACAGACCCGCCTGCACACCGACGGCCAGCACGTAGAACTTACCGATAAAGCCCAGCGTCATCGGGATACCCGCCAGAGAGAGCATCATCACGGTCATTACCGCAGACAGAATCGGACGGTGCCAGAACAGACCACGGTAGGAGAACAGGGAATCCGCATCCGGGCCACGGTACGGGCTGGACATCAGGCTCACCACGCCGAACGCGCCGAGGCTGCTAAACAGGTAACCGGCCAGATAGACGCCCACAGTTTCCATCGACATCTCACCGCTTTGCAGCGCAATCAGCGCCACCAGCAGGTAACCCAGATGGGAGATAGAGGAGTAGCCCAGCAGACGCTTGATGTTGGTCTGGCTCAGCGCCATCAGGTTACCGAAGATGATGGACACGAACGCGATAATGCCCAGCACCACGCGGACCGCTTCGCTGTCGCCCACCGGGGCGTACAGGAACAGACGCATGACCACACCGAAGATAGCGATTTTGCTCGCCGTCGCCAGGAAGGTCGAGACCGGTGCAGGGGCACCCTGGTATACGTCTGGCGTCCACAGGTGGAACGGAACCAGTGAGAGTTTAAAGCCAAGGCCAACAATCATCATGCCCAGACCCGCCAGCAGCAGCGGCTCATGCATCATGCCGTCGCCAAGGCTCTTACCGAGCGCCATGAAGGAGAGATTACCCGTCTGTGCGTACAGCAGCGCGATACCAAACAGCAGGAACGACGACGCGGCAGCAGACAGGATCGTGTACTTGATTGCCGCTTCCAGAGAGCGCTTCTGGCGGAAAGCGTAACCAATCAGGCCGAACAGCGGGAGTGAGATCAGCTCAATACCGAGGAACAGCGCGGCCAGGTGGTTCGCGTTCGCCAGCAGAATACCGCCCAGTGCGGCAATCAGTACCAGCAGGTAAAACTCTTCTTTGTTGTCGTTGTACCCTTCGAGCCACGGGTACGCAAAGGTACAGGTTGCCAGGCTCGCCAGCAGCACCAGACCGGTGTAGAGCATGGCGTAACCGTCAACGCGCATCAGCGGCGTGACGTCCATCGCTCCCGCCTGGCCAACAAACCAGAGGGAAACTAACGCAGCGTTCAGACCCAGAACGGACAGGGTCGCATTCAGGAAGTGATTGCGTCGCCACGCAATGGAGAGCATCACAACCACCACCGTCAATCCGACGATCAGCAGCGGTAGCAGCGCGATCAGTTGTTGTGGAGTTATTGTCATGGCGAATTACGGCCTTGTAGTAGAAGCAGAATTAACAAACCACTGCTGGATGTTACCCATCGCGGAGTGCGAGGTATCCAGAATCGGCTGCGGATAGAAGCCCAACAGCACCAGCAGTACGACCAGCAGCAGGATGATGAACAGCTCACGCAGCGACATCCCCGGCAGTTCTTGTGCAGCAATTTCACTCTTCGCTTTACCGAAGTAAGCGCGGTGCAGCATCGCCAGCGAGTACACGGAGGCAAACACCAGACCAAAGGTGGAGATGACGGTGATCGTCGGTACCACGTTGAAGCTGCCGAACAGGATCATAAACTCGCCGACGAAGTTACCGGTACCCGGCATACCCAGAGTCGCCACCGCGAAGAACATGGAGAGCGCCGGCAGCCATTTCATTTTGCCCCACAGGCCGCCCATCATACGCATGTCGCGGGTATGCAGACGTTCGTACAGCTGACCACACAGGATGAAGAGACCGGCAGCGGACAGGCCGTGCGCAATCATCTGGATCACCGCCCCCTGGTACGCCAGCTGGCTGCCGGTGTAGATGGCAATCAGCACGAAGCCCATGTGGGAAACGGAGGTGTAAGCAATCAGACGTTTGATGTCGTACTGCGTGAAGGCCATCCATGCACCGTAGAAGATACCGATCACGCCCAGCCACATGGCAATCGGCGCGAACTCTGCGGAGGCGTTCGGGAACAGCGGCAGGGAGAAACGCAGCAGACCGTAGGCCGCCGTTTTCAGCAAGATACCCGCCAGGTCAACGGAACCCGCCGTTGGCGCCTGAGAGTGCGCGTCCGGCAGCCAGCCGTGCAGCGGTACGACCGGCATTTTCACCGCGAAGGCGATGAAGAAGCCGAGCATCAGCAGGTATTCCACACCGTGAGACATCGGGGTCTTCAGCAGGTCTTCGTAGTTGAAGGTCCACACGCCGGTCGCATTGTAATGCACAAATACCAGCGCCAGGATGGCAATCAACATCACCAGACCACTCGCCTGGGTGTAGATGAAGAACTTGGTGGCCGCCGTGATACGCGTTTTACCGTCGGATGCCTTGTGGCCCCACAGCGCGATCAGGAAGTACATCGGCACCAGCATCATCTCCCAGAAGAAGAAGAACAGGAACATGTCGATGGCCAGGAACACGCCGATCACGCCGCCCAGGATCCACATCAGGTTCAGGTGGAAGAAGCCCTGGTATTTTTCGATTTCTCGCCAGGAGCAGAGTACCGCCAGAACGCCGAGCAGACCGGTCAGCACCACCATCAGCAGCGACAGACCGTCAATCGCGAGGTGGATCGTAATACCGAAACGTGGGATCCACGGCAGAATGAACTCAGACTGCCACTGCGGAAGGCCCGCGGACTGGGTCAGTGAGTAGCCACCCTGCAACCAGAGTTGCAGACCAAGCGCGAGCGTCAATCCCATGGTGATCAGCGCGATCCAGCGCGGCATCTTCACGCCAAAGCGTTCAGTCTGCCAGCACAGGAAGCCGCCGATGAAGGGAATTAATATTAGCCAGGGTAGTAACATGGCGATTTTTATTCCTTGTTAAAGTCCCTCAGGGACCGATTTTCAACGAATTCGACAAAATTCACGTTTGAGTGCGGGGCCTTTTGCCCGGTGGCGCTTCGCTTACCGGGCCTACGGTCCGTAGGTCGGGTAAGCGCTAGCGCCACCCGACAATCCCCGCTAACTCAAAATCAACGCAACACCATCAGCAGCGCCAGTACGACAACCGCACCGATGCTCATGGACGCCACATACCAGCGCAGATAACCGTTCTCGCTGAACAGCAGGCCTTTACCTGCAAAGCGGGAGAGGATCGCCGGGATATTCATCAGGCTGTTCAGTGGATCGCGCTTCAGCAGCCACGCAATGCCCAGGAACGGCTTCACGAAGATCATGTCGTACAGCCAGTCGAAGCCCCATGCGTTGTACCACCAGGTGCCCAGCAGACGGCCCGGCGCGCTGTTGGCAACGGCAGTCACCAGCGTGCGTTTGCCCAGCCACAGCCATGCGGCAATCAGGATGCCCGCGATAGCCACTACGCCGGAGGTGATTTCAAGCGTCAGAACGCGACCGTGCTCAAGCTCGGTTGTCGCCGGCAGTACGCCCTGCAACGGTGGCACAATCATCGCGCCAACGAAGGTGGACAGGACCAGCAGCACAATCAGCGGCAGGTGGTGGGTAATCCCCTTCCCTGCGTGAGCGTGAATTTGTTCTTTACCGTGGAAGACGATGAAAATCATACGGAAGGTGTACAGGGAGGTCATAAACGCACCGACCAGACCCGCAACCATCAGATTGATATGACCATTCGCCATGGCGCCCGCCAGGATTTCGTCCTTACTGAAGAAGCCCGCGGTGATCAGCGGCAGTGCCGCCAGCGCCGCGCCGCCTACCAGGAAGCAGACATAAACCAGCGGGATGGACTTACGCAGTCCGCCCATTTTGAAGATGTTCTGCTCGTGGTGGCAGGCCAGGATCACCGAACCGGATGAGAGGAACAGCAGCGCTTTAAAGAACGCGTGCGTCATCAGGTGGAAAATGGCCGCGTCCCACGCCTGAACGCCCAGCGCCAGGAACATGTAGCCAATCTGGCTCATGGTGGAGTACGCGAGCACGCGTTTGATGTCGGTCTGCACCAGCGCGGCAAAGCCAGCCAGCACCAGCGTAACCGCACCGACAATACCCACTAGATGCAGAATTTCCGGGGTCATCAGGAACAGGCCATGGGTACGCGCAATCAGGTAGACACCGGCGGTGACCATGGTCGCGGCGTGGATCAACGCGGAGACAGGGGTTGGACCCGCCATCGCGTCGGCCAGCCATGTCTGCAACGGCAGCTGCGCGGATTTACCCACAGCGCCACCCAGCAGCATCAGCGTTGCCCACCACAGCATGTTGTTGCCTGCTTCGAAGTGCGCCGGCGCCAGTTCCACCATTTCGCGGAAGTTCAGCGTGCCCAGTTCGTTGTAGAGAATGAACAGCGCGAAAGCGAGGAACACGTCACCCACACGGGTCACGACGAACGCTTTCATGGCCGCTGCGCCATTCTTCGGATCGGTGTAGTAGAAACCGATCAGCAGGTAAGAACACAGACCCACGCCTTCCCAGCCCAGATACATCAGCAGCAGGTTATCGGCCAGCACCAGAACCACCATGCTGGCGATAAACAGGTTGGTGTAGGCGAAGAAGCGGGAGTATCCCTCTTCACCGCGCATGTACCAGGAGGCGAACATGTGGATCAGGAAGCCGACGCCGGTGACCACGGAGAGCATGGTCAGAGACAGACCATCCAGCACCAGGTTGAAACCGATGTTGAAGTTACCGACCGACATCCAGTTCCACAGCGGTACGCTGTAGGCCTGACGTCCATTGTTAAAGAAGTCGATACCCGCATACGCTGTGACCAGCGCAGCCAGGCCGATAGAGCCAATGCCCACGGTGGCAGACAGATTCTCAGACCAGCGGCCGCGAGAAAACGCCAGCAGCACGAAGCCAATCAGCGGAAAAATAATGGTTAAGGCAAGCATGTTCATCCACGCAACTCACTTACTGAATCGATGTTCAGGTTCTGGCGGCGACGATGGAGCTGTAGCAACAGCGCCAGGCCAATACTCGCTTCAGCAGCCGCGAGGCTGATGGCGAGAATGTACATCACCTGACCATCGGTCTGGCCCCAGTAGCTACCGGCGACCACAAAGGCCAGCGCGGAAGCGTTGATCATGATTTCCAGACCGATCAGCATAAACAGCAGATTGCGGCGGATAACCAGACCGGTTAAGCCCAGAACGAATAAAATCGCAGCGAGGATCAGTCCATGTGTTAAGGGGATCATGCGCGTTCCTCCGTTTTTCTTTTCGCGCGGTCGTCAGTGCGGTTGCTCAGCACCTCGCCGACACGCTCTTCGCGGCCAACGTGGAAGGCCACAACCAGACCCGCCAGCAGCAGCATTGAGGCCAGCTCAACCGCCAGAACGTACGGACCAAACAGGGTGATCCCCACGGCTTTCGCGCTGATTGGCGTCCCGTCGATACCCTGGTCGTTGACGCCCAGAATGGCGTAAACAATCACCGCCAGCATGATGGCCGACAAAATTGCCGGACCAATCCACACCTGCGGTTTTAACCACTGACGTTCCTGCTCAATTTCAGAGCCGCCCAGGTTCAGCATCATCACCACGAACACAAACAGCACCATGATGGCCCCGGCGTAGACGATGATTTCCAGCGCACCAGCGAAGTGCGCGCCCAGCGCAAAGAACACCCCGGAAATAGCCAGCAGCGAAATGATTAAATACAGCAGCGCATGCACCGGATTGGTGTGCGTGATCACTCGCAGCGTAGCCAGGATGGCGATAAGGCCACAGATATAAAAAGCGAATTCCATTGCCCTCTCCTTACGGTAACAGGCTCTTGACGTCGATAGGCTTAGCTTCGTTCTCTGCTTCGCCTTTATCTTTGCCGTCGATTGCCATACCCGCCATCCGGTAGAAGTTATATTCCGGGTATTTGCCCGGACCGGAAATCAGCAGATCCTCTTTCTCGTACACCAGATCCTGACGCTTGTACTCACCCAGCTCGAAGTCTGGAGTCAGCTGAATCGCCGTGGTTGGGCACGCTTCTTCACACAGACCGCAGAAAATGCAGCGTGAGAAGTTGATGCGGAAGAACTCAGGGTACCAGCGGCCGTCTACCGTCTCTGCTTTTTGCAGAGAGATACAGCCCACCGGACACGCTACCGCACACAGGTTACAGGCAACGCAACGCTCGGAACCGTCCGGGTCGCGCGTCAGCACGATACGTCCACGGTAGCGCGGCGGCAGATATACCGGCTCTTCCGGGTACATCCGGGTTTCGCGTTTGGCAAACGCATGCAGGCCGATCATCCAGATACTGCGTACCTGGGTGCCGAAACCTACCAATAATTCTTTTAAGGTCATGATCTCAAAGCCCCTTATGGCTGCTGCCAGAGAATGACAGCCGCCGTTACCAACAAGTTGACGAGCGTCAGCGGCAGGCACACTTTCCAGCCGAAGGACATTACCTGGTCATAACGCGGACGCGGTAACGCTGCGCGAATCAAAATGAACATCATCATGAAGAACGCGGTTTTCAGCGCGAACCAGATGAACGGCGGTAAGAACGGGCCATGCCAGCCACCAAAGAACAGCGTTACCATCAACGCGGAAATGGTGACGATACCGATGTACTCGCCCACGAAGAACAGACCGAACTTCATACCGGAATATTCAATGTGGTAACCGTCGGCCAGTTCCTGTTCGGCTTCTGGCTGGTCAAACGGGTGACGGTGACACACCGCCACGCCCGCGATGGCAAAGGTAATAAACCCAAAGAACTGCGGGATAACGTTCCAGATGTCGGCCTGGTTGTTGACGATGTCGGTCATGTTAAATGAACCGGCCTGCGCCACCACGCCCATCAGGGAGAGACCCAGGAACACTTCGTAGCTCAGCGTCTGCGCGGAAGCACGCATCGCACCCAGCAGCGAGTATTTGTTGTTACTGGACCAGCCTGCGAACAGCACCGCGTAAACCGCGAGGCCTGCCATCATCAGGAAGAACAGAATGCCGATGTTCAGGTCAGCCACCACCCAGGTCGGGCTGACCGGAACGATAGCAAACGCCAGCAGCAGCGAGGTGAAGGCAATCATCGGCGCCAGCGTAAAGATCACGCGGTCCGAGAAGCGCGGAACCCAGTCCTCTTTAAAGAACATCTTGATCATGTCCGCGACCAGCTGGAGTGAACCACCCCAGCCCACGCGGTTCGGTCCGTAACGGTTCTGGAACAGACCGAGCAAACGACGTTCACCAAAGCTCATGAACGCGCCGCAGGTGACGACCACCAGCAGAATCACAACCGCTTTCAGAATGCTCAGCAGGATGTCGATAAGATCCGGCGTTAACCAACTCATGCTTTTGCCTCCTGAAGGTTATCAAGATGCGCACCCGCCAGGACCGGCGCGATGCCAGGCATACCCATCGGCAGACCCACCTGCCCTGCTGACAGGCGTTCAGAAATAATCAGCGGCAGGCTGATTGTCTGGCCGTCGTAGCTAAAGGCAATGTTCGCACCCGCGTTAACGCCAAGCTTCGCGGCATCCGCCGGGTTGAGCTTGATGTACGGCTGCGGCATACGCTGCTGGAATACCGGAGAACGCTGGGACATTTCGTCGCTACCGAACAGATGGTAGTACGGTGCAATACGCCAGTGACCTTCCTGCGCCTGGAAGCTCGCCGGAACGGTGGTGAAGAAGTCCAGACCGGTTTCGGAGGCTTCAATCAGACGCACGCCCGGATCGCCGTGGCGCAGGTGACCGCCCACTTCAGCCTGGAACTTGTTCCATGCCTGCGGGGAGTTCCAGCCCGGTGCCCATGCAAACGGGATTTGCGAACGCGGCGCAGACGGCTGGTTGTTCCCTTCCATCGAGAAGGCAAACATGGTGTCTTTGTCCTGCGGCTGACGCGGTTCGTGCACGCTGATGTTGGCGCGCATCGCGGTACGACCGCTGTAGCGGTGCGGCTCACGCGCCAGTTTCTGGCCGCGAATGCGGAAGCTTGCGTCAGGCGCGGCGTCTTTAATACCCGCCAGCTGAGGCAGTTTCTCAACAACCGCGTCGATAACGTGGTCGAGCTGCGTCCAGTCCACTTCACGGCTCTGCACGGTGCTGTGCAGAGAGTGCAGCCAGCGCCAGCTTTCCAGCATCACAGTGTTGCTGTCGTAGTAGGCCGGGTCATAAACCTGGAAGAAACGCTGGGCGCGGCCTTCGTTGTTGATCACCGTCCCGTCGCTTTCTGCGAAGCTTGCCGCAGAGAGAACCAGGTGCGCTTTATCCATGATCGCGGTGCGCTGATGGTCGATAACCATCACCAGCGGCGCTCTGGAGAGCGCGGCGTCAACGCGAGCGGCAGAAGCATGGCGATGCAGGTCGTTTTCCAGCACCACAACGGCGTCAGCGGCACCGGATTCCAGTTCGCTTAACGCGTCTTCCAGCGAGCCGCCGCCAATCATACCCAGACCGATGCTGTTCACCGCACGGGCAATCATGGTCACACCGACGTCAGCGCCACGGCCCTTCAGGGCTTTGGCAACGTTCGCTGCGGCCTGAATGATTTCAGCGCTACCGGCGTTGGTACCGGAAATAATCAGAGGTTTCTTCGCCCCCGCCAGTGCCTGAACAATCACGTCGACCTTGTTTTGCAGGTCGCGATCCAGTTCAACGGCCGGCGAGTTGCTGTCCAGCGCGTGGGCAATGGCAAAGCCGAGGCGCGCCTGATCTTCAACCGGCGCGCAGTAGGTCCACGCGGCGATATCGTCCAGACGAGTGTTGTCGACGTTAGTCACAAACAGAGGATGCTTCGCGCGCTGACCGATGTTGAGAATGGCCGCAATCTGCCAGTCAGCCACTTTCTGCGCCGCTGCCATTTCACGTGCTTTGCCTTTCACCGCCTGACGAACCGCCAGAGCCGCGCGTGCGCCAGTCTGCGTCAGGTCTTCACCGAGCACCAGAACCGCATCATAGGATTCGATTTCGCGCAGCGCAGGCGTATGAATGCCGCCTTCACGCAGCACTTTCAGCACCAGCTGGAGACGTTCCTGCTCGCCCTGGGCGATACCGGTGTAGAAGTTTTCCGCCCCAACCAGCTCGCGCAGCGCGAAGTTGCTTTCGATGCTGGCGCGCGGGGAACCGATGCCGATCACTTTCTTCGACTGACGCAGAATATCCGCCGCGCCCTGCATCGCCTGCTCGGCGTTGAGGGTAATGACGTCATCGCCACGGCGCTGTACCGGCTGACGCGGACGGTCTTTCAGGTTCACATAGCCATAGCCGAAACGACCGCGGTCGCAGAGGAAGTAGTGGTTAACGGTACCGTTGTAACGGTTTTCGATACGACGCAGTTCGCCGTAACGTTCACCCGGGCTGGTGTTACAGCCAAGGGAGCACTGCTGGCATATGCTTGGCGCAAACTGCATGTCCCATTTACGGTTGTAACGTTCAGAGTGGGTTTTATCCGTGAATACGCCGGTCGGACAGATTTCTACCAGGTTACCGGAGAATTCGCTTTCCAGCGTACCGTCTTCCGGACGACCGAAGTAGACGTTGTCATGCGCGCCATATACGCCCAGATCCTGTCCGTCTGCATAATCTTTGTAATAACGCACGCAGCGGTAGCAGGCGATGCAGCGGTTCATTTCGTGAGAGATGAACGGCCCCAGATCCTGGTTACGGTGGGTACGCTTGGTAAAGCGATAGCGACGGAAGCTGTGACCGGTCATGACGGTCATATCCTGAAGGTGGCAGTTACCGCCCTCCTCACACACCGGACAGTCGTGCGGGTGGTTGGTCATCAACCACTCCACCACGCTTTCACGGAACTGTTTGGCTTCTTCGTCATCAATCGAAATAAAGGTGCCTTCGGCGGCTGGCGTCATACAGGACATCACCAGGCGACCACGCGTGTCTTCCGCGTTTTGATATTGCTTCACCGCACACTGGCGGCAAGCACCGACGCTGCCCAGCGCCGGATGCCAGCAAAAGTACGGAATATCGAGGCCAAGAGACAGACAAGCTTCCAGCAGGTTGTCCGCCCCGTTGACTTCGTATTCTTTGCCGTCTACATGAATCGTAGCCATTAGCATGCTTCCAGTTGGCTCGGCCGAAACCGAGCGTTAATCAAAATTCTGTTTTTACCAGCGCGCTTTCAGCAGGTTCGGCTGAATACCATTGATCGAATGGGTATTGCTGAACGGCTGCTTGATGCCTGCTTCGAATTCGTCGCGGAAATATTTAATCGCGCTTTGCAGCGGCTCGACGGCGCCCGGTGCGTGGGCACAGAAGGTTTTACCCGGCCCTAAGAATCGACACAGTTGCTCAAGTGTCTCGATATCGCCAGGCTGGCCTTCGCCACGTTCGATAGCACGCAGGATCTTCACGCTCCACGGCAGACCATCACGGCACGGTGTACACCAGCCGCAGGACTCGCGGGCGAAGAACTCTTCCAGGTTACGCACCAGGGATACCATGCCGATCTCATGGTCGACGGCCATCGCCAGCGCGGTACCCAGACGGCTGCCTGCTTTACCAATGCTTTCGAACTCCATTGGCAGGTCAAGGTGGGCTTCGGTCAGGAAGTCCGTCCCTGCCCCACCCGGCTGCCAGGCTTTGAATTTCAGGCCATCGCGCATGCCGCCGGCGTAGTCTTCAAGAATTTCGCGTGCGGTGGTGCCGAACGGCAGCTCCCAGACGCCAGGGTTCTTCACGCGACCGGAGAAGCCCATCAGCTTGGTACCGGCATCTTTGCTTGAGGAGATGCCCTGATACCACTCCACGCCGTTCGCGAGGATCGCCGGGACGTTGCACAGGGTTTCGACGTTGTTGACGCAGGTCGGTTTACCCCACACGCCGGAGCTTGCCGGGAACGGTGGCTTGGAGCGCGGGTTCGCGCGGCGGCCTTCCAGGGAGTTAATCAGCGCGGTTTCTTCACCGCAGATATAACGTCCGGCACCGGTGTGCACGAACAGCTCGAAGTCAAACCCGGTGCCCAGGATGTTTTTACCCAGCAGACCGGCTTCAGTGGCTTCGGCAATCGCGCGACGCAGGTTTTCAGCCGCTTCGATGTATTCACCGCGCAGGAAGATATAGCCACGGTACGCTTTCAGCGCGAACGCGGAGATCAGCATGCCTTCAACCAGCAGGTGCGGCAGCTGTTCCATCAGCAGGCGGTCTTTATAGGTACCCGGCTCCATTTCATCGGCGTTACACAGCAGGTAACGGATGTTCATGGATTCATCTTTCGGCATCAGGCTCCACTTCAGACCGGTGGAGAAGCCCGCGCCGCCGCGGCCTTTCAGGCCAGACTCTTTCACCGCGTTAACGATGTCGTCCGGCGCCATGCCGCCAAGGGCTTTACGCGCGCCGGCATAGCCGTTTTTGCTCTGATATTCGTCGAGCCAGACCGGCTGTTTGTCATCACGCAGACGCCAGGTCAGCGGATGCGTCTCAGCAGTACGAATTACAGTTTTCATTTGTACTGCTCCAGCAGGTCAGGAATCGCTTCCGGCGTCAGATGGCTGTGAGTGTCCTCATCAATCATCATGGTCGGCCCCTTGTCGCAGTTACCCAGGCAGCAGGTTGGCAGCAGAGTAAAGCGTCCGTCGAAGGTGGTCTGGCCCGGCTTGATATTGAGTTTCTTCTCAATCGCAGCCTGAATGCCCTGATAACCGGTGATGTGGCAGACCACGCTGTCACAGTAGCGGATCACATGGCGGCCTACCGGCTGACGGAAGATCTGGCTGTAGAACGTGGCTACGCCTTCTACGTCACTTGCCGGAATGCCCAGCACTTTTGCGATCTCGTAGATCGCCCCATCCGGCACCCAACCACGCTGTTTCTGTACGATTTTCAGCGCTTCAATGGACGCCGCACGCGGGTCTTCGTAGTGGTGCATCTCGTGCTCAATGGCGGCACGCTCTGCTTCACTCAGCTCAAAAGCCTCGGTTTGTGGTTGTTGATTCTCGTGCATAATTAGCGGTCCACATCTGACATAACAAAATCGATACTACCCAGATACACAATCAGGTCGGAGACCAGACTGCCGCGAATGGCGGCCGGGATCTGCTGCAAGTGCGCGAAGCTTGGCGTACGCACGCGGGTGCGGTAGCTCATGGTGCTGCCGTCGCTGGTGAGGTAGTAGCTGTTGATACCCTTGGTCGCTTCAATCATCTGGAAGGATTCCTGTGCCGGCATGACCGGGCCCCAGGAAACTTGCAGGAAGTGGGTGATCAGGGTTTCGATATGTTGCAGCGTGCGCTCTTTCGGTGGCGGCGTCGTCAGCGGGTGATCCGCCTTGAACGGGCCTTCCGGCATGTTGTTGAGGCACTGCTCAAGGATGCGCAGGCTCTGGCGCAGCTCTTCCACTTTCAGCATCACGCGGGTATAGCAGTCGGATACGCCGCCGCCAACCGGGACTTCAAAGTCGAAGTTCTCGTAACCAGAGTAAGGACGGGCTTTACGCACGTCGAAATCAATACCCGTCGCACGCAGACCTGCACCTGTGGTTCCCCACTCCAGCGCTTCTTTCGCGCCGTAGGCAGCAACGCCCTGAGAACGGCCTTTCAGGATGGAGTTACGCAGCGCGGCTTTCTCGTAAGACGCCAGACGTTTCGGCATCCAGTCGAGGAATTCACGCAGCAGGCGGTCCCAGCCGCGCGGCAGATCGTGCGCCACACCGCCGATGCGGAACCAGGCCGGGTGCATACGGAAACCGGTAATCGCTTCCACCAGATCGTAGATTTTCTGACGATCGGTAAAGGCGAAGAAGACCGGCGTCATCGCGCCGACGTCCTGAATGAACGTGGAGATGTACAGCAGGTGGCTGTTAATACGGAACAGTTCAGACAGCATCACGCGAATCACGTTAACGCGATCCGGGACGGTGATGCCTGCCAGCTTCTCAACGGCCAGCACGTATGGCATTTCGTTCACGCAGCCGCCGAGGTATTCGATACGGTCGGTGTACGGAATGTAGCTGTGCCAGGACTGACGCTCGCCCATCTTCTCGGCACCACGGTGGTGATAGCCGATGTCAGGCACGCAGTCGACAATCTCTTCGCCGTCAAGCTGAAGAATAATACGGAATGCACCGTGCGCAGACGGGTGGTTTGGACCGAGGTTGAGGAACATGAAGTCCTCGTTTTCGGTGCCGCGCTTCATGCCCCAGTCTTCCGGCTTGAAGGTCAGCGCTTCCATCTCCAGATCCTGCTTGGCTTTGGTCAGCTCAAACGGGTCGAATTCGGTGGCGCGTGCCGGGTAGTCTTTACGCAGCGGGTGGCCGGTCCAGGTCTGCGGCATCATGATGCGCGTCAGATGCGGGTGACCGTCGAAGGTCATGCCGAACATTTCCCAGGTTTCACGCTCGTACCAGTTGGCGTTCGGGAAAAGTTTGGTGATCGTCGGCAGATGCATGTCGTTTTCAGACAATGCCACCTTGAGCATGATATCCGTGTTGCGGTCTATTGAGATCAGGTGGTAGAAAACGGAAAAATCCGCAGCAGGGAGACCCTGGCGGTGCGTTCTCAGACGTTCGTCCATGCCGTGTAAGTCAAACAGCATGACGTAAGGTTTTGGCAATTTCTTGAGGAAATCGACAACTTCCAGTAATTGCTCACGCTTCACCCAAACAACGGGTACCCCGGTGCGGGTGGCCTGAACAGTAAAGGCATCCGGCCCAAAACGGTTGCGCAGTTCGCCAATGACGGGGTCATCGAGATGATCCCGGGTCTGCCAGGCGGCTTCTTGCGCGGTTAAGTCGGTCATATTGTTCACCATTGCAAATGGTCCGTGGTGACTGTTAAGCCTGGCTTCGCGCTATTTGAGTAGTGATATGCGAAGGTGTTCTCCAGGCCCACAGGCGCAAATTAAATTTCGTCAGGCGTACGCAGGTTGGTGACGGCAATACGTTCACCACGTTTACGCTCGCGCTCAGACTGCATGTTCGCGCGATAGACACCCTGATCGCCAACAACCCATGAAAGCGGGCGGCGTTCTTTACCAATTGACTCCTGGAGCAGCATCAGCGCCTGCATATAGGCCTCTGGACGCGGCGGGCAGCCCGGGATGTACACATCCACCGGAATGAACTTATCAACGCCCTGCACAACGGAATAAATGTCGTACATACCGCCGGAGTTTGCACATGCGCCCATGGAGATAACCCATTTTGGCTCCAGCATCTGGTCATAAAGACGCTGAATAACCGGTGCCATCTTGGTAAAGCAGGTCCCGGCCACCACCATCAGGTCAGCCTGACGTGGAGAAGCACGCAGTACCTCGGCCCCAAAACGCGCAACGTCATGCACCGCAGTGAATGACGTCACCATTTCAACGTAGCAGCAAGAAAGGCCAAAGTTGTATGGCCAGATGGAGTTCTTACGACCCCAGTTGACCATGTCGTGCATGGCATGTTCGAGCTTGCCCATGTACACGCTTTTGTTGACTTCTTGCTCCAGGGGGTCGGTTACGATCTCCTGTTTTTGCAGGGGGTAACGGTCATTCTCACCGTTAGGATCTATGCGGGTGAGCGTATAATCCATCTTATTGCCTCGCTGTTACTGCTGACGATTAGAGATACTGTTTTCCGGGTTGATGTGTTCACGGCGTGAACGCACAGGTGTCCAGTCCAGCGCGCCAATACGCACCAGATAAACCAGACCGGCCAGTAACACTAAAATGAAAATTGCGGCCTCGACAAAGCCCACCCAACCACTTTCGCGAATGGAGGTAGACCACGCGAAGAGGTAAAGCGCTTCCACGTCAAAAATGACGAAGAACATGGCTACCAGGTAGAACTTGGCAGACAGGCGTAAGCGAGCGGTACCTACTGAATCAATACCTGATTCGAAAGGTGTGTTTTTGTGCCTTGCGCGGGCGCGACCGCCCAGGAACCAGCCGCCGACTAACATCAGGCAGCACAGGCCAATGGCTACAATAAGAAAGATTGCGAATGCCCAGTGATGAGCGATGACTTCTGTGGATGTTGACATACTCATTGCTTACTCATCAAAAGTGATACCGACGACACTGCTCTTGCTGGCAGATGGGCATCACATCGATTCATGGGGAGGAACAAAATAACCTTACACTAACTGTCAGAAATGAGACATAGACAGCAAAATGATGGGGTTTTTTACTCCTTTCTATAACCTTTTGTCAACTTTAACAAAGGTTTCTTCACATTAAATTACAACGTGCGATTCTCATTAACATTTGGTGCCCTTTAACCCTGGTGGGTACATGACTTTCCGTCAAATGCATCTTGTTGAATCGTGTCCGTTTTGGAAGTAAAAAAAATAACCCTCCTATTTTGACAGGATTTGCCAACGATTCCTCCCCCCAAATGGGAGTATTTTCTTGATCTGAGACACGCTTTTGTTAATTCAATCAAAAAAACAGCAACATATTTCCTGTTTTTTTAACATCGGCGGGGTATGAGGTAAGTTAGAACAGGTATTGTTTACATATTAACCAAAAACATTTTCTGCATTGATAAATAAGCGGTATTTGCTTTATCCCTGCTCCATTCACGGTTATGAATAGCAAAAAAAACCACTCGCAGGAAAAAATCATGCGAGTGGCTCTTTTTTGCACTTACATTTTGTTACGAGAATTTTGAGGGAATGATCACTCAAAATCCCCTTCCACGATCAGGGAGTCGTCCCCTCCTTCGGGAGTAACAGGCGCGTACTGCCATGGATTGTGGTAGTTTTCCATTGCCTCGAACACCACTTTTGCCAGCTCGTTGTTGCTGGCGGCGTTATGGCACAGCAGGTACTCCGTATCCGGCAACGACGGGAGTCCCTCGGATTGACCCAGCACACGCAGATCGGGGCTCATCATCTCCACCGGACGGGCCGTTACGCCAAGCCCGGCCTTCACCGCCGCTCGCACTGCGGGCAAGGTTGACGCCACGTACGCCAGGCGCCATGGAATACCGGCTTCGTTGAGCGCAGCCAGCACCATATCGCGGAACGGACTCGGATCGTCCAGCAGGACCAGGGGTATCGGCTCACCTTTCTGCAATACATACTCCGCGGCACAGTACCAGTGCGTTGGAGAAGTACGCAGCGTCAGGCTGTCAAACTGGCCAGGTCGATGCGTGGTGACCACCAGGTCAACCTCGTTTTCTTTCAGCATCTCAACCATGAAAGCATTGCGTTTAACGCTAACGTCCAGGGCAAGCTTCGGATAAACCGAGCTAATTCGGTTGAGAAGGAAGGGTAAAATGGTATCTGCTGATTCATCTGACGCCCCTAATGTTAACACTCCCTGAAGGTTGCTAAACATTAATGACATACAGGCTTCATCATTAAAGCGCAGTATCTTTCTGGCATAACCCAGAAGCTGAATACCATGTTCTGTTAAAAGCTTATTACGTCCATGACGCGCAAAAAGCTCTTTACCAACCAGTTGTTCCAGCCGCTGCATTTGCTGACTCACGGCGGACTGGGTACGGCAAACGGCGGCAGCAGCTGCTGCAAAAGTGTTGAGATCGGCGACCGCAACAAACGTTCTCAGCAGATCGAGGTCGAGATTCATTATCGGACGATTTGCATTTATCATATCTTTTCACTTTCAGGTTGCTCGTGCGGAGCTGCCCGGGTTGAAGCTGTGTGTAACAGTTAAGCAATTCCTTCTGAAGAGTTTCCCTCGCATCCCGGCCCGGCAGACTGCCTGACAGATAGTTATTGTACTGCGGTATATCACCAGTCAGAAATCACGTTTCATGACGTTATTTTTATTCTCTTGCGTCCAGGATATTTCGTTGTTTGCAGGTCGATGTTAATACCATAAAGAGTAAGACATGTTTTCTGCCATCTATATCGCAGCGTTGGCAACGTAGCAAGATGTGACTTACCCAATCAGCCAGAGATAATTTTAACAATAACAATCGATTAATACAGGAAAGCAGTATCCGATATACGTAACAGGCCTATCGCTATGCTGCATTCCCGAAACACATCTTAACCCAAATCCACTATATTTATAAGTCTTATTGCAATATTAAGGATTTACCGCCAATGATAAGCAACTACACTCTTTTTATTAAAATTAACGAAAGTTGCATTTTCGTCGTTAATAATAAATAAAGTTTAATTTAGATTCAGGCCATTCATTAATAACCCTTAACATTAATTTCACATGAGTAACTTTTAACCTGGCTTTGCTAATATGGCAATCGGTATCTCAGCATTCAGGTTTTACGAATGGTCACTCAGGGGGACTAATGCATCAGCCAGAATCGTCTTTTTATTTATTCCAGAATAATATTCATCTTTATATGAAATTTTTAGCACAAACAACCCAACAACCCTCTTTATCACGATAAATTCAGGCACAAAATCACTCCGTCGTTAGAGTAAGCGATCACCGCGGCATTGCCCGGTTGGACGAAATCTTCTTCTGTGCGCCCTTCAAAACGAAGCGCGGTGGGAGTACATTGTTCCGTGCTCACTTCCACGGCAGGAAGTTGCAATAATAGCGAAAAGGTTAAAGGTTCATGTCCCCTATCGAAAAATCCAGCAAGCTCGACAACGTCTGTTACGACATCCGTGGCCCGGTACTCAAAGAGGCAAAACGCCTTGAAGAGGAAGGCAATAAGGTTCTGAAACTCAACATCGGCAACCCCGCGCCATTTGGTTTTGAAGCGCCGGATGAGATCCTGGTGGATGTGATCCGTAACCTGCCCACTGCACAAGGCTACTGCGATTCAAAAGGGCTTTATTCCGCCCGTAAAGCCATCATGCAGCACTATCAGGCTCGCGGTATGCGCGACGTCACCGTTGAAGATATCTACATTGGCAACGGTGTCTCGGAGCTGATCGTTCAGGCGATGCAGGCGCTCCTGAACAGCGGCGATGAAATGCTGGTTCCTGCCCCGGATTATCCGCTGTGGACGGCTGCGGTGTCCCTGTCCAGCGGTAAAGCGGTGCACTACCTGTGCGACGAATCCTCTGACTGGTTCCCGGATCTGGATGATATTCGCGCCAAAATTACCCCGCGCACCCGGGGTATCGTGATCATTAACCCGAATAACCCGACGGGTGCGGTCTATTCAAAAGAGCTGCTGATGGAGATCGTCGAGATCGCCCGCCAGCACAACCTGATCATCTTTGCCGACGAGATTTACGACAAGATCCTGTACGACGCGGCGCAGCACCACTCTATCGCCGCGCTGGCGCCCGATCTGCTGACGGTCACCTTTAACGGACTGTCTAAAACTTACCGCGTTGCCGGTTTCCGTCAGGGCTGGATGGTACTGAACGGTCCGAAAAAACATGCGAAAGGCTACATTGAAGGGCTGGAGATGCTGGCATCCATGCGTCTGTGCGCCAACGTACCGGCGCAACATGCGATCCAGACAGCTCTCGGCGGCTATCAGAGCATCAGCGAGTTTATCGTTCCAGGCGGCCGCCTGTATGAACAGCGCAACCGCGCATGGGAATTGATTAATGATATTCCGGGCGTCTCCTGCGTGAAGCCTAACGGCGCGCTGTACATGTTCCCGAAAATCGACGCGAAGCGCTTCAATATTCACGACGACCAGAAAATGGTGCTCGACTTCCTGTTGCAGGAAAAAGTGCTGCTGGTTCAGGGAACGGCGTTTAACTGGCCGTGGCCGGATCACGTGCGTATCGTCACCCTGCCGCGCGAAGACGATCTCGAGATGGCCATCAGCCGCTTCGGGCGCTTCCTCTCCGGGTACCATCAGTAACGCTGACTTTCCGCCGGGTAGCGCTGCGCTTACCCGGCCTGCAACATCCGCAAATTTGCATCTTCCCTCCCCTCCCCGCACAATGAAGTCTGTCGCAGTGAAGACATAAGGTAACCTATGAGTCAGAGTCATTTCTTTGCCCACCTCTCCCGCCTGAAACTCATCAGCCGCTGGCCGCTGATGCGCAACGTGCGTACTGAAAATGTGTCTGAGCACAGTTTGCAGGTTGCCATGGTCGCGCACGCGCTGGCCGCGATTAAAAACCGCAAATTCAACGGGCAGGTGAATGCCGAACGTATCGCCCTGCTGGCGATGTATCACGATGCATCGGAAGTGCTGACCGGGGATCTGCCTACGCCGGTGAAATATTTCAACTCGCAGATTGCCCAGGAATATAAGGCCATTGAGAAGATTGCCCAGCAGAAGCTGATCGACATGGTGCCTGAAGAGCTGCGCGATATCTTCGGGCCGCTGATCGATGAGCATCAGTATACGGAAGAGGAGAAATCCCTGGTTAAGCAGGCCGATGCGCTGTGCGCCTACCTGAAGTGTCTGGAAGAGTTATCCGCCGGGAATAACGAATTTTTACTGGCAAAAACGCGTCTGGAAAAAACGCTGGAATCCCGTCGCAGCGAAGAGATGGACTACTTTATGCGCGTGTTTGTGCCGAGCTTCCATTTGTCGCTGGATGAGATTAGCCAGGATTCGCCACTCTGATTTTCGCCCAGCGGCGCTGCGCTTGCAGGGCCTACGGGGTTGTAGGCCGGGTAAGGCGTAGCCGCCACCCGGCAAAATGCTCAGAACGGAAACAGGACCGGTATCAATACCACGCACACCAACATCACCAGCACGGTGAACGGCACACCCAGCTTCACGAAATCACTGAACCTATAATTCCCGGGCCCCAGCACCAGCGTATTGACCGGGGAAGAGACCGGCGTCATAAATGCCGCGGACGCCGCCATCGCAACCATCATCGCAAACGGATACGGCGAAACGCCCATCGATTTTGCCATCGCCAGCGCAATGGGCGCCATCAGCACCGCCGTTGCGGTATTGGAGATGAACAAACCAATGGTGGCGCACATGACGAACAGGCAAACCATCATCAGGTACGGACCATATCCCCCGCCCGCGTCCATTAAGCCTTTCACGATCAAATCCACCCCGCCGGTTTTCTGTAGCGCCAGGGCGAAGGGCATCATCCCGACGATGAGAATGATGCTCGGCCAGTGAATCGCTTTGTAAGCGCTTTCGGCGTCAATACAGCGGAATTTGCCCATTAACAGACAGGCGATTATCGCCGCCACCGGGTTAGGGATCTCGTCCGTCAGCATCAGCGCGACCATCAATACCAGGCAAAAAATCGCATGGGGCGCCTGGCTGTGCGCCGGTGATGCATCGTTCTCTTCAATCGGCATATTCAGCACCACAAAATCGCGGCCTTTCTGCCCGAGCTGGCTAATCAGTTTCCAGTTGCCGACCACGAGGAAGATATCCCCCAGCAGGATCGGCTCATCCACCACCGCCCCTTCAAGGGCTACGCCATCGCGCTTCAGGCCCACCACGTTGAGGCCATAGCGGGTACGAAAGCCGATTTCACGCACGGTTTTGCCCAATAACTCCGATTCCGGGATCAGCGACACCTCGGCCATTCCCACATCCAGCGCCTGGTCAGAGAAATACTCGCCGCGCAGGACCATCGGCTCCAGCAGCTGCTCGCTACAAAACTCCCGCAGATCCACGTCTGCGGTGGACATATCAATCAGCAGGACGTCACGCGCGCGAAACTCTGACACCCCGTTCACGTTAACGATCACCCGGCGAAAACGACGCCAGCGCTCAACCCCGATGACGTTCGCGCCATAGCGTTCGCGTAGCTTAAGGTCATCCAGCCGCTGCCCCACCATGGGCGATCCCGGGCGGATAGCCAGACGTCGGGCACGCCCGGTCAGACGATACTCTTTAATCAGATCGCGGAAAGAGCGCCGCTTCCAGCCCTCTTTGGCTTTATCCTGCTTCTCCCCTTTCAGCGCAAAACGGGTCAATAGCATATAGATAATGCCCATCACCAGTACCACCAGCCCGATCGGCGTAACGCTGAAAAAGCTAAACCCCTCAAGCCCCTCACGGATCAGTTCGCTGTTCACGACGAGGTTCGGCGGCGTCGCGACCAGCGTCATCATGCCGCTGATGAGCCCGGCGAAGCTCAACGGCATCATCAGCCGCGACGGGGAGATCTGCATCCTCATGCAGACGCTCAGCACGACCGGAATAAAGATGGCCACGACGCCCGTAGAGCTCATAAACGCGCCCAGCCCGGCGACCGTCAGCATCAGGTAAATCAGCATTTTGGTTTCGCTGCTGCCCGCCACCTTAACCAACCACGACCCCATCATCGTCGCCACGCCGGTGCGTACCAGCCCGTCGCCAATAATAAACAGGGCGGCAATTAAAATAACGTTGGGATCGCTAAACCCGGAAAAGGCTTCCGGCAGGGAAAGGGTACCGCTCAGAACGAATGCGACAATCACAAACAGGGCGACGGCATCCATGCGCACCTTGCCCGTGGCAAAAAGAATGATGGCGATTAACAGCAGGCTCAGGACCCAAATCAGTTCACCGTTCACAACATGTCCTTGTCAGTGGAGGAGAAGCAATTCTGCCATAAAAAAGCCCCGGTAATGCGGGGCTATATCATGGGATTACATTTTTAGCGAGACGGTTACAACTCCGTCTGACGCCTTCGAGACGTCGATGGCGGTCAGGGTGTTAAGCACGAAATCCGCCTCTTCCAGCCGGGGGGAACCCGCCGGGACGTTAACGGCAATGACGTGGCTTCCGGCGTTCAGCCCGGCCAGCACGCCTGCCGCCGCGTCTTCCACCACCACGCACTCCGCTGGCGCAAGGCCAAGCAGTTCTGCGCCGAGCAGAAACGCATCCGGTTCAGGCTTGCCGCGCTTCACGCGCTCAGCGGTAATGAAGACGTCCGGCGTCGGTAAACCTGCCGCCTTATGACGGGCATGCGCGACGGGAACCGAGCCGGAGGTGACGATAGCCCACGGGATCTGCGCTTCATTCAGGTGCTCAAGCAGTTCACGCGCACCGGGCAGCGCGGTGATGCCTTCGGTATCGGTAGCTTCAATCTGCTCAAGATAGCGGAACTCCGCCTGAATATCTTCCTCAGAACGTCCCGCAAGGAAGTGCCGCAATGAGGTAATGGCCTGTTTGCCATGGATGAAATTCAGTACGTCCTGATGGTCGATGCCGTGCCGGTCGGCCCAGTGGCACCACGAGCGCTCCACCACCGGTAGCGAATCCACCAGCGTACCGTCCAGATCAAACAGAAAACCTTTACACTGCACACGCACCTCCGTCAGGCATTAATGATTTGTTGAATTTCGTTGCTGCTTAAATGGTACTGACGCGGACAGGCGTGCCACGCGCTCAGCATACGTTGATACTTATCCCACATCGGGGTCTGGGCGTTGAAGCCGTGCGTACCCGCATCAAAATGGGTGTAGCGCCCTTCGGTATTCACCATAAAGCGTACATAGCTCAGATAGCGCGCTTCCGTCGCAGCATCAAAGCCCAGGAACGTCACGCGGCGCTCGTCAATGGTCTCCTGGTCCTTCAGATTGGTCCAGGACACATGCAGCGCATGGTACATCTCCATGATGTCGATAACGATACGGCAGGTTTCCTCTTTCAGTTCGCCGAATTCGCGATCCAGTTCGCGCATCTGCAAGCCAAAACCACGTTCGACAATGGTTTGCAGGCGGCTGTAGCGCGCAGCGTTATCGGGATCAAGCATAGTCATCATCTTGTACTGGTTAGACAAAATCAGACGTTGAGCATGGGTCATTTCCATCTTTCGACTCCTGTAGCGCATTGCACTGTAAAAAAAAGACACGGTAACTGATTGTTACTGTGCCTTCTTTTGGTCGTCGTTTCGATGATCAATCACAAGTCATCGAGGAATGTTTTATCAAGCTGTTTAAACGCACGCTTGAGGGTATCCGCCAGCGCCTGATAGTCCGGCTTGCCTTCAACCGGCGCCAGCGCCTGGCCCGCCTCCTCCAGCTTTCCACGCACTTCATAAAACCAGTGTAAAATAGTAGGCGGAAGTGGCGTGACGGAACGTTTACCTAACCACCATAGCCCCTGCATCGGCAGGCTTAACGCAAAGAGCGCCGTCGCGACGGCAGGGCCAAGCTGTCCACCTAACGCTATCTGCCAGCACAGGGTAAAAACGGCAATCGGGGGCATAAAGCGAATCGCATAACGCGTGGCGCGAATAGTGCGATTTTCAATAAACATGGGCGCGAGGCGCTTTTCCATCGGCCATGTCTTTGCGTAATGCTGTCCCCGACGAAACAGACTAAAAAAGTTCACGGACGGGATTTCGGGTGTCGACATGGCTGTACCTCAACTTCACATATAAAAATTAAAATTTTCGTGCAAAACCACAACAGGCTATGACAACGTTCAAAATATTTTGTCATCGCTACCCCGTATCGGGTATCCTGTGCCAGCCTGATAGGGCCGTAGACGATAAGCGTTAACTCGTCAAATTATCGCATATTATGCCATTGTCTGAAAAATGTTCAAAATGGCTTAAAATCATAGGTATTTCTTCCATCCTGCCAGAATGTTCGTTTGGCATGATGTTAATCATAAATGTCTGGGTCAGCATGCGTTACGCTTTTAGACTCACTGACGTTTTTTTAGCCACGTATCAATAATAGGTACTTCCATGTCGAGTAAGTTAGTACTGGTTCTGAACTGCGGTAGCTCCTCACTGAAATTCGCCATCATCGATGCGCTCAACGGTGACGAGTACCTCTCTGGTTTGGCCGAATGTTTCCATCTGCCTGAAGCACGTATCAAGTGGAAGATGGACGGCAGCAAACAAGAAGCGGCTTTAGGTGCAGGCGCCGCTCACAGTGAAGCGCTGAACTTTATCGTTAACACTATTCTGGCACAAAAACCAGAACTGTCTGCTCAGCTGACCGCAATTGGTCACCGTATCGTCCACGGCGGCGAAAAATACACCAGTTCCGTGGTAATCGACGACTCCGTGATTCAGGGTATCAAAGACTCTGCGTCTTTCGCACCGCTGCATAACCCGGCTCACCTGATCGGTATCGCTGAAGCACTGAAATCCTTCCCGAGTCTGAAAGACAAAAACGTGGCCGTGTTTGATACTGCGTTCCATCAGACCATGCCGGAAGAGTCTTACCTCTATGCCCTGCCATACAGCCTGTACAAAGAGCACGGCGTCCGTCGTTACGGCGCTCACGGCACCAGCCACTTCTATGTGACTCAGGAAGCCGCAAAAGTGCTGAACAAGCCGGTTGAAGAAGTCAACATTATCACCTGCCATCTGGGCAACGGTGGTTCTGTTTCCGCTATCCGCAACGGTAAGTGTGTTGACACTTCTATGGGTCTGACCCCGCTGGAAGGTCTGGTGATGGGTACCCGTTCCGGTGATATCGACCCGGCGATCATCTTCCACCTGCACGACACCCTGGGCATGAGCGTTGACGACATCAACAAAATGCTGACCAAAGAGTCTGGCCTGCTGGGCCTGACCGAGGTCACCAGTGACTGCCGTTACGTTGAAGACAACTACGCAGAAAAAGCTGACGCTAAACGTGCAATGGACGTTTATTGCCACCGTCTGGCGAAGTACATCGGTTCTTACACCGCGCTGATGGAAGGCCGTCTGGATGCTGTTATCTTCACCGGCGGTATCGGTGAGAACGCGGCAATGGTACGTGAACTGTCCCTGGGCAAACTGGGCGTTCTGGGCTTCGAAGTTGATCATGAGCGTAACCTGGCTGCCCGCTTCGGCAAGTCTGGCTTCATCAACAAAGAAGGCACCCGCCCTGCTATCGTTATCCCAACTAACGAAGAGCTGGTCATTGCGCAAGACGCGCACCGCCTGACTGCCTGATTCCACACCGCCAGCAATGCTGGCGGTGCTGTTTTGTAACCCGCCCAACGCGGCGGTAACGAAAGAGGATAAACCGTGTCCCGTACTATTATGCTGATCCCTACCGGAACCAGCGTCGGCCTGACCAGCGTCAGCCTCGGCGTGATCCGCGCTATGGAACGCAAAGGCGTTCGTCTGAGCGTCTTTAAGCCTATCGCCCAGCCACGTGCCGGTGGCGATGCGCCAGACCAGACCACCACCATCGTTCGCAAGAACTCCAATCTGCCAGCGGCTGAACCGCTGAAGATGAGCCACGTTGAATCTCTGCTCTCCAGCAACCAGAAAGACGTGCTGATGGAAGAGATCATTGCCAACTACCACGCAAACGCGCAGGACGCGGAAGTGGTGCTGGTTGAAGGCCTGGTCCCGACCCGTAAACACCAGTTTGCCCAGTCTCTGAACTTTGAAATCGCGAAAACCCTGAACGCAGAGATCGTTTTCGTGATGTCTCAGGGCACGGATACCCCAGAGCAGCTGAAAGAGCGTATCGAACTGACGCGCAGCAGCTTCGGCGGTGCGAAAAACACCAGCATCACCGGCGTGATTGTTAACAAGCTGAACGCGCCAGTAGATGAGCAGGGCCGTACACGTCCTGACCTGTCCGAAATTTTTGACGACTCTTCCAAAGCGAAAGTCATCAAAGTTGACCCGGCTAAGTTGCAGGATTCCAGCCCGCTGCCTGTTCTGGGCGCGGTGCCATGGAGCTTCGATCTGATTGCCACCCGTGCAATCGATATGGCGCGTCACCTGAACGCCACCGTGATCAACGAAGGCGATATCAACACCCGCCGCGTGAAGTCCGTGACCTTCTGTGCGCGCAGCATTCCGCACATGCTGGAGCACTTCCGCGCAGGTTCCCTGCTGGTGACCTCCGCAGACCGTCCGGACGTGCTGGTCGCTGCCTGCCTGGCGGCGATGAACGGCGTGGAAATCGGTGCCATTCTGCTGACCGGCGGCTACGAAATGGACGCGCGTATCAGCAAGCTGTGCGAACGTGCGTTCGCCACTGGCCTGCCAGTCTTCATGGTGAACACCAACACCTGGCAGACCTCCCTGAGCCTGCAAAGCTTCAACCTCGAAGTGCCGGTTGATGACCACGAGCGTATCGAGAAAGTTCAGGAATACGTTGCGGGCTACATCAACGCAGACTGGATCGAATCCCTGACGGCGACTTCCGAGCGCAGCCGTCGTCTGTCTCCTCCAGCCTTCCGTTACCAGCTGACCGAGCTGGCGCGTAAAGCGGGCAAACGCGTGGTTCTGCCAGAAGGCGACGAACCACGTACCGTTAAAGCGGCGGCCATCTGTGCAGAGCGCGGTATCGCGACCTGTGTGCTGCTGGGTAACCCGGATGAGATCAACCGCGTTGCGGCGTCGCAGGGCGTTGAGCTTGGCGCGGGCATCGAAATCGTTGATCCTGACGTGGTCCGCGAAAGCTACGTTGCCCGTCTGGTTGAGCTGCGTAAGAACAAAGGCATGACCGAAGCCGTTGCGCGTGAGCAGCTGGAAGACAACGTGGTGCTGGGTACGCTGATGCTGGAGCAGGACGAAGTTGACGGTCTGGTTTCCGGTGCGGTTCACACCACCGCGAACACCATCCGCCCACCGTTGCAGCTGATCAAAACCGCACCGGGCAGCTCTCTGGTCTCCTCCGTGTTCTTCATGCTGCTGCCTGAACAGGTTTACGTTTACGGCGACTGTGCGATCAACCCGGACCCAACCGCAGAGCAGCTGGCAGAAATCGCTATCCAGTCTGCGGACTCCGCGATTGCCTTCGGTATCGAACCACGCGTCGCGATGCTCTCCTACTCCACCGGCACCTCTGGTGCAGGTAGTGACGTAGAGAAAGTCCGTGAAGCGACCCGCATTGCACAGGAAAAACGTCCGGATCTGATGATCGACGGCCCGCTCCAGTACGATGCCGCGGTAATGGCTGACGTGGCGAAATCCAAAGCGCCGAACTCGCCGGTTGCAGGTCGCGCTACCGTGTTCATCTTCCCGGATCTGAACACCGGTAACACCACCTATAAAGCGGTACAGCGTTCAGCAGACCTGATCTCCATCGGGCCAATGCTGCAAGGCATGCGCAAACCTGTGAACGACCTGTCACGTGGTGCGCTGGTTGACGATATCGTCTACACCATCGCGCTGACCGCGATCCAGTCTTCGCAGCAGCAGTAAGCTAAAAAGCCCGGTGGCGCTAGCGCTTACCGGGCCTACGGTTTTATAGGCCGGATAAGCGAAGCGCCATCCGGCAAGAGAGGCGACCACAAATGGTCGCCTTTTTTATTACAGCAACTCTCGCGCCGCCGACACAATGTCATGTGCCGTCAGGCCATACTCCTTCTGCAAGAAGTCCTGCGTACCCACCTGACCATACCGTTCCTTCACCCCCACCCGCCGCATAGGCACCGGACAGGTTTCCACCAGCACTTCCGCCACCGCCGACCCCAGCCCGTTGTGAATGCTGTGATTTTCGCAGGTCACAATACGCCCGGTTTTCTCGGCATAGTTTTTCACCAGCATCCGATCGATGGGCTTCAGGGTAAACATGTCGATGACCGCTGCGCTTACCCCCTCCTGCTCCAGCTGGCGCGCCGCCTCCAGCGCTTCCGCCACCATAATGCCGTTAGCAATCAGGGTAATATCGGTTCCCTCGCGCAGCACGTTGCCCTTGCCGATGGTGAAGGTTGACCCCGGGGCATACACGCTCGGCGCCTGTTTACGGATGGTCCTTACCCAGTAAAAGCCTTCCAGGTCGATGAGCTGACGCAGCACATCTTCGAACATCACCGCATCGGTCACCTCCAGCACCACTGAATGCGCCAGACCGCGCACGATGCCCATATCCTCAAACGACATATGCGTCCCGCCGTTGTGACAGGCCGTCACGCCCGCATCCGAGGCAATCACCTTCACGTTATTGCGCTGGTAGTCCAGGGACATAAACAGCTGGTCAAAGCAGCGACGGCTGGCAAAGGCGGTAAAGGTATGGACGAACGGCTTCCGTCCGGTGAGCGACAGCCCGGCGGCCGTCCCAATCACGTTGGCCTCCATAATGCCGCAGTTGATGACGTGCTGTGGGTAATCGCGCGCCACGCCGTCCATCGCCATCGAGCTCATCAGGTCGGCTTCCAGGGCGATAATCTCACTGCCAGCCTCAATCTGTTTTGCCACAAAACCCGCGTAGACCTTACGCATCTCAACGGCATCTTTCTGTCCTGTCGGTGCAACCTTAATCATGTGAAGCCTCCAGTTGGCGAATCGTCTCGTTAAGCGCCGCTTTGCTCTCCTCGGTTAATCGCAGGTGATGCGAGTTGCTGAGCTGTTCCAGGTATGGCACCCCCTGCCCTTTGATGCTGTCGAGGATCACCACCCGCGGACGCGCATCAGCCTCAGGGATCGGCGCGGTCACCTCCAGCAGCGCCGGAATGTCATCCCCTTTCACCGTCACCACGTCAAAACCAAAGGCGCGGAATTTGCCTTCCAGGTCGAAGGCGCTGATGATTTCGTCCAGCTCGCCGTCGAGCTGCTGTTTGTTCCAGTCCACGAATACCGTCAGGTTATTCAGTCGATGGTGAGCGATAAACTGGAAGGCTTCCCAGCACTGCCCTTCATTCAGTTCTCCGTCGCCAACGATGCAAAACACCCGGTTTGGCCTTCCTGCCAGCTTGTGCGACAGCGCCATGCCGCCAGCGATGGAGATCCCCTGCCCCAGTGAACCGGTGGTGGCATCCACGCCGCGTGTTTTCAGGCGATCCGGATGACTTGGCAGACGCGTCCCGTTCTGGTTCAGCGTGCTCAGCTCTTCAATTGGGAAGTAGCCCTTAATCGCCAGCGTGCTGTACAGCGCCGGCCCCGCATGGCCTTTCGACAGCACAAAGTAATCGCGCTCTGGCCAGTCCGGATCGGCCGGGTCAATTTTCATCACCGCGCCGTACAGAACGGCCAGCGTTTCAACGACTGACATGCTGCCGCCGTAGTGCCCAAAACCCAGCTGCGTAAGGGATTTCAGCGTCTCAAGGCGGATCTGACGCGCCAGTTCGGTTATTTCATTCTCATTCATGATTTGGCTCCGGGGTTTTCCTGCGCGTTACCGCTGGCAGGTTTGTTTTTAGCGAAGACGTTGTAGGCCACCAGCAGCGCGAACAACACAACAACCAGTCCGGTGATGGCAAGCGGCGACAGGAAGCGTGCCAGGTTGCCCAGCACAATCCCGACCGCACCAAAATCAGCGTCCGAGAAGGTCGTATTCGCAAAGCCAATTGCGCCCAGAACAGGCAGCAGCAGGACCGGCAGGAAGGTGATCAGCAGGCCGTTAGCAAACGCGCCAATCATTGCCCCGCGGCGTCCACCGGTGGCGTTACCGAACACGCCCGCCGTTGCGCCGGTGAAGAAGTGCGGCACAACGCCCGGGAGGATCAGCACCCAGCTAAACTGACCGCAGATGAACAACCCAACAATCCCGCCGAGGAAGCTAAACAGGAAGCCAATCAGCACCGCGTTTGGCGCATACGGGTAGACTACCGGGCAGTCCAGCGCAGGCCGCGCATTGGGCACCAGTTTTTCCGAGAAGCCGGTAAAGGCCGGGACGATTTCCGCCAGAATCAGGCGCACGCCCTGCAAGATGATGAACACGCCTGCCGCGAAGGTGATGGCCATAATGATGGCGTACACCAGGTAGTTCTGGCCGCCGCTGAAGGTGGCCTCCACGTACTCACGTCCGGCGCTCACCGCCATGATCAGGTAGATAATCATCATGGTCAGGGAGATGGAGATTGAACTGTCACGCAGGAAGCTAAGGTTCTTCGGCAGGTTCATCTCTTCGGTGGAGCGCGAGCCTTTCCCGACCTTGCTGCCAATCCAGCCGGACAGCACGTAGCCCAGCGTGCCGAAATGACCGAAGGCGATCTCATCGTTGCCGGTAATACGCTTCATATAGCGCTGCGCAATCGCCGGGAAGAAGGCCATAATCAGGCCGAGGATCAACGAACCGGTAAAGACCAGCCCGACCCCCTCGAAGCCTGCAACCGTCAGGATCACGCCGATCATGCATGCCATGTAGAAGGTGTGATGCCCGGTGAGGAAGATGTATTTCAGGCGGGTAAAGCGCGCAACAATAATATTCGCCACCATCCCGAAGGCCATAATGAGCGCGGTGGAAGCGCCATATTTCTCCAGGGCAATCGATACAATAGCTTCATTGTTTGGAATAATGCCCTGAATATTAAAGGCGTGCTCAAACATACCGCCGAGCGGATTTAAAGAGCCCACCAGCACAGTTGCGCCGCCGCCCAGTACAATAAAGCCGAGAATGGTTTTAATTGTGCCTTTTACCACATCCGAAAAGGCTTTTTTCTGCGCCACAAGACCAATCAGAGCAATTAAACCTACCAGCACTGAAGGGACTTTTAAAATATCAACAACGAAATTCAGCGTTTCAAGGATAAACATATCCACCTCGCCTTATCAGGATTATTGTCTTTCGAACCAGGCGCGCAGCTGCGCTTCGAGTTCGTTGATATCGATGATATTGTTGATTACCACCAGCTGGCTTTCCGGCACGCTGGCGCTGGCGGCAATGTCTTTCGCCATTACAAACAGGTCCGCCGCGCCCGGCGTGGCCGAGGAGAGATCGGAGTGTTCAACCTCGGCCTCAATTTCCAGTTTTTTGAGCACCTTTTTAATATTCATTTCGACCATAAAACTGCTGCCCAGGCCGGAGCCGCAAATAGCCATGATTTTCATTGTTATCCCCTTTTTTGAGTAGAGTACGCCCCATCACGCTGACGCGTAATGTTGAGATGAATCGGATTAAATAATTAAATCAGAAGCGATCGATAACGGTTTTTATCTCCTCCAGCGTATTCGCCCGATGTAATTCAGCCATATCTTCGTCGCTGGAAAATAATTCCGCTAAGGCTGAGATCATTTCGATATGGCTATGCTTGTCCGGTGCCGCCAGCATCACAATCACATCGACGGGGTCAAACTCACCGGCACCAAAAGAGACGCCCTGTTTCAGCTTTAATAATGACAGGCCAAGTCCTTTCGCCCCTTCTTCCGGTCGCGCATGTGGCATTGCCAGCCCTGGAGCCAGCACATAGTAGGGACCTAACGTCTGGTGCTGCTCGATGATAGCCGTGACATATTCCGGCGCAATGACCTGCAAATCCAGCAGCGGTTTCGCGCACAGTTCCAGCGCCTGGGGCCAGCTTTCAACGCTATCCTGTAGAATGATGGTTGTATCATATATCCACTTTTTGAGCATTTTTCACTCCCGCTAAAGACCAGACATGGGCAAACTCTATTCAACCCATCAATCAATGACTGCGATCGCGATCACAAAGATAGCGCTACCAACGACTAACATGCAGAACTGTGATAGCGCTATCAAATTGCTATCATGGTGCGAAATCACAGCAAAAAAAGGGATTTAAGGCGTATACTGCCTGTCACGTAAAATGAAGGATGAAACTGAATCGCGTCCTGTCAGCAGGAAGATGTATGTCTTTAACCCGAAAACGGCGCAGTACCGGAAAAGTAACGCTCGCGGATGTCGCACAGCTTGCCGGCGTAGGCACGATGACTGTTTCCCGTGCCCTCCGCACGCCCGAACAGGTTTCCGATAAACTGCGTGAAAAAATTGAAGCCGCGGTGCAGGAGCTGGGTTATATGCCCAATCTTGCCGCCAGCGCACTGGCATCGGCGTCGTCATGGACGATCGCGATGGTAGTTCCCAATCTTTCCGAAGCTGGCTGTTCCGAGATGTTCGCCGGGCTACAGCAGGTGCTCCAGCCAGCCGGATACCAGATCATGCTGGCTGAATCTCAGCATCGTCTTGAACAGGAAGAGAAACTGCTCGAAACGCTGCTGGCCTCAAATATCGCCGCAGCGATACTGCTCAGCGTCGAGCACTCCGATACCGTACGCCACTGGCTGAAAAACGCCTCTATCCCGGTGATGGAAATGGGTGCAATGCGTGCCGATCCGATTGATATGAATATCGGGATTGATAACGTCGCCGCCATGTATGAACTTACCGAGATGGTGATTCAGCGTGGCTACCAGAATATCGGCCTGCTGTGCGCTAACCAGGAGCAGTGGATTTTTCAGCAGCATTTGCAGGGCTGGTACAAGGCGATGCTGCGCCACCACCTGTCGCCGAACAGAGTGATTAATGCCGCCATGCCGCCGAACTTCTCCACCGGTGCGGCACAATTGCCAGAGTTCCTGCTGGCGTGGCCGGAGCTGGATGCGCTGGTGTGCGTGTCAGATGAACTGGCCTGCGGCGCGCTGTATGAGTGCCAGCGTCGGCGCATCAAAGTGCCGGACGATTTAGCGGTCGTGGGCTTTGGCGACAGCGACGTCAGCCGCGTCTGTCAGCCGCCGCTGACGACGATGGCAGTACCGCATCGCAAGATTGGGATTGAAGCCGGGAAAGCGTTACTGGAACGTCTGAATGACGGAGACTGGCGCGATCATAAACCCATCGCGTCCAGCCTGTGTCTGCGGGAAAGCTGTTAAGGCTTACTCAGCCTCTTCCTCTTTTTCTGCCTTATTTTCCGGTTTAGCGGATTCGTTTTTGGCGTTGCGGGTCATCCACAGCGCCAGTGCTTTAAGGGAATCTGGCGTGAACTCGTCGCAACGCGCGGTGATCTCTTCCGGCGTCATCCAGCACACTTCGCTCACTTCCTCTTCCTGCAAGGCGAAAGGTCCGTGGGAAACGCAGCTGAACAGCCCGCCCCAGACGCGACAATGCTCATCTTCGAAATAAAACTGTCCGTGCTCGGCAAACGGCACGCCAGCGATACCTAACTCTTCTTCCGCTTCACGACGCGCGGAGTCCAGCAATACTTCATCGGCCTGCACAACGCCACCCGCTGTGGCGTCCAGCATACCAGGAAGAAAATCTTTGGTGTCGGTGCGACGCTGGACCAGAATCTTGCCCATGCCGTCATGAACAACGATGTACGTCGCGCGGTGACGCAGACGCTCCGCACGCATTTGTTCGCGGCTGGCCTGCGCGATCACTTCATTCTCTTCGCTGACAATGTCAACCCACTCAGTACTTGCCAAATGATTCTGCTCCACCATCGGGAAACCTTCTCGTCTAAGCGCTCTTACGGCGCGTTTGCAGTTGTGGTGTAACTTACGGATTAATCGCTATCTGCGCAATAACTTGCTGATCATTAAGTGCGATAACGCTTAATGTCCCGTCCTCATACATGCCGTAGCTTGCCGGGTTGCCGCCTTTAGGAATGCTAACAGACCCGGGGTTAAAGTGATAAAACGCCCCGCGTTTTTCCGCCACCGGAATATGAGTATGACCATAAACCAGGACATCGCCAGCGGCGAGTGACGGCAGGTTATCCGGGCCGAACAGGTGCCCGTGGGTCAGGAACAAACGGCTGTTTTCCATCAACACCTGTTGCCAGGGAGCGGTGATGGGAAAATGCAGCAGCATCTGGTCAACTTCGCTGTCGCAGTTGCCGCGAACGGCGATAATGCGCGAGGCAAAATGATTAAGTTTTTCCGCCACCTGCGCGGGAGCATAGCCTTCCGGCAACGCATTGCGTGGGCCGTGGTTTAACACATCGCCCAGGATCACCAGCCATTGCGCCCCGCTTTGGGCGAACAGAGAAAGCACGCGTTCGGTCGCGGGCAGCGATCCATGAATATCCGACGCAAACATCAGTTTCATCAGTTACTCCTCAGGAATTCAGACTGCCCCTATCATACCTCAAGCGCCCCGTCTTATCAGCCCGCGCGCTTAGCAGAGAGTGCCAGATAGCGCTGTACCGACGCGCGTTGCCACTGGAATGTGGCGTAATCCACCAGCAGCTGTGGGACGTCATCGCCGTTGAGGATCAAGCGATTGAGCATCAGCGCCAGATCGGTGTCGGCAATACACCACTCGCCAAACAGGTTGGGGTTACCCTGCGCCAGCAGCGATGAGGCAGTTTCGATCAGCTTCCGGGCGCTGGATAAGCCTTCCTCGCTGAGGGCGGGCTTTTTGACGCCAGCGAACACCACGTCCGTAGAGCGTTCTGTGCGAATCGGCACCAGGTCGCTACGCAGCCATGCCTGGATCTGGCGAGCGCGGGCGCGCTTTTGCAGATCGTGAGGATAGATGCGTTCCCACTCTGGCGGGGCAAAGCGGTCCTCAAGATACTCGTCAATCGCCGAGGATTCACTCAACTCAAAACCGTCGATCTCCAGCACAGGGACTCGGCGAGTGAGCGCGTAGCCCTGCCACTGGGGCTTCAGATGTTCGCCGCTGTCCAGGTCGACGGTTTTCAGACTAAAAGTAAGCCCCTTTTCTGCCAGCGCCACATAAACGCTCATGACATAAGGAGAAAAAAAGTTCGCATCGGACCACAACGTTATTACAGGCTGGCTCATAACATCCTCATCGGCTGATCGGTTTTCACTCAACATATAATCTCTTTGCCTCGCTGTCACTTGATGAAAACTCACGATTTACAACAAGCACCTATACTGATTTTTTATGGCAACACTATTCGCACTGACAGGAGTTGAGAATGATAGATCTCTATTATGCCCCCACCCCTAATGGCCATAAGATCACCCTCTTTCTCGAAGAAGCCGAAGTGGACTACCGGATCATTCGCGTGGATATCAGTAAAGGCGACCAGTTCCGCCCCGTTTTTCTGGCCATATCGCCCAACAATAAAATTCCGGCCATCATTGATAACCTGCCTTCTGACGGCGGCAAACCGTTAAGCCTGTTTGAGTCTGGAGAGATTTTGCTCTATCTGGCAGAGAAAACCGGCAAGCTCCTGAGCGGTGAATTGCGCGAGCGTCATCACACGCTGCAATGGTTATTCTGGCAGTCGAGCGGCCTGGGGCCAATGCTGGGGCAGAATCACCACTTTACCGCCTATGCGCCGCAGACGATCCCTTACGCCATTGAGCGATATCAGGTCGAAACCCAGCGCCTGTACGGGGTCCTGAACCGTCGGCTGGAAAAATCACCGTGGCTGGGAGGTGAGCATTACAGCATTGCAGATATCGCCTGCTGGCCGTGGATTAACACCCATGAACGCCACCGGATCGATCTGGCCACTTATCCGGCAGTGAACAACTGGTTTGAGCGCATCCGGACGCGCCCGGCCACCGAACGCGCCATGCAAAAAATCCATCAGATTTGAGCCTGCGCCCCGTTGGGTGCAGGTGTTTTCCTCATGTATGATGAGGTGAAAATACTGACACGGAGAAGACCTGCAATGTCCCAGCATGACGCTATTATTCGTATAAAAAACTTACGCTTACGCACGTTTATTGGTATCAAGGAGGAGGAGATCGCGAATCGCCAGGATATCGTGGTGAATGTAGTGATCCACTACCCGGCAGACAAGGCGCGTGCCAGCGAGGACATCAATGACGCGCTGAACTATCGCACGATCACCAAAAGCATCATCCAGTACGTTGAGAACAACCGTTTTGCGCTACTGGAAAAATTAACTCAGGATGTGCTCGACATCGCACGCGAACACCACTGGGTCACTTATGCTGAAGTGGAGATCGATAAACTTCACGCCCTGCGCTACGCCGACTCCGTCTCCATGACGTTAAGCTGGCAGCGCCAGGCGTAAACCTGGAGGTTGTATGAAGATCCTGCTCACCGGCGGTACGGGCCTGATTGGTCGCCATCTCATTCCACGTTTGCAGGCGTTGCATCACGACATTACCGTGGTCACGCGCAGCCCGGAGAAAGCGCGCCAGGTGCTGGGCGCCGGCGTTGAGATCTGGAAAGGCCTGGCGGAAAGGCAGGATCTGAACGGCTTTGACGCCGTCATCAACCTAGCTGGCGAACCTATCGCCGATAAACGCTGGACCGAAGAGCAAAAACAGCGTTTATGCAGCAGCCGCTGGAACATGACCGAAAGGCTGGTTGAGCTGATTCGCAACAGCGAGACGCCGCCTTCGGTGCTGATTTCCGGCTCTGCTACAGGCTACTATGGCGATCTCGGTGAAGTGGTGGTGACCGAAGAGGAGCCGCCGCACAACGAGTTTACCCATAAACTCTGCGCCCAGTGGGAGCGCATCGCCTGCGCGGCGCAAAGCGATCGTACCCGCGTCTGCCTGCTGCGCACCGGCGTGGTACTTGCGCCGAAGGGCGGTATTCTCGGTAAAATGCTGCCGCCGTTTAAAATGGGGCTTGGCGGGCCCATCGGCAATGGTCGTCAGTATCTGGCGTGGATCCATATCGAGGATATGGTCAACGGCATTCTCTGGCTGCTGGATAACGATCTGCGCGGGCCATTTAACATGGTATCCCCTTACCCCGTACGTAATGAACAATTTGCTCACGCCCTGGGGCATGCCCTGCATCGCCCGGCGGTGCTGCGCGTGCCTGCAACGGCGATTCGTCTGTTGATGGGTGAGTCTTCGGTGCTGGTGCTGGGCGGGCAACGCGCGCTGCCAAAACGGCTGGAAGCGGCCGGGTTCACGTTCCGCTGGTATGACCTGGAAGAGGCGCTGGGGGATGTGGTGCAGTGAATATGTTAGAGTTATACGCCATGTCTGGATGAGATGGCGTAACTATGGCAACCATTACCACAACCCGGCTTCACCTCACCCCTTTCGAACCTTCTGACTGGGCGTTCTTCCGCTCTCTGCGTGAAGACCCCGCCATCATGCGTTATATGGCCGCTATCACGCCGGAAAAAGAGACGCGCCGCGTATTTGCCGCGCGCCTGATGGCGGAGCATGTCTTTGTGATCCGTCTGCATAACGACGTTACGCCGCTCGGGGATATCGGCCTGCAAATCAGTGCGGCGAACCGTGAAGAGGCGGATATTGGCTACACGGTTGTGCCTGCCGCGCAGGGAAAAGGCATTGCCAGCGAGGCGCTGCACGCGGTGTGCGAGTATGCATTTAACCAGACGGGCGTGAAGGCGATAAACGCGTACGTGCTGGCAGATAACGTTGGGTCGGTGCGGGTCCTTGAGAAAGCGGGTTTTGTGCGCACGCAGGTGCTGGAGAAGGCGTACGAGATTAAAGGCGTACGGTATGACGACTGGGTGTATCGGCTGGAGTGTTGAATGCCGGGCGGCACTGCGTTTGCCCGGCCTACGGGTTTTGTAGGCCCGGTAAGCGAAGCGCCACCGGGCAATTGGGCGGCTCTGCGGCCTGATGCCCTCACCCCGGCCCTCTCCCACAGGGAGAGGGAGAAAGGCCAAACCTACTTCAACGAGCCTTTCAGGAACTGCTGCAACCGCGGGCTTTGCGGGTTCGCCAGCACCTCATCCGGATGACCCTGCTCTTCAATTTTCCCCTGATGCAGGAAGATAACGTGGTTAGAAACGTTACGGGCGAAGCCCATCTCGTGCGTCACCACCACCATCGTTTTGCCCTCTTCCGCCAGCTTTTGCATGATGCGCAGTACTTCGCCAACGAGTTCAGGATCCAGCGCGGAAGTCGGTTCGTCAAACAGCAACACTTCCGGCTCCATCGCCAGCGCACGGGCGATAGAAACACGCTGCTGCTGCCCCCCTGACAGGTGCACCGGATATTTGATCTGCTGCCGCTCGTCGATACCCACTTTCGCCAGGTATTTGACCGCACGCTCGCGGGCTTCCTGCTTGCTTAAGCCGAGCACCTGAACCGGCGCTTCCATCACGTTCTCCAGCACCGTCATGTGGCTCCAGAGGTTGAAGTGCTGGAACACCATCGTCAGGCGTGTACGCAGCAGGCGCAGCTGGTTTTTATCCGCCACTTTAAGCTGGCCGTCTTTATCACGGACCATGTTGATGTTCTGTCCGCTCACCACAATCGATCCTTCGCTCGGCTTTTCGAGGAAGTTGATGCAGCGCAGGAAGGTACTTTTACCCGAACCTGATGAGCCGATAATACTGATCACGTCGCCCGCGTTAGCCTCCAGCGACACCCCTTTCAGCACTTCATGTTCGCCGTAGCGCTTGTGCAAATCAATTACGTTTAATTTGTTCTCAGCCATCATAAATTCTCAGTGCGTCGACGGTTTTATATGCTGCAACCAGCGTTTTTCAGCCTTACGGAACAGGCTGATCAGGACGTAAGAAATGATCAAATAGAGCACTGCCGCAATGCCAAACGCCGTAAACGGCTGGTAGGTGGCAGAGTTAATATCGCGGGCAATCTTTAACAGATCCGGTACCGTGGCGGTAAACGCCAGTGCCGTCGAATGCAGCATTAAAATCACTTCGTTGCTGTAGGCCGGCAGCGCAATACGCAGCGCCGAAGGCAGAATAATACAGCGGTAGAGCTTCACGGACGAGAAGCCGTACGCGCGCGCCGCCTCGATCTCACCGTGCGGCACAGAACGGATGGCCCCGGCGAAGATCTCGGTGGTATAGGCGCAGGTATTGAGGGTCAGCGCCAGCACCGTACAGTTCAGACCGCTGCGGAAGAACGCGTTCAGCATCTCGGTGCCTTTCACGATCTCCAGCGTGTACATCCCGGAATAGAACACCAGCAGTTGCACGTACAGCGGAGTACCGCGAAACACGTAGGTGAATAGCCAGATAGGGAACTGGATAAATTTATTGTTCGACACGCGGCCAATGGCAAGAAACACCGCCAGAATGCCGCCCATTACCACCGAGGAGATCAGCAGCCACAGCGTAATCGCCACGCCAGTAAAGCGGTAGCCATCCGTCCACAGCAGGGATTTCCAGTACTCCTGAATAATCTCAATCACAGGTCAGCCCTCTTCACACCCACGGAGTAGCGACGTTCGAGCAGAAGCAGCACACCATTGGAGACGGTCGTAAAGACCAGATAAATTACGCCGCAGACCACCGCAAAATAGAACGGTTCCCAGGTGCTTTTACCCGCCAGCTGCGTGGCCTTCACCACATCTTCCAGACCCAGCAGGGAGACCAGCGCCGTTGCCTTGAGAATAACCTGCCAGTTGTTACCGATACCCGGCAGCGCGTAGCGCATCATGGCCGGGAACATGATCCGGCGAAACGTTTGTGAGGAGGTAAAACCGTAGGCGGTCGCCGCTTCAATATGCCCTTTCGGCACGGCCATGTAAGCGCCGCGGAAAGTCTCAGTGAAATAGGCACCGTAGATAAAACCAAGGGTAATAATACCGGCCACCATCGGGTCGATATCGATCTGCTCCATGCCGATGGCATCCGTCACGCCGTTAAGTGCGATTTGCAGGCCGTAAAAGATCAGCAGCATCAGCACCAGGTCAGGCACGCCGCGAATCAGCGTGGTATAGCCTTCAAATATCAGCGCCAGCGGTCTGTTGGCGGATAATTTTGCCCCCGCGCCCGCCAGGCCTATCAGCACCGCCAGCACCACGGAGCTGATAGCCAGCTCAAGGGTGACAAGCGCGCCCTGTAAAATAACGCCAGAAAATCCGTACAGCATACCGCGTGCCCTGTCGTCTCGTGAGTGGTGGAACCGTGTCTTTTCCCCTCCCGCAACGGGAGGGGCCGCACGTTATCAGACGGGGCGATTAGCCGCCGTAAACATTAAAATCGAAGTACTTTTTAGCCAGCTTGTCATAGGTGCCGTCCGCGCGCATCTCGGCGAACGCTTTGTTCAGGGCTTCACGCAGTTCGTTGTCTTCTTTACGCAGGCCCATACCGGTACCGACGCCAAAGAGTTTTTCGTCCTTAATGGACGGACCGCCGAACTTGTAATCTTTACCCACAGGCTGTTTCAGGAAGCCTTCGCTTGCCGCCACTTCATCCTGGAATGCCGCGTCAATACGGCCTGCCGTGAGGTCTGCGTAAATGTTTTCCTGGCCCTGGTAAGAGACAATTTCAATCCCCTTTGGCGCCCAGTGCTCGTTGCCGTAGGTTTCCTGCGTCGTACCCTGCAACACGCCCACGCGTTTGCCTTTCAGAGATTCGAGGGTTGGCTGAATGTCAGAGGATTTGGCCACCACCAGACGGGAATCTGCCGCGTAGAGTTTGTCCGTAAAGGCAATCTCCTGCTGACGTTTCTCTGTGATGGACAGGGAGGACATGATCACGTCAATTTTCTTCGCTTTCAGGGACGGGATCAGCGCATCCAGCGGGTTTTCAACGTAGGTACATTGCGCTTTAATGCGTTTGCACAGCTCGTTAGCCAGATCGATGTCAAAACCGACCAGTTCCCCCTTCGCATTCTTCGATTCGAAAGGTGCATAGGTTGGGTCAGTTCCAATACGAATTTTCTGCGGAATTGCTGCGAATGCCGCGGTGGTGCTGGAAAAAGCCAGTACCAGAGAAAGTGACAACACCAGTTTTTTCATATCTGTCCTCAACAAACTGTCTTAATACGAGATTTTTACGACGACGGGGTGTTGTTAATGTGCCATTAATCCCCTCATTCAAGCAAAGATTAATGCCTTTGAACGGGAATTTTTGCATTTTAAATGCTTAACTATGCACACAGCGATCCAGTATGGTGCATGTGTTGCACCATACTGGAACATAACCCCGTTAAGATGCACCACTTCAGTGCATCTTATTCAGGCATTAATCACCGTAGACGTTGAAATCGAAGTATTTCTTCGCCAGTTTGTCGTAGGTACCGTCTTTACGCAGCTCATTAAACGCTTTGTCGAAGGCGGCTTTCAGCTCGGTATCATCCTTACGCAGGCCAATACCGGTACCGTCGCCAAAGTATTTTTTGTCTTTTACCGACGGGCCAGCAAAGGCGTACTCTTTACCCGCAGGCTGTTTCAGGAAGCCTTCGCTCGCGGCGACTTCATCCTGAAACGCGGCATCCAGACGGCCTGCCGCCAGGTCAGAGTAGATCAGATCCTGATTCTGGTAAGCCACAACATCGACGCCCTTCTCGCGCCAGTTAGCATTGGCGTAACCTTCCTGGGTCGAGCCCTGAAGCACGCCAACATGTTTGCCTTTCAGCGAGTCGATGGTCGGCTGGATTGGCGAGCCTTTCGCGGCAATCAGACGTGAGTCGGCAGCGTAGAGCTTCTCAGAGAAGGCGATCTCCTGCTGACGTTTTTCCGTGATGGAAAGAGAAGAGATAATGGCATCAATTTTCTTGGCTTTCAGCGACGGGATCAGCGCATCAAAGTCACTGCCCACCCATGTGCATTTCACTTCCATGCGTTTGCACATCTCATTTCCCAGATCGATATCAAACCCCACGAAGTCGCCTTTCGCATCCTTGGAGGAGAATGGCGCGTAGGTTGCGTCTGTACCGATACGAACTGTCTGTGGAAGCGCTGCATAGCTACTTGCTGCTGCACTCAAGCCCACGAGCAAAGACAGAGCCAGAACCGTCTTCTTCATACATTTACCCTCAAGAACCGTGATTTTATTATGGTTTATGTTGTGTGTTGTGTTGCAGGCTGTTCTTGCAGGTCTTATGCCACATTGTCGTCGGGTTAAAACTAGGACGTTAAGTATGTTAATAAAACGTTGCGATACTGCCTTAATGGTGAAAGATAGCAGGTCTGCCGAACGAACCGGAAAGAGAAAAAGGGAAAAAGCGAATTAAATGTCGAGGATATGATCGCGGTTGCAGTTTTGCCCTGAAACAGGGCAAATTGTCTTTTCATGCACCTTGTTTGTGCACAGCTTCACGCCCCCTGCCAGCGGGTAAAGAGATCTTCCGGCAGGTCGATATCGAACTGATCCAGTACGCGGTTAACGGTCTGGTTGATGACATCGTCCAGCGTTTGCGGACGATGATAGAACGCGGGGACCGGCGGCATAATCACGGCCCCCAGTTCGGCTGCTTGCGTCATTAAACGCAGATGTCCCAGGTGCAGCGGCGTTTCCCGCACGCAGAGCACCAGAGGACGACGCTCTTTCAGCACCACATCCGCTGCACGCGTCACCAGCGTGTCGGTATAGCTGTTTACAATGCCGGAAAGGGTTTTAATCGAACAGGGCAAAATAACCATGCCGGCCGTTTTAAACGAGCCCGAAGAAATGCTGGCGGCGATATCGCGGGCATCGTGGACAACGTCAGCCAGGGCCTGAACGTCGCGCAGAGAGAGATCGGTTTCAAGAGAGAGGGTCTGACGCGCCGCCTGGCTCATCACCAGATGGGTTTCTACGCCTGCAACGTCACGCAGCACCTGTAACAGCCGGACGCCATAAATCGCGCCGCTGGCACCGCTGATCCCTACAATGAGTCGTTTCATGATTTTCGCCCTTGCTGATTTCAGGGCAGACTGTGCAGGATTTTACGGGGAGTTGCAAGTGAGGGCGAGCGCCCTCACCTGCATACGCATCAACCTTCGTTGTGCATCTCTAAGCTTTCAAGATCGTTTTGCAGCTGGACGGCTTTCGCATCATCGTTACGCAGCGAATCCAGATAGTCGAGATACTGCTGGTCAACGTCTTTCGTTACGTAGATCCCATTGAATACCGAGCATTCGAACTGCTGAATATCCGGGTTCTCGGCGCGCACCGCGTCGATCAGATCGTTCAGATCCTGGAAAATCAGGCCGTCGGCACCGATGATCTGCCGAATTTCGTCTACTTCACGACCGTGAGCAATCAGCTCGTTAGCGGTTGGCATATCAATGCCATACACGTTCGGGAAGCGAATTTCCGGCGCTGCGGAGGCGAGATACACTTTCTTCGCCCCGGCCTCACGCGCCATCTCGATGATCTGCTCAGACGTCGTGCCGCGCACAATGGAGTCGTCCACCAGCAGCACGTTCTTGTCGCGGAACTCGGCACGGTTAGCGTTCAGCTTACGACGTACGGACTTACGACGCAGCTGCTGGCCCGGCATGATAAAAGTGCGGCCCACGTAGCGGTTTTTTACGAAGCCCTGACGGTACGGCTTGTCCAGAATACGGGCAATTTCCAGCGCGATATCACAGGAGGTTTCAGGGATTGGGATCACGACATCAATGTCGAGATCGTCCCACTCGCGGGCAATCTTCTCGCCCAGCTTCGTCCCCATGTTGACGCGCGCGCTGTAAACGGAAATCTTGTCGATGAACGAGTCCGGACGCGCGAAGTAAACGTATTCGAACAGGCACGGGTTGCTCACCGGGTTGTCGGCGCACTGACGGGTAAACAGCTGGCCCTTCTCAGTGATGTAGACCGCTTCGCCTGGCGCGACATCACGCAGGAATTCGAAGCCCAGAGTGTCCAGCGCCACGCTTTCGGAGGCAACCATGTACTCGGAACGGCCATCGCCGAGGTCACGTTTGCCAAGCACCAGCGGGCGAATGCCGTTTGGATCGCGGAAGGCCACCATGCCGTGACCGATGATCATCGCCACGCAAGCATACGCGCCACGGATCAGGCGGTTAGTCGCGGCAACGGCGGCAAAAATGTTGTCTGCTTCCAGCGGATAATGGCGGAAGTTATCCAGTTCGCTGGCAAAGATATTGAGCAGGATTTCAGAATCAGAGGTGGTGTTAATGTGGCGACGTTTCTCTTCGAACAGCTTTTTACGCAGCTCGTGGGCATTGGTCAGATTGCCATTGTGGGCAAGCGTGATGCCATACGGGGAGTTAACGTAAAAAGGCTGAGCCTCAGAGGCGCTGGAACTGCCAGCAGTAGGATAACGAACGTGACCGATCCCCATATTACCTTGCAGACGCTGCATATGGCGGGCTTCAAACACATCGTTTACCAGGCCATTCGCCTTGCGTAAACGGAAGCAGTTGTTTGCATCAATGGTGATGATACCCGCAGCATCCTGCCCACGGTGCTGAAGCACCGTTAACGCGTCATAAATCGACTGGTTTACCGGCATGAAACCGGCGATACCGACAATACCGCACATTCGTCTTTTCCTCGTTAAGCCACATCTCAGGGTTTATGCCCTGGGCAAGAAACTCGACGAGCTTTGCAGATAGTCAAAGAACCATCTGATGATGAAGCTGAACTCCGGAATGAGCTGCGATTTTTGCCAGTCTTCACTTTTGGAGAACCCGGTAAAGGTATCCAGGAAGAACAGGATCGCGGCCACAATGAGCACGCCTCGCAACGCGCCGAAACAGATGCCGAGTACCCTGTCCGTTCCTGACAGACCGGTTTTCTCGACCAGCTGACCTATCACGTAATTGACGATAGCGCCGACAATCAGCGTCGCGATAAACAGCACCGCGATGGCGATTCCGTTTCGGACCAGTTCATCTTCAAAGCCCGTGAACCAGACAGACAGGTAAGTGTAGTAATGACTGGCAACAAAGAAAGCACAACCCCAGGTTACCAGCGATAACGCTTCACGAACAAAGCCACGGATCAGGCTAACCAGACAGGAAAAACCAATCACCGCAATGATGGCGTAATCAATCCAGACCATATGTGTCCCACGATTAAACGCCCTGTCATCCAGTTCGGGGCGAATTCTAACAGAAAAAGAAAACGTTTGCGTAGGGATTTCCTTCCCACGCGTAAATAAAAAAGGCGCTGAAAAAATGCTCAACGCCACCGCACCGTTGACGTTTCTGTGAACGTCTGCCTCCCCCTCACCCCGGCCCTCGCCCCTTTGGGGAGAGGTTTAGGGTGAGGGGGGAATTTCTATCAGTTTGCGCTGTAGTTCATCACCACACCGCTCAGGCCGGAGATTTGCTTCAGCTCGCCAAGCGAACCTTTGAGCTTATCTTTAGACGCATCCGGCCCCACGAGGATACGGGTAATTTTACCCTGTACTGGCGTGGTGGGTGAAGTATAAACACGGTATCCCGCGCCGCGCAGTTTACTCACGATCTCATTGACCTTATCTGCATTTTTCAACGCACCGAGCTGAACGACATAGGCTTTACCCGTAGGGGCGGCCTCCTGCTGGGTCTGTTTGGCCGGTGGCGGCGTTTCCGTTGCCGCAGCCAGCTGCTCGTCGGCTTTGTCACGCTGCGGTTTAGGCTGCGTTTTCTCTACCGGCTTCGGTTTTTCAACCGGTTTGGGTTGCTCTACCGGTACAGGATCGATTTCAACGTTGTTATTCGCGGCCAGACGCGACGGATCAAGAGACGGCGCGGCTGCATCACCTGCGCGCACCTCTTCCGCTGCACCTTCTGGCGGCTGGGCAGGCAGCGCCTGCGTTGCCGCTGGCAGCATATCGGGCTCGTCGCGATCGCCCGGTTTGGGTACCAGCGGAATGGCCGCAAATTCATCCTGGTAATGCTTTTTTTGCCCGTCGAGCAGTCCCGGGAGAATAATCACCCCGAGCGCGACCAGCACAATGGTTCCTGTTAAACGGTTCTGAAACTTACTCGCCACCGGTTCTCCCCGCGTCCATCACTTCCATGACATGTGCCACCGTGTGGAATGACCCACACACCAGCACGGTATCTTCTGGTTTAGCCTCCGCCATCGCGGCACGCCAGGCCGAAACCACACTGTTGTAGATTTCGCCTTTGCCGAGATGTTCCATCAACTGCTCAGCAGTCGCGCCGCGCGGCCCTTCCAGAGGAGCACAATACCAGCTATCGACCACACTCTCCATGCAGGCCAGCGTGCCGCCGATATCTTTATCATGAAGCATACCGATAACCGCCAGCACGCGCCCGGTTTTTGGTAACGATTTGAGACGTCCTGCGAGGTACGCCGCCGCATGCGGGTTATGTGCAACATCCAGAATCAGACGCGGTGACTCACTTACAATCTGAAAACGTCCCGGCAGCAGTGCGTTCTGAATGCCGTCGCGGATCGCCTGCTCACTTACCGCTAATCCGCTGGCGCGCAGGGCTGCCAGCGCAGTCGCCGCGTTAGGCTGTGGCACCTGCGGAAGGGGCAGACTCTCCAGCACGCCCTGCGCATCGCTGAAGCGCCAGCCTTTGTCCTGCACCTCATACTGCCAGTCCACGCCGCGACGCAGCAGACGAGCGCCCTTCTCTTTCGCTACCTCAGCAATGGTATGCGGCATGTCCGGTTCGCCTACCACGGCAGGCTTATTGGCCCGGAAAATACCGGCCTTCTCACGGCCAATGCTCTCGCGGTCCGGGCCCAGCCAGTCGGTGTGATCCAGCGCGATGCTGGTGACGACGGCGACATCCGCATCCACCATATTGGTGGCATCCAGACGCCCGCCCAACCCCACTTCCAGGATCACCACGTCCAGCTGCGCCTGCTTAAACAGCCACAGCGCCGACAGGGTGCCGTATTCGAAATAGGTTAATGAGGTTTCGCCGCGCGCCGCTTCGATAGCGGCAAACGACGCCGTATGGGCGGATTCCGCCAGCTCGGTGTTTTGCACGCGCACGCGCTCGGTATAGCGCACCAGATGCGGCGAGCTGTAAACGCCAACCTTGTACCCCGCCGCCATCAGGACAGATTCCAGCGTGCGGCAGGTGGTGCCTTTACCGTTAGTGCCGGCCACGGTAAATACGAAAGGCGCGGGTTTCAACACGTCAAGACGCGCGGCAACCTGGCTTACGCGCTCAAGGCCCATGTCGATAGTTTTACTGTGCAGGTTTTCCAGATAAGAAAGCCACGCGGCCAGGGGCGACGTGGCTTGAGGAATGCTTTTATTTTCCATGATGCCCGGTTGTCATTAACGGTTTAGAAAGCAAAAGGGCAGCGCCATTCGGCCCTGCCCTTTTCAGTTATCAGGCCTCGGGTTCCTGATCCGGTACCACCACGCCTTCGCGCGGCTCGTCCGGGTTCGGCGCCGGCAGATTCATCAGCTTCGCCAGGACGCTTGCCAGTTTCAGGCGCATTTCCGGACGGCGGACGATCATGTCGATGGCGCCCTTCTCAATGAGGAACTCACTGCGCTGGAAGCCCGGCGGCAGTTTCTCACGTACGGTCTGCTCGATAACGCGAGGACCCGCAAAGCCGATCAGCGCTTTTGGCTCAGCGATGTTCAGGTCGCCCAGCATCGCGAAGCTTGCAGAAACGCCGCCCATGGTTGGATCGGTCAGTACCGAGATGTACGGCAGACCGCGCTCCTGCATTTTCGCCAGCGCCGCAGAGGTTTTCGCCATCTGCATCAGGGACATCAGCGCTTCCTGCATACGTGCGCCACCGGAGGCGGAGAAGCAGATCAGCGGGCAGTTGTCTTCCAGCGCCTGCTCAACGGCACGCACGAAGCGCGCGCCAACCACAGAGCCCATTGAGCCGCCCATAAAGGAGAACTCAAACGCGGCGGCAACCACCGGCATCTCGTGCAGGGTGCCTTTCATAACGATCAGCGCGTCTTTCTCGCCGGTCTCTTTCTGTGCAGAGGCCAGACGATCTTTGTATTTTTTGGAGTCGCGGAACTTAAGCACATCTTTTGGCTCCAGTTCGCTGCCCAGTTCTACCAGAGAACCTTCGTCCAGCAGGCTATGCAGGCGGTTGCGCGCCGACATACGCATATGGTGGTCACACTTCGGACACACCTCAAGATTGCGTTCCAGCTCTGCGCGATACAGAACCTGGCCGCAGCTATCACACTTCGTCCATACCCCTTCAGGAATGCTCGCTTTACGCGTTGGGGTAATGTTGCTTTTAATTCGTTCAATCCAGCTCATTGATAACCTTTCTGCCTGAACCTGGTCGTATGCCAGTTTTGCTGTAAGAGGCGAATAATGCCATTTTTGCCTCCAACAGACCATGAATGTTGCACATTAAAACATAACAGCCCGAAACTTTGGATAAAAAAGTGGTCGAACCGCCAGCGTGCATTTACTTCGCTTGCTTTGCCGCCGCGCGTTTGTGACGGATAATTTCGATGACGCCAGGCAGTACGGAAAGCACAATAATCGCTACAATCAGTAACTTAAGGTTTTCCTGAACCACCGGCAGATCGCCAAACAGGTAGCCTGCATAGGTGAACAGCAGCACCCACAGCAGCGCGCCCACCACGTTGTACATGGCAAAATGACGATAGGACATGTGACCCATTCCCGCCACAAACGGTGCAAATGTACGCACAATAGGCACAAAACGGGCAAGGATAATGGTCTTACCGCCATGGCTCTCATAGAACGCATGGGTCTTATCTAAATAACTGCGGCGGAAAATCTTCGAGTCCGGATTACTGAACAACCGCTCGCCAAACACCCGCCCGATGGTGTAGTTGACCGCATCACCAACAATCGCGGCGATGATCATCAGGACCACCATCAGATGGACATTCAGGTCATTCGTTGGCAGTGCGGATAACGCGCCCGCCACGAACAGCAGTGAATCTCCCGGCAGGAACGGCGTAACCACAAGGCCGGTTTCACAGAACAGAATGAGGAACAGAATGGCGTACACCCAGACGCCGTACTGCGCGACCAGCTCCGCCAGGTGAACATCAATATGCAGGATGAAATCAATCAGAAAACGTATTACGTCCATATTGTCTAAGCCCTAATTGCACCTTTGTTTAGTCCGCTAAAAACAGCGGGCCCATTGGCGGTTTTGGCAGGTCGAACCGGTCCGGATAATCCACCGAAACCAGATACAGACCTTCCGCTTTCGCCGTTGCTGCCGCAAGCGTTCTGTCCTTCGCTGCCAGCAGTTCTGCAATCCAGCTCTCCGGCTGGTGTCCGGCGCCCACATCCATCAGGCTGCCTACAATATTCCGCACCATATGATGTACAAAGGCATTGGCTTTGATATCCACCACCACATACGCGCCATAACGACTGACGTTAATGTGCATGACGTTACGCCACGGCGTACGGGACTGACACTGCACCGCACGAAACGACGTAAAATCATTCTCTCCAATCAGACACTGCGCCGCACGCTGCATACGTTCTGCATCCAGCGGTTCATAAAAATGCGTCACGCCCTGGCTTAACACCGCCGGGCGCAGGCGCTGGTTATAGATGACATAACGGTAGCGCCGCGCCGTCGCGCTGAAACGCGCGTGAAAATCATCCGGCACAGCTTTCACCCAACGCACGGCAATGTCACCAGGCAAATTCGCATTTACACCCAGCGTCCAGGCCGCGTCTTTGCGCACGGCGGTGGTGTCAAAATGCACCACCTGCCCCGTGCCGTGAACGCCGGCATCGGTGCGGCCCGCACAGAAGACGCTTATCGGTTCGTTCGCCACCTGAGAGAGCGCTTTCTCCAGCTTCTCCTGGACGCTGCGCACCTCATTCTGCCGCTGCCAGCCATAGTATTTACTGCCATCGTATTCAATGCCGAGGGCAATTCTGTGGACCGGCTTTTGTTCCACATCTGACATCAGTACAGATACTCCTGCACCAGTTTTTCCGCGATTTTGACCGCCATCAGCGCGCCGCCAAAACGCACGTTGTCGGCAACGGACCAGAACTGCACCTGCTCCGGCATACCGTAATCGTTACGCACGCAGCCCACAGAGAGATGCGCGCTGCCGGTGGCGTCGCCCACCTGCGTCGGGAATTCGCTCTCTTCGGACAGGACAATGTCCTCACCGCGGCCAAACGCGTCGCGGGCTTCTTCAGCCGCCAGCGGACGCAGGGCTTCAAACCCGACCATCTGCGCGTGGCCGTAAAAGACCGGAGACTGCACGACATTCGCGGAGATCATCAGCCCGTCATCCTGCAAAATTTTGCGTGCTTCATCGACGATACGACGCTCTTCCCGCACCGAACCTTCACGATCCGGCAGCAGCGGCAGCATGTTGAACGCCAGCTGGCGGCCAAAGAAATCATCTTCGTCGATCGGGATACCGTTCAGCAGCTTCGCGCTCTGCCCTGCCAGTGCGTCTACGGCTTTTTTACCGTTAGCGGAGGCTGAAAGCAGGCTGGTCACGGAAATACGCGACAGGCCACCGTCGTCGATCAGCGGCTTCAGCGCGGTCAGCAACTGGCTGGTGAGACTGTTCGGTACTGCAATGATGTTGCGGTTGCGGTAGTCAGCCAGCACAAACGGGTTGACGTCCGGCACCACCAGCGGCACATCCGGCTCCAGGGAGAACAGGCCGCTCAGGTCGATCACCAGACAGCCTGAATTTGTCGCTTCTTCAATGTAAGACGCCGTGGCTTCCGCCCCTGCGGCAAAAAACGCCAGCTGAGCCTGCGTCCAGTCAAACGCGGCGGCATCCTGCACCATCACGGATTTGCCGCCGAAACGCAGATGTTCTCCTGCGCTGTCGGTACGCGCCAGTGCGTAAATCTCACCCACCGGGAACTGACGCTCAGCAAGGGTTTCAAGCAGGGCTTCGCCCACGGCGCCAGTGGCACCCAAAATGGCAATGTTCCAGCCTTCAGACATGGTGGTTTACTCCAGAAATAAAAAGCGTCCCTGCCGGAGCATCCGACAGGGAGCATTAAGAAGACATTAACGTGCCGGGTGGTGAACGGCGTTAAATCCCAGTTTATGCAGCAGCCCCGCCGCTGACGCGTCATCGCACATGACATACAGGGAAGACCACTCGCGGCGCTCAAGGTAATTTTTGCGCAGCTTGTCAAACTCACCCGGAATACCCGCCACTTTACGCAGCAGCGCATCATCGCGGCGCACATCATACACCAAATGCACCAGTCTTTTCAGCGTTGCCTCATCCAGCGGGCCATGAAGGGTAATGCGGCCGAATTCCGGGGCGGGCAGCAGCGTATCCAGCGCCACCTGCTGCGGATGGCCGATAAAGGCGCTGTAAGCCTCAAACACCTGGGTTGTGCCACGCGCTTTGCCTTCAAGGGTATAACCCGCAATATGCGCGGTACCCACGTCCACCTTATTCAGCAAGGCGACGTTGAGATCCGGCTCTGGTTCCCAGACGTCCAGCACGACGCTAAGCTCTTGTCCTTCGTCGAGACATGCCAGCAGCGCCGCGTTATCCACCACCGGTCCCCGGCAGGCATTTATCAGAATAGTGCCAGCCTTCAGACGGCGGATCAGCTTTTCGTCGGCCAAGTGCAGAGTCTTGTACGGCCCCTCTTTAAAGAGCGGCGTATGGAAGGTGATGACGTCGCACTCGTCGACCAGCTCATCCAGCGTGCGGAAGTCGCCTTCATCGCCGTTATCCTTACGCGGCGGATCGCACAGCAGGGTGTGGATGCCCCAGGCTTCCAGACGCTTTTGCAGACGTCCGCCCACGTTGCCCACACCCACAATCCCGACGGTGCGGTCTTTCAGCGCAAAACCATCGCGCTCGGCCAGCATCAATAGCGAGGAGAAAACATATTCCACGACGGCAATGGCGTTACAGCCTGGCGCCGCGGAAAAACCAATCCCCGCCTGCTTAAGCCACTGGTCATCCACATGATCGGTCCCGGCCGTTGCCGTCCCGACAAATTTAACCCCTTTGCCGGTGAGCAGTGCCTCATTTACTTTGGTCACCGAGCGCACCATCAGGGCGTCTGCATCGTCCAGTTCGCTGACCGGAATCGGGCGACCAGGGACAGCCTTAACCTCACCCAGGCGGCTGAACAGCTCACGGGCGTAAGGCATATTTTCATCAACGAGGATTTTCACGTCTGAGTACCTGTTTGAGAGGAAGTAAACCTGCCAAGTGTGCCATAATCTCGCCGCCGGGCATATATCTCCGCCCGGTTACGCAGAGTTTGACTTTAAGGATTTTGACGATGCAGCCCATTTCAGGTACGCCTCCGCGCCCTCCGGGTGAAGGCCCCGTTACGCCCAACACGCCAGGCGAACAACCGCTCTCCACGCAGCAACGCACCGTACTGGAGCGTCTGATCACGCGTCTTATTGCGTTAACCTCACAGCAAAACGCAGAGGTATGGGCCGGCGTTAAGCACGATTTGGGCGTCAGAAACGATGCGCCGCTACAGTCGCGCCATTTTCCTGCCGCCGAACAAAACCTGAACCAGCGTCTTACAAGCGCACAGCAGCAACATACTACCCGCCAGATTATCTCGCAGCTGACCGAGCTGTTGGGCCAGGGGAATAATCGCCAGGCGGTGAGTGATTTTATCCGTCAACAGTACGGTCATACCGCCCTGAGCCAGCTTTCGCAAGAACAGCTGAAAACCGTGTTGACCCTGCTGCAAAGCAATCAGCTTTCTATCCCGCAGCCGCAACAGCGCCCGTCTACAGAACGGCCATTGCAGCCTGCGGAGCATAATACGCTCAAGCAGATGGTCACTAAACTGGCTGCCGCTACCGGCGAACCCACAAAGCTTATCTGGCAATCCATGCTGGAACTTTCCGGTGTGAAAGCGGGCGAGATGATCCCGGCAAAACAGTTTACCCATCTGGTCACCTGGCTCCAGGCGCGTCAGACGCTCAGCACCCAGAGCGCCCCGACCCTGCACAGCGTACAGGCGGCGCTGAAACAACCGCTGGAACCGCACGAGTTCGATATGATTCGGGATTACGCTCAGCAGAGCTGGCAGGCTACGCCGCAAACGGTGCTGACCACCGCGCAGGTGCAGGATGTGCTCAATCAGATCTTCATTCGCCGCGCCGAGCGGGAAGGCGGCGTGCCGGAGGTAAGAAACATTCAGCCGATCTACAACCCGCTGTTTGCCCCCGTAGTTGATACGTTCAAAACGCTTTCTGCCCGTCCGGGATTGATGTTTATCGCGTTGGTGATTGCGCTGGCGATTTTCTGGCTGGTTGCGTGAGGATTTGCCCGGTGGCGCTTCGCTTACCGGGCCTACAACGGCTCGAACAGTAGGCCCGGTAAGGCGTAGCCGCCACCGGGCAAAAACTACGACCTGCGAAACGCCACCAGCGTCACCACAATTCCCACCACCGCTGACACCGCACCGGCCAGGAAGACGGAAGGATAGCCAAACGACGTTGCAAGCAGCCCCGCGAGCGGCCCGGTGATGCCGTATGAGATATCCTGAAACGCCGCATAGCCGCCCAGCGCCGTGCCGCGCACCTGCGGAGCGACGCGCTTCACCACTTCAACGCCCAGCGCCGGGAAGATCAGCGAGCAGCCGCAGCCGGTTAACGCCGCACCCAGCAGCGCAACGGATGCAGAGGGCGCCTGCCAGAGCAGTACCAGACCCATGGTCTCAATGACAAGTGACGCCACGGCCACCTTCACGCCGCCAAAGCGATCCGGCATCCAGCCAAACAGCACGCGCATCAATACAAACGCGCCGCCAAAGGCCGTCAGCGTAAAGCCCGCCATCGCCCAGCCGCGGCTCATGAAATAGAGGGAGACAAAGGTACCAATAACCGCGAAGCCCACCCCCTGAAGCGCCAGCCCAAGCCCCGGCTGCCAGATTTGCCCCACCACGCTCCACAGCGAAGGACGCTCGCCTTTATGGGCGGGCACCTTACGTACCGAACCGTTAAACGCCCACGCCAGCAGCGGCAATACCATGGTGGTGCCTGCCAGCGCCGCAAAACCAAACTGGCTGTGGATCAGCAGCCCCAGTGGAGCGCCTGCCGCCAGCGCGCCGTAAATCGCCATTCCGTTCCAGGACATCACTTTTCCGGAACGCGCAGGCCCCACCAGCCCCATTCCCCAGGTCAGGGTGCCGGTCAGCAGCTGGCTTTCGCCAAAGCCGAGGATCAGGCGCCCTGCCACCAGCAGCGCGAATTTATACGCTGCATCTATCGGCAACAGCGCCGCCAGCAGCCAGGCTCCCCCCGCCAGCCCGCAGGCAAACATGCCCTGCAACGCCGAGCGTTTTGCGCCGTGCTGATCCGCCAGGCGACCGGCGTAGCCCCGGGTTAATACCGTCGCTAAAAACTGAATGCCCACCGCAATGCCGACCATGGTGTTGCCATAGCCCAGCTCCTGGTGAACGAACAAGGGGATCACCGGCAGCGGCAGGCCAACGGTCATATAGGTCAGAAACACCGCAAAGGCGATGCGGAAAAGGGAAAGGTTCCCGGAAGGAGCGCTCTTCTCAGGGGTAACAGCCTTCATGCATAACTCCGTGTTCAGGCATAAAAAAAGGGAGCCGCGCGGCTCCCTTCTACTATACCTTCAAACGCTTACGCTTTCAGCTTACGCATCACCAGCGTGGCGTTGGTGCCGCCGAAACCGAAGCTGTTGGACATAACGGTCGTCAGCTCACGTTCGGTGGTTTCGGTCACGATGTTCAGGCCAGCCGCCTGCTCGTCCATCTCTTCGATGTTGATGCTTGGCGCGATAAAGCCGTTTTCCAGCATCAGCAGAGAGTAGATCGCTTCCTGCACGCCCGCCGCTCCCAGAGAGTGACCGGTCATGGCTTTGGTTGCAGAGATAGCCGGGCTATTGTCGCCGAACACTTCACGAATCGCACCCAGCTCTTTCACGTCGCCTACCGGCGTTGAGGTGCCGTGGGAGTTCAGGTAGTCGATTGGAGTATCAACACCGTGCATCGCCATCTTCATGCAGCGCACCGCGCCTTCACCAGATGGAGCAACCATGTCAGCGCCGTCAGACGTTGCGCCGTAGCCCACGATCTCAGCATAGATGTGCGCGCCACGCGCCAGCGCGTGTTCCAGCTCTTCAACCACAACCATACCGCCGCCGCCAGCGATAACAAAACCGTCGCGGTGTGCGTCATAAGTACGGGACGCTTTGTCTGGCGTTTCGTTGTATTTGGTGGACAGTGCGCCCATCGCGTCGAACTCACAGGCCATTTCCCAGCCCAGCTCTTCGCCGCCGCCAGCAAATACGATGTCCTGTTTGCCCAGCTGGATCTGCTCAACCGCATTACCGATACAGTGTGCGGAGGTCGCACATGCAGAGCTGATGGAGTAGTTCACACCGTGGATTTTGAACGGCGTTGCCAGGCACGCGGAAACCGCTGACCCCATGGCTTTGGTCACAACATATGGACCGACCGCTTTCAGGCCGCGCGGGCTGCGCATGGCGTCAGCACCGAACACCTGAGCTTTAGAGGAACCGCCGGAGCCTGCAATCAGGCCCACGCGTGGGTTGTTCTGGTAAGCGTCTTCGCTCAGACCAGAATCCTTGATCGCTTCCTGCATGGAAAGATAGGCGTAGATAGAGGCATCGTTCATGAAACGAACCACTTTACGGTCAATTAAACCGGTGGTGTCCAGTTTAACGTTACCCCATACGTGGCTACGCATTCCAGAATCTTTAAACTCTTCAGAGAAAGTGATCCCGGAGCGTCCTTCACGCAGAGATGCCAGGACTTCCTGCTGGTTATTACCGATGCTGGAAACGATGCCCAGGCCAGTAATCACTGCACGTTTCATTCAATACCTCTGTAAGTCGCACTATAAAAAGTTTCGAGTCGCACAATAGCGTACACTTGTACGCCGAACAAGTCCGATCAGCCATTTTCTGTGGAAATTTGCACCGATGGGCTCACATCGCTAAGATCGTGCCACTGCCTGTCGGACGAGTAACTTACGTGAAACAAAACGCCATACAACCTGCCAACCTCGAATTCAACGCTGAGGGTACACCTGTTTCCCGAGATTTTGATGACGTCTACTTTTCTAATGATAACGGACTGGAAGAGACGCGCTATGTTTTCCTCGAAGGAAATCATCTCAGCACCCGCTTCCCTGAGCATCCGCGCAGCCTGTTTGTCGTAGCGGAGAGCGGTTTCGGCACCGGGCTGAATTTTCTGACCCTCTGGCAGGCGTTCGACCAGTTTCGCACTGCACACCCCGAGGCTACCTTACAAAGATTACATTTCATCAGTTTCGAAAAATTTCCGCTTACCGCGCACGATCTGCGGCTTGCCCATCAGCGCTGGCCGGAGCTTACCCACTGGGCGGAACAGCTTCAGGCCCAGTGGCCTCCGGCTATCGGTGGCTGTCATCGTCTGATTCTGGACGACGGACGCGTCACCCTCGACCTGTGGCTGGGCGACATTAACGACCTGACCGATAAGCTTGATGACTCAATGAATCAGAAGGTGGACGCCTGGTTCCTGGATGGTTTTGCGCCCGCCAAAAACCCGGACATGTGGAGCCCGCACCTGTTCAGCGCCATGGCACGTCTGGCGCGCCCGGGCGCGACGCTTGCTACCTTCACCTCGGCGGGATTTGTTCGCCGTGGGTTGCAGGAGGCGGGGTTTACCATGCGGAAAACCAAAGGCTTTGGCCGCAAACGCGACATGCTGGTCGGGGTGATGGAACAGGATCTGGCGATCCCGGCGCAGGACCCCTGGTTTGCCCGTCGCGCCAGCACCTCGCGTGAGGTCGCCATTGTGGGCGGGGGTATCGCCAGCGCCCTGCTCTCGCTGGCGCTGCTGCACCGTGGCTGGCAGGTGACGCTCTACTGCGCTGACGAGGCGCCGGCGACGGGCGCATCAGGCAACCGTCAGGGCGCGCTTTATCCCTTATTAAGTTCACACGATCCGGCACTGTTCCAGTTCTTCCCGGCGGCGTTTACGTTTGCTCGCCGCCTTTACGATAGCCTGCCGGTTGCGTTCGACCACAACTGGTGCGGCGTGACGCAGCTCGGCTGGGACGAGAAGAGCCAGCAGAAAATCACACAAATGCTGTCGCTGGGTCTGCCGGAGGCCATCGCCCATGCAGTGACGGCACAGCAGGTTGCAGAGACCACTGGCGTCGACACCGGCTGCGGGGGCATTCAGTATCCACTCGGCGGCTGGCTGTGTCCGGCTGAACTGACTTCTGCGGCGGTAGCCCTCGGGCAGTCGCGTGGGTTGACAGTGCATTATGCCCATAAGGTTCAATCGCTAAGCCGCACTGCGCACTGGAAACTGCGTTTCGCTGACGGCAAAGAGGCGCAGCATGCCAGCGTTGTGCTGGCCAACGGGCATCATATCAGCAAGTTTACCCAGACAGCATCATTGCCGGTTTATCCGGTCGGCGGCCAGGTGAGCCATATTCCTGCCGCCCCCCAACTGAGCAAACTGCGTCAGGTGCTGTGTTACGACGGCTACCTGACGCCGCAAAATCCGTCCAACGGCCATCACTGCATCGGTGCCAGCTACCATCGCGGTGAAACAGATATGCAGTACAGCGAAGCGGATCAGCAGCAAAACCGCCAGCGCCTGCTCGACTGTTTCCCGGATGCGTCGTGGGCAAAAGAGGTGGATGTCAGTGAGGGTCAGGCGCGCTGCGGCGTACGCTGCGCGACCCGCGATCACCTGCCGATGGCGGGAAACGTGCCGGACTATGACGCCACGCTTGAAGTCTATCAGGATCTTGCTGACAACAAAGAAACGGCGGTAAGCGCGCCCGTTCATCCCGAGCTGTTTATGCTGGGTGGCTTAGGCTCGCGGGGATTGTGCTCCGCGCCGCTGCTGGCTGAAGCGTTAGCCGCGCAAATGAGCGACGAGCCGGTTCCGCTGGACAGGGTTACGCTCGCGGGGTTGAATCCAAACCGACTGTGGGTGCGGAAATTGCTGAAGGGGAAAATGGTCAAGTAGGGTGCGGTCTGGTGCCCTCACCCCCGCCCTCTCCCTGTGGGAGAGGGCGGTGATACACTTACTTCGCTTTCGCCTGCTGGAACAAATTGTCCCACATGCCCAGCACTAAAGACTGGTCGCGCGGAGAGAGTTCCCCGGCCAGAATGGCTTTTTCCAGGCTGCGAGTGACTTCCGCGTGAACGGCGTCGGCAGAGTGATCGTCCCCGGCTTCCAGCGCGGCTACCGCCAGCGTCAGGTGACCACGCAGATAACCGCTGGCGAACAGCTCATCATCACTGGCGTGTTCCACCATGTCATCAATTAACGCCAGAATGCGTGATTCAAATTCTGCGATCATCTTCTTTCCTCTGTTAAAGATCTTCCGGCCACGGGAAGCATTCCGCCGTGATCTCCGGCGTGTGGTAATAATTCTGTAAAGCCTCGATCAGGCGTGCCGGACGTGCCGGGATGCCTTTCTCAAGATATTCCATCACCTGCGCATGAACGCGGCGCTGGAAGACGATACGGTCTGGCTCGAAGTCGCCTTCGAGATTGTCACAGCTTACGTTGAACGGGAAACCCGCCGCTACGCAGAACAGCCATTCCAGCGCCTGAGGTTTCACCTCCACATCTTCGAACTGCCCCTGGGTGGCGGCGTCGCGCCCGTCCGGGCAGTACCAGTAACCAAAGTCCACCAGCTCGCGACGCGCTTTCCCGGCGATACACCAGTGCGAAATTTCGTGCAAACCGCTGGCGTAAAAGCCGTGGGCAAAGATGATGCGGTTATACGGAACCTCGTCATCAGCTGGAAGATAGATCGGTTCGTCGTCGCCTTTAATCAGACGGGTATTAAAATCATCAGCGAAACAGCTATCGAAGATCTCAATCAGCTGTTCGTAGTTATGCGTACTGTTCATTAGTTCATCCCCAACCAGGTGAGGATCTCCTGTCCATGGCTGTCATAAAGAAGTTTGGCGCTCATCACCGCCGAGACGACAACAATCATCGGGCGGATCAGCTTTTGTCCTTTGCTTAATACCAGACGCGAGCCTGCGCGCGCGCCCAAAAACTGCCCTGCCATCATCACAAACCCGGTTGCCCATATAACCTTGCCGCCAATGATAAACAGCAGCAGACCGCCAACGTTGGAGGTCGCGTTGAGGACTTTGGCGTGGGCGGTGGATTTGGCGAGGTTGAATCCGGCCAGCGTCACGAATGCCAGCGCGTAAAACGAGCCTGCCCCCGGGCCAAAGAAGCCATCGTAAAAACCGACGCAGCCACCGGCAATCAGCGCAAACGGCAGGCCGTGAAGACGACGCTGTCGATCTTCTTCCCCGAGCTTTGGCATGAGTAAGAAATAGAGGCCAATACAGATAACCAGCAGCGGCAGGATCTGGCGCAGAATGTCGGACTGTACGTGCTGGACCAGCAGTGCGCCCGCCGTTGAGCCAATAAACGTCATCAGGATATTGAGCTTCTGATCGGCGAGATTCACCACTTTGCGGCGAATGAAATAGAGCGACGAGGAGAGCGAACCGCCACACGCCTGGAGTTTGTTGGTGGCAAGCGCCTGGGCAGGGCTCATGCCTGCCGCCAGCAGCGCCGGAACGGTGAGCAACCCGCCGCCGCCCGCCAGGGCATCGATAAATCCGGCTAACATCGCAACAAAAAAGAGCACCGCCAGCAGTAGCGGTGACACCATGAACAGATCGACGAAATTATCCATTAAAGTACATGCTCATCCAGTAGCGCCTGGCAGGAAGGCGGCAACGGAGGCGGTGTCTTCTTCTCAGGCTTAGAGGTTCCAGGCTTGGCTGGTTCAAACCAGCTTTGCAGTTCGTAACCACAACCATCGCCAGGCGGTGGCAGCGGCTGATCTTCACATTCCAGGCTGTTCGCCGGACAGCGCAGGCGAACATGCATATGCGCCCGGTGCTGGAACCAAGGGCGCACTTTACGCAACCAGTCGCGATCCGTTCCCGCATCCAGGCAAAGCTGCTGCTTGATGGCCGGATTAACAAAGATCCGCGTGACGTCGTTATCCTCTGCCGCCAGCTTAATCATGCTGGAAATTTCCGGCGACCAGCGCGAGGCGACGACCCGTTTACCGTCGGCCGAGACCAGATCCAGCGCCTGCGGTTTCAGCAGCTGCGCTGAGCTCCAGCGCGTTTTCGGCAATTGCAGGAAGATATCCACATCCAGTCCGGTCTGGTGGCTGGCGTGACCGCCGTTGAAGCGACCACCGGCAGGCATCCCCATATCGCCAATCAGCATCGTCCCCAGCCCCAGGTTATGCACCTGGTTGCCAAGACGCTGAATAAACAGCACCAGGTCAGGATGGCCGAAATAACGGCGCTGGTCGGTGCGCATCACCTGATAGGTATCCGATTGCAGCGGAAGTTCCTGCGCGCCGACGATACACCCGTTGGAGAAAGCGCCAATGGACTGCGCGCTCCCCGCTACCGGGTGGGTGATTTTCTGCCACGGCGTAGCGGCCAGGCTTGCTCCACTGGCCAGCAGCGCCAGCAGAGCGATTGCGGTTTTTTTCATAGTTACCAGCGTGGAATGGTGGTCGTCACATCCGCATTCTGCGCGCGCTGGCGCAGGAAGTGATCCATCAGCACGATCGCCAGCATCGCTTCTGCGATCGGCACCGCGCGGATCCCCACGCACGGATCGTGACGCCCTTTGGTGATCATCTCAACTTCATCGCCAGCGCGGTTAATCGTGTGGCCCGGGACGGTAATGCTGGACGTTGGCTTCAGCGCAATATTGGCAATAATTTGCTGCCCGCTGCTGATGCCACCCAGAATGCCGCCCGCATGGTTGCTCTGGAAACCCGCCTTCGTGATTTCGTCGCGGTTCTGGCTGCCGCGAAGCTTGACCACGTCAAAACCGTCGCCGATTTCAACGCCTTTCACCGCGTTGATGCTCATCAGCGCGTGGGCGATATCGGCGTCAAGGCGGTCAAATACCGGCTCGCCCCAGCCAGCCGGCACGCCGTCGGCCACCACGGTGACTTTCGCACCAATGGAGTCGCCCTCTTTTTTCAGGCCACGCATCAGCTCATCCAGCGCGTCCAGCTTGTCGGCATCGGCGCAGAAGAACGGGTTGAGCTCTACTTGATCCCAGTCTTTGATTGCCAGCGGAATGTCGCCCATCTGGGACAGACAGCCGCGGATAACGATGCCGAATTTCTGCTGGAGATATTTTTTGGCAATTGCCCCTGCCGCCACGCGCATCGCGGTTTCACGCGCGGAAGAACGTCCGCCGCCGCGATAGTCGCGAAAGCCATATTTTTGTTCGTAGGTATAGTCGGCGTGACCAGGACGGAAAACGTCCTTAATCGCGCCGTAGTCCTGAGAACGCTGATCGGTGTTTTCAATCAGCAGGCCAATGCTGGTTCCTGTGGTACGGCCTTCAAATACGCCGGAGAGAATTTTGACCTGGTCCGGCTCGCGACGCTGCGTGGTGTAGCGAGAGGTACCCGGACGACGACGGTCAAGGTCATGCTGTAAATCGGCTTCGGTCAGTTCGATGCCTGGCGGGACGCCATCAACGATACAACCCAGTGCCAGACCGTGCGACTCGCCAAAGGTGGTCACACGGAATACCTGTCCAATACTGTTTCCTGCCATCACGGCTCCGATGTTGTTGTTTGTGTTTGAGCGTTGTGAAACGGGCCGAAGCCCGCTGGATTAATCTTTGTAAATGCTGAAGTATTCGCGTGCATCAAGCAGTTGCGCCTTGGTCAGCATAAAGACGCCGTCACCGCCGTTGTCGAACTCAAGCCAGGTGAACGGCACATCCGGGTACTGCTCTATCAGATGTACCATGCTGTTGCCTACTTCACAAATCAGAACGCCGTCGTCGGTCAGATAATCCGGCGCGCAGGCCAGGATGCGGCGGGTCAGCTTCAGCCCGTCAGAGCCTGACGCCAGGCCCAGCTCCGGCTCGTGACGATACTCGTTCGGCAGGTCGGACATATCTTCTGCATCCACGTACGGCGGATTGGTGACGATCAGGTCGTATTGCAGCGTCGGCAGGTCGCGGAACAGGTCAGAGCGGATAGGCGTGACGTGATGAATCAGCCCGTGCTCTTCAATGTTGTGTTCGGTGACGGCCAGCGCGTCGGTGGAGATATCGACGGCGTCCACTTCCGCTTCCGGGAAGGCGTACGCGCAGGCAATGGCGATGCAGCCGCTGCCGGTGCACATATCAAGAATGTGCTGCGGCTGATGGTTAATCAGGCCGTCAAAATGGTTGTTGATCAGCTCGCCAATCGGCGAACGCGGCACCAGCACGCGCTCATCAACATAGAATTCGTGGCCGCAGAACCAGGCTTTGTTGGTCAGGTAAGCCACCGGAATGCGCTCGTTTACGCGACGGATCACGCGCTCAACGATGCGGTGTTTTTCACTGGAGGTCAGGCGCGCGGTGCGCATGTCTTCCGGAATATCCAGCGGCAGGTAGAGAGACGGCAGCACCAGCTGCACGGCCTCATCCCACGGGTTGTCGGTACCGTGTCCGTACCAGATATTGGCGGCGCTGAAGCGGCTAACCGACCAGCGCAACATGTCCTGTATGGTATGCAGCTCGTTTACTGCTTCATCGACAAAAATTTTATCCACTCTTTCCTCCAGGGCATGCTCGCATAATTTTCGGCGGCTAGTTTGCCATGAAGACGGCGATAAATCAGCAATGACGCGTACCGCTTGAGGTTAAAAAATGCGTTTAGTCGGGTACACTATCGGAAATACGAGATGAGAATGACGAATGAAAAAGAAAACATCGCTCAGCGAGGAGGATCAGGCTCTCTTCCGCCAGCTGATGACCGGGACGCGTCAAATCACGCACGACACCATTGTCCATCGCCCGCAGCGTAAAAAAGTCAGCGAGGTACCGGTCAAACGGTTGCTCCAGGAGCAGGCCGATAACAGCCACTATTTTTCAGATGAGTTTCAGCCGCTGCTAAATACGCAGGGTGCGGTGAAATACGTGCGCGAAGACGTCAGCCATTTTGAACTGAAAAAATTACGCCGGGGAGATTACTCGCCGGAGCTGTTCCTCGATCTGCATGGGTTGACCCAGATGCAGGCGAAACAGGAGCTGGGGGCGTTGATCGCGGCATGTCGTCGCGAGCATGTTTTTTGCGCCTGCGTGATGCACGGCCACGGCAAACATATTCTTAAGCAACAGACACCGCTGTGGCTGGCTCAGCATCCATACGTGATGGCTTTTCATCAGGCGCCAAAAGAGTACGGCGGAGATGCCGCATTGCTGGTATTGATTGAGGTCGAGGAGTGGCAGCCGCCAGAATTGCCCTGACAGGATGGCGGGAGGCACGCTGCACCCCGCCATATCGCACGTCACGTCAGATGGCTTTTGCCATCTTCAGGTTGCACGGACTCATTTGCCAGTTAAAGACCCCTTTGCCGGTTTCGTCGAGGGTGACGTTGGCAATGGCGGACGTTGTGAACATCGGTGGCGTTTCGCCCGGGCACAGCTCAGATACCAGATAGCCGACCAGCGGCAGGTGGGAAATGACCAGTGCGGAAGCGACACCTTCATTGCACAGCGCCTGAAGGTAAGCACTGACAAGGCCAACATCGCCACACGGCGTGAGTTCAGGGAGAACATCCACACTGGATGGCAGGTTCATACACTCTCCTACCACATCCAGCGTCTGTTCTGCCCGCAGGAACGGACTCACCAGAACGCGTTCAATGTCCACTTTTTGACCTTTAAGCCATGTCGCCATCTGACGGGATTCGTCGCAGCCACAGACGGTTAAAGGACGTACTGAGTCACTGGCGGCATCGAGTGCCGCGTCGCCGTGACGCATGATAAAAACTTGCATATTGCACCGCTTTTGTTAACCAGAATCACCGGCGTTAACTACCCGCGATTAATGCTCTGAGGTAGAAAACCCGATGGCCGGGCATTGTGCCTGATCCATTCGGTGAATGAAACGCTGTTTTTTACCTCAATGGCGTAAGTATAGTCAATCTCTGTTTACAATTTCGCCAGAACAGGTTCCATCACCTCAGGATTTACCCTTCTTTGACTTCAGTTTACGCAATCAGTTTCCCTTGCGGGCCAGAATGTCTGACCCCATTCCGCCATCTGCAATAATTCGTCACAAGGTGTAAACCGTGGACCGTATTGCGAGGCCAGACGTTGCAGGATCGCAACCACTTCACCCGCCCCGAGGGTATCCATATACCGGAACGGGCCGCCAAGGAATGGCGGAAAACCGATACCAAACACGGCGCCGATGTCGCCGTCGCGCGCGCTTTTGATCACCTGCTCACCAAAGCAGCGCGCCGCTTCATTGAGCATCATCATCACGCAGCGCTCAGCACACTGAACCGCCGACAGTTTTCCCTGACCCGTGACAGGAATAAGCGTATAAACTGAAGGGTCGACCTGTTTCTTGCTTTTACGCCCTTTCGCGGCGTAAAGATAGAAACCGCGTTCATTTTTTCTGCCTTTGCGATCGTCCTTCAAAATTGCAGAAACAAAGTTTGCAGGCGGCGCAAAACGATCGCCATAAGCCGCTTCCAGCACAGGGATAATCTTAGTCCCCGTATCAATTCCTACCTCATCCAAAAGTTGGATTGGGCCGACGGGGAAGCCAAACTTCACCAGGGCGTCATCGACGTGCTCAATTTTCTCCCCTTCCGTCAGCAACCGCATCGCTTCGTTAATGTACGGCGCCAGAATGCGGTTGACGTAGAAGCCGGCTTTGTCCGCGACCACAATCGGGGTTTTGCCCTGTTTTTTCGCCAGTTTCACCACGGTGGCAATAGTTTGCGGGCTGGTTGTGGCATGCGGGATAACCTCCACCAGCGGCATTTTTTCGACAGGGCTGAAATAGTGCAGCCCTATCACCTGCTCCGGGCGCACGGCTTTCGCCGCGATGTCGCCGATCGGCAAAGACGAGGTGTTTGATGCGAAAATGGTGTGCGGCGCGCAATGCTGTTCAACGTCCGCCACCATCTGCTGCTTAAGGGCCAGATCTTCGAACACGGCTTCAATCACCAGATCGCGGTGTGCAAACCCACTGTAGTCGGTGGCGCCAGTGATCATCGCGAGGGTTTTATCACGCTCACTGGCCTTGATATGGCGGCGCTTCACTTTGCGATCAAGGTTCTGCCAGCTGTACTGCAACGCGTGGTTGATACCTTTAGGATTGATATCTTTGATACGTACGGGCAATTTGCCTTTGCTGGCGGTGACAAATGCAATGCCGCCGCCCATCAGCCCACCACCCAGAACGCCAACGGCGCGCAGCGGAGCCGGTTCAGCTTCACTGCCCGGATCTTTTTTAACCTCCGTGCTGGCAAAGAAAATGCCGCGCAGCGCCTGCGACTGCGGCGTCATCGCCAGCTCGCCAAAGGCTTTCGCTTCCGCAGCATAACCGCTGCTGCTGCCCTGCGATAAACCGGTTTCAATCACCTTCAGAATGCGCGTCGCTGCCGGATAGTTCCCTTTGGTTTTTTGCTCGGTTTTTTTACCCACCATATTGAACAGCAGCGTGCGCCCCAGCGGCCCGGCGAGGATACGCTCGCGCACCGGCAGGGGGCGTTTCGCCTGACGACCTTTCAGCGCCCGCTCAACGGCGGCTTCAAGCAAGATGGCGTGCGGAACGACCTCATCAACCAGACCCGCCTTTAACGCCTGACGGGCGCGCAGCTGTTTACCGGTTAAAATCATCTCCAGCGCCGTACTGACGCCCACCAGACGCGGCAGGCGCTGCGTGCCACCTGAACCGGGCAGCAATCCAAGCTGTACCTCCGGCAGTCCGAGTACGGTTTTCGCATCGTCGGTACAAATGCGGCTGTGACAGGCCAGCGCCAGCTCAAGCCCACCGCCCAGGCAGGCCCCGTGGATCGCAGCAACAACGGGTATCGACAGCGCATGGATCTCCGCCATGACCTGCTGCCCCTGACGCGCCAGGTCCTCTGCTTCCTGAGCGCTTTTCGCCCGGGCGATCATGTTGATATCGGCCCCGGCAATAAAGTTATCCGGCTTTGCCGAGATAAATACCAGGCCACGTATCGCTTTGTTTTCACGGATCTGTCTGAGCATCGCACGCACCTGAACGCCGAACTCGGCCTTCAGGGTGTTCATCTTTTCGTCGGGTACATCAATGGTGATAACAGCCACGTTATCAAGGCGAACAGCCAGGTTAAATGCAGATGTCGTTTCCATTATTCAGCCTCCAGAACCATTGCTGCACCCAGGCCGCCCGCCGCACAGGCGGTAACGAGACCAAAACCGCCGCCGCGGCGACGCAGCTCGTGCAAGGTCTGGGTTATCATTCTCGCGCCGGTCGCCGCAAACGGATGACCGTAGGCAATAGAGCCACCCAGCACGTTGAATTTACTCTGATCCACTTCGCCTGTGGCATGCGTACGGCCCAGCACGTCGCGGGCAAAACGTTCGCTCGCCATAAGCTGCACGTTTGCCAGCGTTTGTGCGGCAAAGGCTTCATGCATATCAATCAGCGTGAGATCGGAGAGCGTCAGCCCTGCGCGGTCCAGCGCCAGCGGCGTGGACCAGGCCGGACCGAGCAGCATGTCCTGCCAGACATCAATGGCGGTAAAGGCGTAGCTACGCAAATAGCCCAGCGGTGTGATGCCAAGCTCTTTTGCCCGGGATTCGGTCATCAGGATCACGGCGGCGGCACCATCCGTCAGTGGCGTACTGTTAGCTGCGGTTACCGTACCGTGTTTACGGTCAAAGGCCGGGCGCAGCTTCGCATAATCCGCCAGCGTGGAGGTGCCGCGAATGTTGTTATCTTCCGCGAGCGGTTCGCGGTAAGGCGGCACATAGGCGGTCATCACTTCGTTGGTCAGTTTGCCCTCCGACCAGGCTTTCGCTGCCAGCTGATGCGAGCGATGCGCCAGTGCATCCTGCTGTTCGCGGGTAATACCGTAGGTTTTTGCCATCTGCTCGGCAGTGTCGCCCATACGCAGGCCGGTGGAGTATTCAGCAACGGCAGGTGGCACGGGCATGAGGTCGCGCAGACGTAAACGCGAGAAGAGTTTGAGCTTCGCACCGGTGGTCCGGGCTTTGTTGGCATCCACGAGGATGCGGGCCAGCTGTTTGCTAACACCGATGGGCAGCACGGATGAGGAATCCGCGCCGCCGGCGATCCCCGCGCGAATGGTCCCCGCCATCAGGCTTTCCGCCACGTTCGCCACCGCCTGGAAACTGGTGGCGCAGGCGCGGCTGACGCTGTATGCGTCGGTGTGAACATTCATGCCGGTGCCCAGCACGATTTCACGTGCGATATTGGGCGCTTCCGGCATTTGCACCACCTGGCCGAAAACCAGTTGCTCAATAACCTCTGGCGGGATCTCGCTGCGAGCCAGCATCTCCCCCACCACCATTTTTCCCAGATCGACAGCCGGTATACCGTGAAACGCGGTTGCCTGACGCGCAAACGGCGTACGTAACCCGCTGACAATGGCAATGCGGTCACCGTGTCGGGTGATAAGCGGTAATGCCTGACTCATAACACTCCCCTGTAAAAAAATTTTGCGCACACATTAAGTGGTCTGACCTGATAATAGTCTTAACTATTTTTTTACATTGAGCCAATCGGGGAAGCGAAAAATTGCGAGCTAAGGCACAGAGAAGAAAAAGAAAATGCCCCTGCATGGCAGAGGCATTTGTGAGATTTGTTGCCGGGTTGCGGCGTTGCCTTACCCGGCCTACACGATCGTAGGCCCGTGCAAAAAGTATTAACGCAGGCCCAGCTGGAAGATCAGCGTTTCTGCTTCGCAGGCGAACACAAAGTCGATATCCAGCCGCACGCCGCCTTCCACTTCCGTGAAGGTGGATTTGATTTCACACGGATCGGATTCGACTTCACGCGCGCGCTGGCTCAGCGCGGCCAGCGTCTCTTCCGCTTCAGCGCGGTTAGGGAATACGCGGCTGTAAGAGGCGGTGCAATCGGTGTTGTCCATAATGGTGCCAACATCCATACAGCAGCAAACCGGGGTTTCATCAGCACTGCATTTACTCATAGCTCAATTTCCTCTGTATTCGCGCAGGGCGCGAGATAAACACGATGCGTCTATTTTACGCCCCCGGACGAGCCCCCTCCAGCCGTTAATGGCGCAAAATCGGATAAGTGAGCAATATCACACTAAAAAATGATCTAAAACAAAATTCCCCTTTTCAGAGGAATCGCACTGGTCACAATTTTGCCAACCAGATCTCGTTTCAAGAAACATATCTGAAAATATTAATAAACAAACTTGCAACATCCCAGCTGGTCAGACCTATACTCTCGCCACTGGTCTGATTTGTAAGTCATACCTCAGACCCTACACTTCGCGCTCCTGTTACGGTATGTAACAATTATTGAATAAAAATAACTCAATGAGGTTATGGTCATGAGCCAGAAAACCCTGTTCAAACAAACTGCTTTAGCAGTTGCAGTGGCAATCGTCTCAACGTCCGCCTGGTCAGCGGGCTTCCAGTTAAACGAATTTTCTTCCTCTGGCCTTGGCCGTGCGTATTCCGGGGAAGGTGCGATTGCCGATGACGCAGGCAACGCGAGTCGTAACCCGGCACTGATCATGATGTTTGATCGCCCTACCTTCTCTGCCGGTGCGGTTTACATCGATCCTGATGTCAATATTTCTGGCAAATCTCAGTTCACCGGCGCAGATCTGAAGGCGGATAACATTGCGCCGACCGCGTGGGTGCCTAACCTGCACTTTGTTGCGCCAATCAATGAACAGTTTGGTTGGGGTGCCTCTGTCACCTCTAACTATGGCCTGGCAACGGAGTTCAATAACAACTATCCGGCCGGGGAATACGGCGGTAAAACCGACCTGACGACCCTGAACCTCAACCTGAGCGGCGCATATCGTCTGAACGATAACTGGAGCTTTGGTCTGGGCTTTGATGCTGTCTACGCCGATGCAAAAATCGAGCGTTACTCCGGGGAGCAAACTGCTGCACTGCCGAAAAACAGCAATAAAATTGCCAGCCTGAAAGGTGATGAATGGGGTTACGGCTGGAACGCCGGTATCCTGTATGAACTGGATAAAAACAACCGCTGGGGTCTGACCTATCGCTCAGAAGTGAAAATTGATTTCGATGGCGATTACAAAAGCGGCATCCTGAGCCCAGTCAACGGTATGGTCCCAGGCGCGGGCACCACCATTCCATGGGGTACCTCGAATCAAACCGTACCGGGTTCACTGTCGCTGCATCTGCCAGAAATGTGGGAAGTGTCAGGTTATAACCGCGTTGCGCCGCAGTGGGCAATTCACTACAGCCTCGCGTATACCAGCTGGAGCCAGTTCGAGGAGCTTAAAGCCACCGGCAGCAACGGCCAGACGCTGTTCTATAAAGACGAAAGCTTCCACGATGCTTACCGTATCGCGCTTGGTACGACCTATTATATGGATGACAACTGGACGTTCCGTACCGGCGTGGCATTTGATGACAGCCCGGTACCGGCCGATAAACGTTCTATCTCCATTCCGGATCAGGACCGTTTCTGGGTGAGTGCGGGGGCAACCTACGCGTTCAACGAGAATGCCTCTATCGACGCGGGCGTGTCGTACATGCATGGCCAGAAGGTGACCTTCCAGGAAGGCCCGTACGAGTTTTCCTCTGAAGGTAAAGCCTGGCTGTTTGGTACCAACTTCAACTACGCGTTCTAATCCCAACACGATTAAAAAAGGTGAGCATTGCTCACCTTTTTTATTTATTCCGAATCGATATCTTTTAATTCGTTCTCGATGGCTTTCGCGTTCGGATTATCTTCCGGCTTCAGCTTACCGCCGTTGGCAATAAAATCATGGTTCTGGAAGTAGGCCTCGCGGACCATGATGTACGGATCGGAAGACTGACGCAGCAGACCATCAGAATCCAGCAGTTGCGCACGCGTTTCAATTCCTTCCACGGTCCATTTACCAATCGACAGCGGCCAGGTGAGCCATGACAGTACAGGATACAGCGTATCCACCATGTCGCCGCCATCATCACGCACGGTAAAGCTGCCGTAGAATGGCAGGTGCACATACGGACCATAACCTACGCCATAATGACCCAGCGTGCTGCCGAAACGGTGCGGCTGTTCACGCTGTAATTTCGGGTTCGCCATGCCTGCGACATCAATTAAGCCGCCCATACCCAGCAGGGAGTTCAGGAAGAAGCGGGTGAAATGCACCATCCCCTGATACGGGTCGCCCTGAAGGAAGTAGTTGACCATAACCGCTGGCTCTTCCAGGTTACTGGTAAAGTTGCTCAGCCCGTTACGCGCCGGCTGCGGAACATAGTCACGCCATGCCACGGCAACCGGACGAACCAGATATGGATCCAGCACATTATAGTTAAAGCTGTACATTGAACGGTTAAATCCTTCGAGAGGATCGGAGCGTCCCGTTTGCTCGCCAGAGCTGGCGCAGCCCACAAGCATTGTTACGCCCAGCGCAAGCGCCGACAGCCGAAGCTTCATAAATTTCTCCCTGTTCAATATGGCTATCGTTGAATGCCATCTGTGACGGAGCCGGTGATGCTCCGCCTGAAACGTGCAAGTGATTGTAACAGCACGCTTACCGATGTCTACGAGGACAATGTCGACCCGCTCGCGTCATCACGCTAATTTCAGCATAGCCTGTCTTTCGGAATTCGTTTCGCTGGCAATTTTATATTGGCTTTGAAAGAGATGTCTCACCTTTATTGCCATTTTCAGCAATTTAAGAGCATCCCCACGGGGAAAGCGCTAAAAGCCGCTACGCTTAAATGAGCAATTACCCCGAAGGAGCTGTTATGAAAGACATTAGCGAAGAGAAAATTGGTGAAAGCAAAGAGGAACATGAGATTGAAAGCGAGGAGAAAGACCGGGGAGAAGAGATAGAAGTCGATGAAGAGCGCCTGCCGTCGCGCGCCATGGCTATTCATGAGCATATTCGCCAGGACGGGGAAAAAGAGATGGAGCGCGACGCGATGGCCCTGCTGTGGTCAGCCATTGCAGCCGGTCTGTCGATGGGTGCCTCTCTGCTCGCCAAAGGGATATTTCACGTTCAGCTGGAAGGCGTACCGGGCGGGTTTTTGCTTGAAAATTTAGGCTACACGTTCGGCTTTATTATCGTCATTATGGCGCGACAGCAGCTTTTTACGGAGAATACCGTCACTGCCGTACTGCCCGTCATGCAAAATCCGACCCTCGGTAATTTCGGTTTACTGATGCGCCTGTGGAGCGTCGTGCTGCTGGGGAACCTGATCGGTACGGGCATAGCCGCCTGGGCATTCGAGTATATGCCAATATTTGATGAACCGACCCGCGACGCATTTGTGAAAATTGGCATGGATGTGATGAAAAACACGCCGGTTGAAATGTTCTCTAATGCCATAATTTCCGGCTGGATCATCGCCACTATGGTCTGGATGTTCCCGTCAGCGGGTAGCGCGAAAATCGTGGTAATTATCCTGATGACCTGGCTTATCGCACTCGCCGATACCACACACATTGTTGTCGGAACTGTTGAAATCCTTTATCTGGTATTTAACGGCACACTCCACTGGAGCGACTTTTTCTGGCCGTTCGCCCTGCCTACCCTAGCAGGCAACATTTGTGGCGGGACCTTTATCTTTGCGCTGCTGAGCCATGCGCAAATCCGTAACGACATGTCCAACAAGCGTAAGGCCGAGCTTAAGGCTCAGGAAAAAAAGGATAAAACTGCCGAAAAATCGGCGTGAACGGTGACTCTTTGACCAGTCAGGCGGCAATGCGCTTAACGAAAAGTGTAAATAACGCTATACTCTTGCCGCTTCGTCCCCTTAGTTAAATGGATATAACGAGCCCCTCCTAAGGGCTAGTTGCAGGTTCGATTCCTGCAGGGGACACTTCTGTCTTTCCTTACGCCCCCTTCCAAAGCTCCACGCAGTTTCGGCCACGCCGTTTCGCGCCGTATAAGGCTTCATCCGCCGCCTGAATCAATCGCTCGTAATCGGGATGCCCGTTGAACATCGCAACGCCTATCGAGAGGGAGAGCGGGATAATATCGCCGGTTGGGGAGTTAACCTTGATTTTTTCCACCCGCCTGCGGATACGCTCGGCAATTCGCAGCGCGTCCACCTCTGAGATTTCCGTTAGCACAATCAGAAATTCATCGCCGCCGTAGCGAAAAACGTAATCACAGGTTCGCACGTTGTCGTAGAACGCGCCGGAGACTTTTCGCAGGATCTCGTCCCCGGTATTGTGCCCCCAGGTATCGTTGATTTGTTTAAATTTGTCGACGTCAATCAGCAGCGTCGAGAGCTTTGTTCCCGCCCGGGTGGCGTGCAGGATTTCGCGTTTGAAGATGGTTGGCAGGAAACGGCGATTCAACAGGCGGGTCAGGACATCAACCCCCACCTCGTGTCGCGACACTTCGTCAAACAGTTCGCGCAAAAGCGTGATGATTTGCGAGAGGGTATTACGCATTCGCTGCAAGAATTTATCCCGCTGCGCTTTATCACTCAGACCCTGCCCTGCAAGACGGACCTCGTTAAAAAGGTCATCGAATTCCTGAATCAGACGAGAGATATGACCGGCCTCAGCGATGCCGCTGAAATAGTGCCGACCTTTATGGCTAAACCACAGTCCAAATTCAGACTGCCCCAGCGGCAGACTGTTGCCGATACTGGAATTAAGCGTGATCTTATACAGAAGCACCATTTCCCATGACAGCAGCGCCGCGGTCTGTCTCTCCTTCTCCTCTTCTGCGTTCTCCATTAAGGAAAAGATGCGATAATTTTCGTCCTCTTTCGCCGCATTGTTCTCGCTAAATACATAGGCCCGCGACATCACTTCCATGGCCAGATCGATACTGTTTATCGCGTAGTGATAAATATGCAGCTTCACCTCAGGCGAATGGGCGCTGGTAGTAATGACAGGTAACAGCAGCTTTTTCAGAACACGGAAGCCCATTTCAACTAAATCAACCGAAATACCAATACGGGCATGAACATCCGCAGCGCGCTGCTGCGCCCGCATCTGCTCTTCAACCTGCTCCACACGGCATGAGAGCACATCAATAAGCCAGCGACGAAGCGCCTCCTGAAGCTGCCTCTCCACCTGTTCGGTGGTCAGGAATTCAGCTGCCGATGGATCTGCCAGCACAACACGATAGAATTCAGCGACCAGTGGCATTGCATTATCCCTGGCAAGCTCAGTCGCAAGCCGATGCACATCGGGATCGGTTTCATTAATCAGCTTCACCCACTCTTCTTTCACCGTTTGCAGGTAGGTTTCCATGGTCTGCACCTTCAGGAGACATGCGGGAACGCAGATTTAACAATAGCAAAATCAAACCACTCCGCAATTGCCGCTTTTTTAAACAAAAACGAGTGATAGCTCATAATGTATAACGGTGCTACATTATGCCGCCCACCCAAGTCAGCAATGGCCAGGCAACGTCGTAAAGAACGGTAAAGCCTGCAACCATGACCTCGTCCTATGGTCTCAATGGCACGTGGTATCGCGAAGTCTGCGCTACCTTCACAGGCTTCACATAGGTTCCACTATTTTGTCTCAATCCAAATTTCAGCGGGCGTTTCTGCACCCGCGCTACTGGTTTACATGGTTCGGCCTTGGCGTGCTTTGGCTGCTGGTTCAACTTCCATATCCCGTGATCCGTTTCCTGGGTTCTAAGCTCGGCAGCGCATCGCGTTACTTTCTTAAGCGCCGTGAATCCATTGCCCGAAAAAATCTCGAACTTTGCTTTCCGCATTACAATGCCCAGCAGCGCGAAACGCTGATTGCGGAAAACTTTAAATCTATCGGTATGGCGCTGCTTGAAACCGGTATGGCCTGGTTCTGGCCAGATGAGCGTGTCCGTAAATGGTTTGACGTGGAAGGCCTGGATAACCTGAAACGTGCTCAGATGCAAAACCGCGGCGTGATGGTTGTGGGTGTGCATTTTATGTCGCTTGAGCTGGGCGGCCGCGTTATGGGTCTTTGTCAGCCAATGATGGCAACCTATCGCCCGCATAACAGCGCGCTGATGGAATGGGTACAAACGCGGGGCCGCATGCGTTCAAATAAGGCGATGATCAGCCGTAACAATCTCCGCGGTATGGTTGGCGCCCTGAAAAAAGGGGAAGCCGTCTGGTTTGCCCCGGACCAGGACTACGGTCCTAAAGGCAGCAGTTTTGCCCCTTTCTTTGCGGTTAAAGATGTCGCTACGACGAACGGTACCTTTGTGATTTCACGTCTCTCAGGCGCCGCGATGTTGACGGTGACCATGGTCAGAAAAGCGGATAAGTCAGGCTATCGTCTGCATATCTCCCCAGAGATGGCGAACTATCCTGAAGATGAGAGTGAAGCCGCGACCTTTATCAATAAGGTGATTGAGTTTGAGATTATGCGTGCACCTGAGCAGTATCTGTGGATGCACCGCCGCTTTAAAACCCGTCCCCTGGGCGAAGCCTCACTCTATATCTGACCCCTGCCGAAGGTTAGTTTCGCTAAGAAACTAACCTTTTCAAACACCTGTAATCGCAGTGCGTAACGGCTTTTTCGACCGTCGCTCAACAGGCATTTATTGCGTACCGAAATCAAACTGTCGCCGTTACACGACACTCGTAAGTGTAGGAAATTATTTAAAAAAATGCCTCTTGTCACTCCTGAAATTTAGGCGTACATTAGCGCCGTCTGGCGACAGGAAAGCACAGAATTCAGAGCTGAAGTTAGCGACGTCACGGGATAATTCCGATTTCCCCTTTCGCATGATTTCAACTCTCTATACTCAGTTGGACTCTGTTTTTTTAATGCGTACCGGAAGATACGCGGAGCGATGAAACGTGAAATATTTCTTTATGGGCATTTCGGTTATTGTTTTAGTTTGGGCCGGAACGTTTGCTCTGATGATCTAGTTAAGAAAATGCAGTCAAAAAAACAGGCGCCGTTGGCGCCTGTTTTTTTTTTGGTGTCCGTTACGACTCGGGTTGTTCCGCAACGCTCTTCGCTGCAAGCAGGCCATCCGCGCGGAACATGCTTTTAATGCCCCGCACTGCCTGACGGATACGGTCGCTGTTTTCAATCAGCGCGAAACGCACATGCGTGTCACCGTAGTCACCAAAGCCAATGCCTGGAGAGACGCAAACCTTCGCGTCCTGAAGCAGTTTTTTGGCAAATTCCAGAGAACCCATCGCCGCATACGGCTCAGGAATTTTCGCCCAGACGTACATAGAGGCTTTAGGCATTTCCACCATCCAGCCTGCTTCATGAAGCCCTTTTACCAGCACATCTCGGCGGCGTTTATACTGAGCGGCAATATCGAGCACGCATTGCTGATCCCCTTCCAGCGCCGCGATGGCCGCGACCTGTAACGGCGTAAAGGTGCCATAGTCATGGTAGCTTTTAATACGCGCCAGGGCGCTCACCAGCGTTTTGTTTCCCACCATAAAACCAATTCGCCAGCCCGCCATGTTGTAGCTTTTCGACAGGGTGAAAAACTCAACCGCCACATCGCGGGCACCGGGTACCTGCATAATTGACGGCGCTTTCCAGCCATCATAAACGATATCGGCGTAGGCGAGATCGTGTACCACCAGCACGTCGTAACGCTTAGCCAGCGCGACCACTTTCTCGAAGAATTCGAGTTCAACGCATTGTGCTGTTGGGTTTGACGGGAAACCGAGGATCATCATTTTCGGCTTCGGATAGCTTTCACGAATCGCCCGTTCCAGCTCGTTAAAGAAGTCGACGCCTTCCACCAGCGGGACAGAACGCACCTGCGCGCCGGCAATCACCGCCCCATAGATGTGAATCGGGTAGCTCGGATTCGGCACCAGTACGGTATCGCCGTGATCCAGCGTCGCCAGCATCAGGTGGGCCAGCCCCTCTTTGGAGCCAATGGTCACAATCGCTTCACTTTCAGGATCGATATCGACCTGATAACGATCCTGATACCAGCGGGAGATCGCCCGACGTAAGCGTGGAATGCCGCGTGAGGTGGAATATCCATGAGTATCGGGACGCTGGGCAACCGTGCAGAGTTTCTCAACAATGTGCGGCGGCGTTGGGCCGTCAGGGTTACCCATACTGAAATCGATAATGTCTTCGCCGCGCCGACGCGCAGCCATTTTCAGTTCAGCAGTGATATTGAAAACATAAGGGGGGAGACGATCGATACGCGTAAAACGGCGTTCAGGACTGAATTCAGCCATAGATTCCTCAGAGTCACGTTAGCGCCCGGACCGTCCGAGCGACGCTGCCACCTGTGTGGCGTGCTTAGAAAATAACCTGAAGAAAAAGACGCTGTCGAGAGGATAACGGCAAAACAATATTTTGCGCTAAAACGGGAATGTGATTGCAGTGAAAAGCGGAACTCTTATCGCGAACAGGCAGTTTTAAGCGCTACGATTTAACACAATATTCTCAGTATCGTTACCTGACGTTTCTCCCCAAACGGAAAAGCACCGGCTTTCAGTCAAAAGCCAGCAATCCCCTTTGAGAATTATGGTTTTTCCCCATTTGATAAATCTGATGGATAGCTGGTCATCTGGCCCTATGTTTTCTATCATAGATTTTTCCCGTTTTCCCAGGCCTGACCGTGCACGAAATCTTCAATATGCTCCTGGCGGTGTTCGACCGCGCGGCATTAATGCTGATCTGTCTCTTTTTCCTTATCCGCATCCGCTTGTTCCGCGAACTGTTGCATAAATCTGCCCATTCGCCAAAAGAGCTGCTGGCCGTCACGTTTATCTTTTCGATGTTTGCCCTGTTCAGCACCTGGTCCGGGGTGCCGGTAGAAGGCTCGCTGGTGAACGTGCGCATCATCGCCGTCATGTCGGGCGGGATCCTCTTTGGTCCCTGGGTTGGGATTATCACAGGCATCATCGCCGGCACCCATCGATACCTGATTGATATTGGCGGCGTGACGGCAGTCCCCTGCTTTATCACCAGCATTATTGCCGGGCTGCTCTCGGGCTGGATTAACCGCAAAATCCCGAAAAAGCAGCACTGGCGTGCAGGGATTATCGCGGGGATGGTCTGCGAAACGCTGACCATGATCCTGGTCATCGTCTGGGCGCCAACCGTTGCGCTGGGGCTGGATATCGTCTCGAAGATCGGTATTCCTATGATCCTCGGGAGCGTCTGTATCGGTTTTATCGTGCTGCTGGTGCAAAGCGTGGAGGGCGAAAAAGAGGCCAGCGCCGCGCGTCAGGCCAAGCTGGCGCTGGATATCGCCAACAAGACGCTGCCGCTTTTCCGACACGTTAACGCCGAATCTTTACGTCAGGTTTGCGATATCATCCGCCGTGATATTCACGCCGATGCGGTCGCCATCACCAATATTGACCACGTGCTGGCTTACGTTGGCGTCGGGGAGCACAATTATCGCGACAGCGACGATACCATCAGCCCGACCACCAGACAGGCGATTAACTACGGAAAAATCATCATTAAAAACAATGATGAAGCCCACCGGACGCCAGAGATCCACTCAATGCTGGTGATCCCGCTGTGGGAAAAAGGCGTGGTCACGGGGACGCTGAAAATTTACTACTGCCATGCGCACCAAATCACCTCTTCGCTCCAGGAGATGGCGATTGGCCTGTCGCAGATTATCTCCACTCAACTTGAGGTTTCGCGTGCAGAGCAGCTGCGCGAGATGGCAAATAAGGCAGAGCTGCGCGCCCTGCAAAGCAAGATCAATCCCCATTTCCTGTTTAACGCGCTGAACGCTATCTCCTCTTCCATCCGTCTGAATCCGGATACCGCGCGGCAGCTGATATTTAATCTGTCGCGCTATCTGCGCTACAACATTGAGCTAAATGACGACGAGCAGATCGACATCAAAAAAGAGCTGTATCAAATCAAGGATTACATCGCCATCGAGCAGGCACGCTTTGGCGATAAGCTCACGGTCATTTACGATATTGATGAAGAGGTCAGCTGCGTGATCCCAAGCCTGCTGATCCAGCCTCTGGTGGAAAACGCCATTGTTCACGGTATTCAGCCGTGTAAAGGCAAAGGCGTAGTAACGATTAGCGTGACGGAAAGCGGTAACCGCGTGCGCATCGCCGTGCGCGATACCGGGCACGGCATCGATCCGCAAGTCATTGAGCGCGTCAAATCAAACGAAATGCCGGGCAACAAGATCGGACTGCTGAATGTGCATCACCGGGTCAAACTGCTGTACGGTGACGGGCTGCATATTCACCGTCTTGAGCCGGGCACCGAAATTGCCTTTTATGTTCCGAATGAGCGAACGCCCGTGAATGCCCCGATATCCTTGTTGCCGCAGGCCGGAGTAACAGATGAAAGTCATCATCGTAGAAGATGAAATTCTGGCTCAACAGGAGTTGAGCTGGCTGATCAAAACCCACAGCCAGATGGAGATTGTTGGCTGTTTTGAGGATGGTCTGGACGTGCTGAAATTTTTACAGCATAACCGGGTCGACGCGATATTCCTCGATATTAATATTCCGTCGCTGGACGGTGTCCTGTTGGCGCAGAATATCAATCAGTTCGCCCACAAGCCGTTTATTGTGTTTGTCACCGCGTGGAAAGAGCATGCCGTGGAGGCCTTCGAGCTTGAGGCGTTTGACTATATTCTCAAGCCGTACCAGGAGTTGCGTATTATCAGCATGCTGCACAAGCTGGAAGCCGCGTGGCAGCAGCAGGCATTACCCGCCAGTGCCAGCCCGGTAGCGCGGGAAAACGACACGATTAATCTGGTGAAGGACGAACGGATCATCGTCACGCCTGTCGACGATATTTACTATGCCGAAGCGCATGAAAAAATGACGTTTGTCTATACGCGGCGTGAATCCTACGTCATGGCGATGAACATCACCGAATTCTGCAATAAACTCCCGACCGCTCACTTCTTCCGCTGCCACCGCTCGTTCTGCGTCAACCTGAACAAGATCCGCGAAATCGAACCCTGGTTTAATAACACCTATATTTTGCGTCTGAAGGATCTGGATTTCCAGGTGCCGGTAAGCCGCAGCAGGGTGAAAGAGTTCCGCCAGCTCATGCACCTGTAGCGCGTTCCCTCTCCCGCAGGAGAGGGGAATGAGCATCAGAGTATCTGACCCAGCACCTGACGCAGATGCGCCCCGGAGCCCAGTAAGCCTGGGTTGTCGTGGACAATCAGGTAAACAGGAATGTCCTGGACATAGCTCCTGAAGCGGCCTTTGTCTTCGAAGCCGCCACGGAAGCCGGAGGCGGTAAAGAAATCGAGGAAGCGCGGCACGATCCCGCCCGCAATATAGACCCCGCCAAAGGTGCCAAGGTTCAGCGCCAGGTTGCCGCCAAAACGCCCCATGATGACGCAGAACAGCGACAAAGCACGGCGGCAGTCAATACAGCTGTCGGCCAACGCGCGTTCGGTCACATCTTTAGGTTGCAGATTTTCCGGCAGACGACCGTCTGATTTTACAATCGCCCGATACAGGTTCACCAGGCCCGGGCCAGAAAGCACCCGCTCGGCCGACACGTGCCCAATCTCGGCGCGTAGCTCCTCTAGAATAATGCCCTCTTCTTCGCTGTTCGGCGCAAAATCCACGTGACCGCCCTCGCCCGGCAGGCTGACCCAGCGTTTGTCGACGTGGACCAGGTGCGCCACCCCCAGGCCGGTGCCTGCGCCGTAAACGGCAATCGGTTTGCCTTCAACCGGGGCCGTACCGCCGAACTGAATCAGATGCTCTGGTTTAAGCATTGGGATAGCCATGGAAACCGCAGTGAAGTCGTTGATTATTTCAAGGTGCGAGAAGCCGAGGTTTTTCCGCATTTCGGCAATTGAGAAGGCCCACGTGTGGTTGGTCATCGCCACCCAGTCGCCGGTGATCGGACAGGCGATGGCGATACAACCGTCTTCAACGCTCACTTTATGCTCTTCCAGATAGACGCGAACCACAGCTTCCAGGCTTGGGTAATCCAGCCCTGAATAGGTTTTCGCCTGAGAAATTTCACCGCTGTTCACATCGCACAGGGCAAGGCGCGCGTTGGTGCCGCCTACATCACCTACCAAAGCATACTTTGTCATTCTTCTACTGCTCCGCTAAAGTCAGAATAAATCTTTGGGACACTGTAAATTCAAGGCGTGATAACAACAACGACCAGAAGGTGACTGCCCATGGATTATCGATCTTCGTCACATTATAACTTTACCGTTTCAGCACCTTTTGCACTATTGCCACAATGCTGATTGTGCAAAGTAACGTTAAGCCGTTTTGTACAAGGAAATCATCATGCTCCATCCGCGAGCCAGAACCATGCTGTTATTGGCTGTCCCGGCGCTGATTATTGGCGTGGCGTCGAGCCTGGTGCTCATCGTCGTCATGAAAGTGGCGGCGGTGCTGCAAACGATTTTATGGACCGCGCTTCCGGTAAAATTCGGCATCAGCATTGACTCGCCGGGCTGGATCATGATGATGCTGACCCTGACCGGGATTGCCGTAGGGCTGGTGATCCGCTATAGCCCGGGTCATGCCGGGCCGGACCCGGCACTGGAACCCTTGATTGGCGCCCCTGTCTCTCCCTCTGCTCTGCCGGGGCTTATTATCGCGCTGATTATCGGTCTTGCGGGCGGCGTAAGCCTCGGGCCTGAACATCCCATTATGGCGGTTAATATCGCGCTGGCGGTCTTTCTGGGGGCGCGTCTTTTTCCGCGCGTTGGCGCGCTGGACTGGACGATCCTGGCGTCAGCAGGCACCATCGGGGCGCTGTTTGGCACTCCGGTCGCGGCTGCGCTCATTTTTTCGCAAACCCTCAGCAGTGATCATGAAGTACCGCTGTGGGATAAACTCTTCGCGCCGCTAATGGCCGCCGCTGCGGGAGCCCTCACCACCAGCCTGTTTTTCCATCCCCATTTTTCACTCACCATCCCCCACTACGGCCAGATGCAACTCACCGATATTTTCAGCGGTGCCGTCGTCGTCGCGATCGCCATTGCGCTGGGGATGGTCGCGGTGTGGTGTCTCCCTCGCCTGCATCGCCTGATGCACAGGCTGAAGCATCCGGTGCTGATTCTGGGCATGGGGGGGTTTATTCTGGGCGTTTTAGGCGCCATCGGCGGGACGGTTACGCTGTTTAAGGGTCTGGACGAGATGCAGCAGCTGGCCTTCAGCCAGGTCTTTAGCGTCTCCGATTATCTGCTGTTCGCGCTGGTAAAACTGGCGGCGCTGGTGGTCGCTGCGGCCTGTGGTTTCCGGGGAGGTCGTATCTTCCCGGCGGTATTTGTTGGCGTCGCGCTGGGGCTGATGCTGCATGAGCACGTTGACGCTGTCCCTGCGGCGATTACCGTCTCCTGTTCCATTCTGGGGCTGGTACTGGTGGTCACGCGCGATGCGTGGCTGAGCCTGTTTATGGCGGCCGTTGTCGTGCCGGATACCACGCTTCTGCCGCTGCTCTGTATCGTGATGTTGCCCGCCTGGCTCCTGCTGGCGGGCAAACCGATGCTGATGGGATGGCGAAACGACAGGTAATCAGGCGTTATTGCGCGCCTCCAGCGCTTTGGTCAGCGCGCTCAGCAGCGGCGGAATATCGGCTTTCGGCAGCATCACCTCAATCAGCGAAAGCCGCTCATGGTGTGCCACTTTATCCAGCACCTCCGCCAGCGCTTCCGCTTCGCTGACGCGCCAGCATTCTGCCTGAGGCGCCAGGCTCAGCGCCTGCGGGATCTGCGTCCAGTTCCAGAGGGCAATGTCGTTATAGCGCTGCTCCGGCCCGTGGATGGCCCTTTCCACCGTGTATCCTTCGTTGTTAAGCACCAGAATAATCGGGCGCTGCTTGTCGCGCAGCATCGATCCCAGCTCCTGAATGGTCAACTGCGCGGCGCCGTCACCCGTCAGGACAATCACGCGTCGGTTCGGACACGCCGTTTGCGCGCCAAACGCCGCCGCCAGCGTGTAGCCAATCGATCCCCACAGCGGCTGGACGATAAAGTTCACGTCCGCGGGTAAACGCAGATCGATAGCGCCGAAAGCAGACGTCCCCTGGTCAGCCAGAATAATGTCTCCGGGGCGGATAAACGTTTGCAGGGTACGCCAGAAGCTCTCCTGAGTCAGCGCCCCTTCGATAGTCGGGAACGAAAAGCCGCTGTGATCCAATGGCGTTCGCGTATCATGAACATAGGTTTTACACAGCGCTGTCAGCGTTTCAATGGCCTCCCTCATCGGGATACCCGTAAACCAGACGTCGCCGACGCGGGACGCGTGTGGCTGAACCTCTATCGTCTGGTCTGGCGTCAGCTGGTGGGTAAACCCGGCAGTGAGCGTATCGGTAAAGCGCGTGCCAATACACAGCACCGTATCAGCCCCCTCGATGGCCTCTTTGACCGGCGCGGCGCTCGCCGATCCGCTGTAGGTGCCGTAAAAACCGCTCTGTCGTTCGTCAAAAATGCCCTTGCCCATCAGCATGGTGGCGTGTGCCATCGGCACCTCTTTCACCCACGTCTGAAGGGCCGTGCGCAGACCATGGCGGAGTACCAGGAAGTCCGCTAACAGCGCGGTGCGTTTGCTCGTGGACAAGCGCTTTTCGGCAGCCTCACGGAACGCCTGCAAGCAGGCTGAATCAGCCGGTGCGGGGTTAACAGTGAGAGCGCTTACAGGGGGCGTAGCGGCTTTTTTCGCCACATCAGCGGGCAGCATCAGGTAGCCCGGACGGCGCTCCCGCAGCATAGTGGTCAGGACTCTGTCAATTTCATAGCAGGCGTTTTGTTCGGTAAGTACCGCCTGTGCAACGGTGATGGGTTCGCTCATATGATAGAAATGGCGGAACTCGCCGTCGCCCAACGTATGGTGCAATAACTCTCCTCGCTGCTGCGCCGCCATACCCGGGGCCCCCACAATATGGAGGACGGGAACATGTTCGGCAAAGCTGCCCGCCACACCGTTCATGGCGCTTAACTCCCCAACGCCGAATGTCGTCAGGAGCGCGGCAAAGCCCTTACAGCGGGCATAGCCGTCTGCGGCGTAAGACGCGTTCAGTTCATTGGCACAGCCCACCCAGCAGATGTCCGGGCTGTCTATCACGTGATCGAGAAATTGCAGGTTATAGTCGCCTGGCACGCCAAACAGATGATCGGCACCACAATCTGTTAGTCGGTCCAGCAGGTAATCGGCGACGCAATAGGGGGTACGCATATTATAAGTGTCCTTCTGACGTTGACCTCACTCTGAGTATTAAATAAGCGTGAAGCGTGTCCAGAATTGGCGACAATCAGGGTCTGGAAAGAATGCTTTACGAAAAAAGCTGAGCTATGCTCATTTTCTTCAGGTTAGTGTAAACGTATACACTGATGTTTCTTTCCAGCGCCAGAGGTCTCGCCAATGGGTTATCAGCCTGACAAAAATCGTTATCAGACAATGCAATATCGCCGCTGTGGGCAAAGCGGCCTTAAGCTTCCCGCCATCTCGCTGGGGCTTTGGCATAATTTTGGCGACGCGACGTTACTCGAAAACAGCCGTCAACTTTTACAGCGTGCTTTCGATTTGGGTATTACGCATTTTGACCTTGCCAATAATTACGGCCCGCCTCCTGGTTCGGCCGAACGTAATTTCGGGCGCATTTTGCAGGAGGATTTCCTGCCCTGGCGCGATGAGCTAATCATCTCCACCAAAGCGGGCTACACCATGTGGGACGGGCCTTACGGCGACTGGGGCTCACGTAAATATCTGATCGCCAGCCTGGACCAGAGCCTCAGGCGTATGGGGCTGGAGTATGTCGATATTTTCTATCACCACCGCCCGGATCCACAAACGCCGCTACGTGAAACCATGAAAGCGCTTGACCATGTGGTACGTCAGGGCAAGGCGCTGTACATCGGTCTGTCCAACTACCCGGCAGAAGTGGCAAGGCAGGCGATTGAAATACTGGAGGATCTGGGCACGCCATGTCTGATCCACCAGCCGAAGTACTCCATGTTTGAACGTGCGCCTGAAGAGGGGTTGCTGGACGTGTTGCAGCATAAAGGGGTGGGATGTATCCCCTTCTCCCCCCTGGCGGGCGGACAGTTGACCGATCGCTATCTGAACGGTATCCCGGCGGATTCTCGCGCAGCAAGCGGCAGTAAGTTCCTTAACCCGGAGCAGATCACCGACAAAAAGCTGGAGAAGGTACGCAAGCTGAATGCGCTGGCGGAAAAACGGGGGCAAAAGCTTTCGCAAATGGCGTTGGCCTGGATCCTGCGCCACGATACAGTGAGTTCAGTGCTCATCGGCGCAAGCAAGACCGGACAAATTGAAGATGCAGCAGGCGTGCTTGAAAATTGTCGGTTCACGGCAGAAGAGCTGAAGACGATAGATACGATCCTGTCCAGTTCAGATTAAAAACACTTTTAGCAAAAAGTGCTCTCGTTCATGATTTAGGAGTTGAGGCGATGAAACGAATGTTTACCAACTCGTAAAATTGCGTTAACAGGTCGCACAGCGGCCCCGATCGTGAAGGAGAAGAGTATGTTCAGGTCACTGATTCTTGCAGCGGTATTACTGGCTTCGGCCCCGCTGGTCGCCAGTGCGGGCGAAATCACCCTGTTGCCATCGATTAAATTACAAATTGGCGATCGTGATGACTACGGCAGATACTGGGACGGTGGCTACTGGCGCGACCGTGACTACTGGCACCGCCATTATGAATGGCGTCAAAACCGCTGGTGGAAACACGATAACGGCTATCACCGTGGCTGGGATAAGCGTAAGGCTTACGAACGCGGCTACCGCGAAGGCTGGAACGATCGTGACGACCGCCGTGGCGGCTGGGGTCATGGAAAAGGCAGAGGCCACGGTCACGGCCATCACCATTAACAACAAAAAGGAGCCTTCCGGCTCCTTTTTCTTTTACAGGCCTGCGGCTGTGCCTATCAGCAACCACAAGTTTAACGCCACCACCACGACCACAATGGCCCACCCGGCGCGCTTCACCCACGTCGAATTCACCAGTTCGCCCATCAGCGATTTATTACTGGTGAAGATCAGCAGTGGCACCAGCGCCAGCGCAATCCCGAAACTTAGCAGTACCTGACTCATCACCAGAATGCGGGTCGGATCCAGCCCCATCAGGATCACAACAAAGGAAGGCAGCATCGTGACCGAGCGGCGAACCCACAGCGGAATATGGAAACGTACGAACCCCTGCATCACCACCTGCCCGGCCAGTGTCCCCACAACCGTAGATGAAAGACCCGCAGCAACCAGGCTTAAACCAAAAATAGTGGCAGCGGCATGGCTCAGCAACGGCTCCAGCGTCAGGTAAGCCTGGTCGAGATCGGCAACCCCGGTATGCCCGTTAAAGTGGAACGCGGCGGCGGCGGTCGCCATCATCGCCAGATTCACAAATCCGGCAATGGTCATCGCGATAGTCACATCCCATTTCGAGGCGGAGTAGCGCTCTTTACTCGTCCCGCCATGCAGATTCTGGGTTAATGAAGAGTGCAGATAAATGACGTGCGGCATGATGGTCGCCCCCAGCACCCCGGCAGCCAGAAAAACGGCTTCAGAAGTGGGTAACGACGGGATCACCATCCCTTTCGTCAGCTGCGCCAGATTCGGCTGGGAGAAAATCAGCTCAACAATATAGGCGGCAGCGACGAACAGCAGCAGGCCGCCGATGACTTTCTCCAGCGGTTTTTGTCCCCGCCGCTGGAGCATCAGAATCAGGAAAGTGGCGATACCGGTCAGCACCGCCCCCTGAAGCAGGGAGACGCCCAGGATAAGCTTAAAGCCGATCGCCGCCCCGATAAACTCGGCGAGATCGGTGGCCATGGCGATAATTTCTGCCTGAACCCAGTAAAACCAAACTGCCGGACGTGGATAATGATCGCGGATTTGCTCCGCCAGGTTTTTTCCGGTAGCAATACCCAGCTTCGCAGAGAGCATCTGAATCAGCATCGCCATCAGATTGGCCCAGACCACAACCCACAGCAGTTTATAGCCGAAACTGGCCCCGGCCTGAATGTTGGTCGCAAAATTACCCGGATCGATGTAGCCAATCGCGGCAATGAATGCCGGTCCCATTAATGCGAACCGCAGCTTGCGTGCCGCTCTGCCGCTGCTACTCTCTACGCGACTATTCGTCATTTCTGCCTCTGGAAATATAGCCTTTGCTATGTTTTATGCTATCAAAATGAGAATGATTATCAAGTTCATTTGTAACGGTTAACATGATTTCTCTGATAGTCAGGAACGATAGACAGGCAGGTGGAGCAAGGTCACAGAATGTGAAAATGCGCAGACATTTGTGAAGCGTAGCACACAAACTTAACTTTTCACTCATTTACCTAACATAACAAAAATGTCTTGTTGATCACTATTTTTGAGACTCGTCACAGGATGTAACTATAGTGTGGGCTTGATCTCGTTTTCTTTGTGCTTGTTACATAGAATGTGCACGGAAATTAAACCTGCCTCATATTTGGAGCAAATATGGACCGCGTCCTTCATTTTGTCCTGGCACTCGTTGTCGTTACTGCACTTGCATTGCTGGTCAGCACAGACCGCAAAAAAATTCGTATTCGCTATGTTGTCCAACTGCTGGTCATTGAAGTTTTACTTGCGTGGTTCTTCCTGAACTCCAACGTAGGCCTGGGCTTCGTGAAAGGCTTCTCCGAAATGTTCGAAAAACTGCTCGGATTTGCCAACGAAGGGACAAACTTCGTCTTTGGCAGCATGAACGATCAGGGTCTGGCCTTCTTCTTCCTGAAGGTGCTCTGCCCTATCGTCTTCATCTCTGCCCTGATCGGTATCCTTCAGCACATCCGCGTTCTGCCGGTGGTTATCCGTGCGATCGGCTTCCTGTTATCGAAAGTTAACGGCATGGGCAAACTGGAATCCTTTAACGCAGTCAGCTCGCTGATCCTGGGTCAGTCTGAGAACTTCATTGCGTATAAAGATATTCTCGGCAAGATGTCCCGTAACCGCATGTACACCATGGCGGCAACCGCAATGTCTACCGTTTCCATGTCTATCGTGGGCGCGTATATGACCATGCTGGAACCAAAATACGTAGTTGCGGCGCTGGTTCTGAACATGTTCAGCACCTTTATCGTGCTTTCGCTGATTAACCCGTACCGCGTGGATGCCAGCGAAGAGAACATTCAGATGTCAAACCTGCACGAGGGACAGAGCTTCTTCGAAATGCTGGGTGAATACATTCTGGCGGGTTTCAAGGTTGCAATTATCGTCGCCGCGATGCTGATTGGCTTTATCGCGCTGATCGCTGCGCTGAACGCCCTGTTTGCGGCCGTACTCGGTATCTCCTTCCAGGGTATTCTGGGCTACATCTTCTACCCGATTGCCTGGGTGATGGGCGTGCCCGCTCACGAAGCGTTGCAGGTGGGCAGTATCATGGCAACGAAACTGGTTTCCAATGAGTTCGTGGCGATGATGGATCTCCAGAAGATTGCCAGCACACTCTCCCCTCGTGCGGAAGGGATCCTGTCCGTCTTCCTGGTCTCCTTCGCGAACTTCTCTTCCATCGGTATTATCGCAGGTGCGATTAAAGGCCTGAACGAAGAGCAAGGTAACGTCGTTTCTCGCTTTGGCCTGAAGCTGGTTTACGGTTCAACGCTGGTGAGCGTCCTGTCTGCCTCTATTGCAGCACTGGTTCTGTAATTCATACCGTGCAATAAAAACCGGGAGCCATCGCTCCCGGTTTTTTTTATGCCTCCAGCGCCGTCAGGGGCAGTGGTTTACCAATCAAATAGCCCTGCAAATAGTCCACGCCAAATCGCAGCAACATCTCGCGTTGTTCAGCCGATTCCACATATTCAGCCACCACACAAAGCGATTTCGTTTTGGCCATGTTGCAAATGGACTGCACGATCATCGCATCCATGCTGTCGGTGCAGATATCTTTCACGAAGCAGCCATCGATCTTAATGATATCGGCCTCCAGCCGCTTCAGGCGCTCAAAGTTGGCATAGCCGGTACCAAAGTCATCAATAGCAATCCGGAAGCCGTAATCCCGCAGCTGCTGGATATTGTTGATGCTGCTTCCCGAGTCAGAGAAAGCCTGTTCCTCGGTGATCTCAATGACGATATCTTGCGGCGCAATGGCGTAGCGTTCAAAAAGCGCGATGATCTCAGCCGCTATCTCATTTTGCATCAGCGTCAGCGGCATCAGATTGACGGAGAACCGCGTTCCGGCCCGTTCGGACGGATGGCTGCGCATCCACTTCAGCAATTTTTCCATCACGTTCAGGTCAAATCGGTGGCTCAGGTTAAACTGAGCAATCAGCGGAATAAAGCGATCAGGTGTAATGATTTCACCCTCGCTTTCAAGCCTTGAGAGTATTTCAAAGTACCCTTCCCCACGCGCGTTATGGATTGGCTGGGCGTAAAGGTGAAGCCCTCCGACATCAAGGGCGCGTTTTATGCGGGCCAGCATCAGCACTCTGTCCGTCGTCTGACCGGAGACATCATCCAGACTGTTGGTTAACGCCAGGACGTTATGCCCGGCACAGGACTGCTCGGAGAGCCAGCTCAGCTGACCCAGCGTGTGATGCAGGCTTTCTCCATCCGGCACTTCGCCCCAGGAGGCGCCAAACTCGATGTCGAGCTCAGTCTTGTTCCAGACAATCTTACGGCTGTTCAGATGATCAACCATATATTGCAGACGTTCAGCCGTGCCCGGCCCCAGCAAGACCACTACCAGCTCACTGCCCGGCAACTGGAAGAGCTTCTCGTCTTTTTGCAATAACGGTTGCAGCGACGCGGTTATCATCTTTTTACAATGTACACGCATGAGGATGCCGTAGTGACGGCTCAGGAATTCGAGATTATCCAGGCGCAGGCAGCAGACTTTGGCCTCGGGATGGTGCTGTAAAAACACTTCCAGCGCACGAATGTTAGGCAGACCGGTGAGCGGATCGGTAAGCGCCCTCTCCTGCCACCCCTGTTTCAGCCATTCACTTTTCTGATAGATCCGCGACATGTAAAGCAGGCAGATGGCGAAAGAGATTAGCACCGACAGGATAAAAGAGAGCGAGTGGCCCGATTCAACGCCATTAAGAAAATTATAATTATAGGTCAACAGCATGAGCGCCGAGGCCGCCCAGAATAAAGAGATGAGCGCATAGCTCAGACGACCAATCCCCAGGGTGAAAAGAATGAAAACGATTGGCATCAAATAACCCGCAATAAACTGCGACTCAAAAGGCGCGCATAAAATAGCGATCATCGAGATCAACAGCATCAGCCACACAACGATAAATAACGCTTTTTTGTGACAAAAGAGGGGCTTCACGCTTCGCCGCCAGAATGTTCGGGCATAGCGAGGATTAATAATCATTCTTAACGGATAATAGAACATCATGGTGAAAATCAGGGCGGCACAAATCAGACTCTGAATATCGATAACGTTATAAATTGCAGAGCCTTCGCCGAAATAGGAGGAGATTGTCACCGGGAAATCAAATAAATATCCCGCCAGATACATCGATAATTTGATGCCCACAGGCACCATAAATCCGAGCCAGAAAATACGTATGCCAATGTACTTATTCGGTATGCTGTGTCGCCAGCGCTTGCCCAGCACCAGACGGATGACGCCACAGGCGGCGAAGACGGTAAACGTCTGACAACATAATAATACGGCTGATTGTAGCGGCGTTAAATCAAGGTTATAAATGTTAGTAACGCTAAAACCAAACAGCAAAGGAATGATTGCCCGTCGTCCAAATAACAACACGATGGCGAGCATGGCACTTAAGGGCAACCACGCCAGATAAACATCATTTTCGCTGACGATGGCCCGTGGAGAGATATAACGAGAAAAAGGAATCGCAATCAGGCTTAGCGCCAGGGCAATCATAAATATCTTTACATTATTGTAAATTTTTCTATTCATTAATCCGGATAATCTATTTTACCATCGTCTCATTGACCGCATGGATAATAGGTTTATTAATAACACGAATCAAGTTCAGGTCTATTTATAGACTTGTTTATTGATTTGGATTGAGGTGAGGTGTAGAAAACGACGTTAATTGCAACAAAAACAGTCTAAAATATTTTACAAGATATAAAAAAACCCCCGTCTTGCGACGAGGGTTTAAATTTTGGTGGAGCTAAGCGGGATCGAACCGCTGACCTCTTGCATGCCATGCAAGCGCTCTCCCAGCTGAGCTATAGCCCCACATGTTACTTTACCTACCGCACTCTGTTGGGTTCAGAGTTTGGTGGAGCTAAGCGGGATCGAACCGCTGACCTCCTGCATGCCATGCAGGCGCTCTCCCAGCTGAGCTATAGCCCCGTCGTAAAGCTGTCATGTTGACGGGCGGCATAATATGAATTCCGCCGCAGAGTGTCAACGGCAAATTCAGTCTCCGCCTTTCAATCGCCGAAAAATCATGCAAATGAATCACTTTGAGAGCCTGCTCGCAGCCAGGAGTTAAGCTTGTCACGTTTTCACGTAAAACGGTGCTATAAAATGAACCACTAATTAACCCCACAGATATTCAGGAAATTGTATGATCAAGGAACGAATGACGCCAGAAGAGTTAGCCCTGCTGACTGGCTATAGCCGACAGACCATCAATAAATGGGTACGCAAAGAGGGTTGGATTACATCGCCAAAGCCAGGCGTTCAGGGTGGCAAAGCGCGTCTGGTACACGTCAATGAAAAAGTGCGCGACTTTATTCGCAGCGCGCGTAGGGCAACAGAGACGCCAGAACTGCCAGGTAAGGCGTACCACGAGGGCTCGCTTCATGCCCTGCTCCTGACGCTGGCGAATGAAATGACGCCGGAAGAGCAAAAGCAGATGACATCGCTGTTACTGCGGGAAGGGATTACCGGCTTGTTACAACGTTTAGGGATTCGCGACCAACGCTGATATGAAAAGATTACGCAGCAAAATGACCACGGAAGAGCTGGCGGACAGTCTGGGCGTAGCCCGACAAACCGTTAATCGCTGGATACGACAGAAGGGATGGAAAACGGAGGGTATCAACGGTGTAAAAGGCGGAAGAGCGAGGGTGATATGTATTGATGCGCACGTTAAGGAGCACATCATTAGTCTTCCCGCCATTCGTAACCGTCGGGCTGTTTACCATGTGGCGGAAAGCCCTTCCCACTACGGCGTGGCAACCTCATCCAGCCTGCTTCCACAAATTATCGACTCGCTGGAAAACATGACGACTGTCGAACAGGAACGTTTGCACAAGTTGCTCGCTCGTGAAGGGTTGCAGGGTTTTCTCACGCGTCTTGGTATTGCTGAATAACAGGCATAAAAAACGGCAGGGTAACCTGCCGTTTTTTGTATTACACGAGTATTACTGCTGGCTTTCACGCTCAGCAATAAAGCCCAGCGCTTTGTTGATACGCGCAACGCTACGTGATTTGCCGATGGCATGAACGGTCACGTCCAGCGCCGGAGACTGGCCTGCCCCCGTCACCGCAACGCGCAGCGGCATACCGACTTTACCCATGCCAATTTCCAGCTCATCAGCGGTAGCCTGAATCGCGTGGTGAACATTTTCCGCAGTCCATTCGGTAATGGCTTCGAGTTTATCACGCACCACTTCCAGCGGCTGACGCGCAACCGGACGCAGGTGTTTCTTGGCCGCGTCGGCGTCGAACGCGTCAAACTCTTCATAGAAGTAACGGCAGCTTTCAGCAATTTCTTTCAGCGTTTTGCAACGCTCGCCAAGCAGCTTCACCAGATCCGCCAGTTCAGGGCCCGTACGGGTATCGATGTTTGCCTGTTCAATGTGCCATTGCAGATAAGTCGCCACATATTCTGGCTGCATGGTATTGATGTAGTGATGGTTCAGCCACAGCAGTTTGTCAGTGTTGAACGCGCTGGCTGATTTGCTGACCGAGTTCAGAGAGAACAGCTCGATCATCTCTTCGCGGCTGAAGATCTCCTGGTCACCATGAGCCCAGCCCAGACGCACCAGGTAGTTCAGCAGCGCTTCCGGCAGATAGCCGTCATCACGGTACTGCATCACGCTCACCGCGCCATGACGTTTGGACAGCTTTTTACCGTCGTCACCGTTGATCATTGATACGTGCGCATACACCGGTACAGGCGCGTTCAGCGCTTTCAGAATGTTGATCTGACGCGGGGTGTTATTGATATGGTCTTCACCACGGATCACGTGAGTGATTTCCATATCCCAGTCGTCCACTACTACGCAGAAATTATAGGTTGGCGATCCGTCAGTACGACGAATGATAAGGTCATCCAGCTCCTGGTTGCTAAATTCGATCGGGCCGCGGATCTGGTCATCAAAGATAACAGAGCCATCCTGTGGGTTAGCAAAACGCACTACGCAAGGCTCATCCGCAGCATGCTCGCTGTGGTCATGGCGGCAACGACCGTCATAACGCGGTTTTTCGCCTTTTGCCATTTGCTCTTCGCGCAGCGCATCCAGACGCTCCCTGGAGCAGTAGCACTTATAGGCCGTGCCTGCCACCAGCATCTCGTCAATTACGGCGTTATAGCGGTCAAAACGTTTGGTCTGGAAGTATGGGCCTTCGTCCCACGCCAGATTCAGCCAGTTCATCCCATCCATAATGGCTTCAATTGCTTCCGGCGTTGAGCGCTCCAGATCGGTGTCTTCAATACGCAGCACAAACTCACCGTTGTTGTGACGTGCGAAAAGCCAGGAGTAGAGAGCGGTACGTGCACCACCGACATGCAGATAGCCTGTCGGGCTCGGCGCGAAGCGAGTTTTGATTTTCATGAAATGGCCTTACGTTATAAAGATGCCGGTAATCGGCAAATTCCGGGAAGAAAACAATGGGCAATATTCTATCACTGTGGGCCGATTCCTCAATGTCGATCACTTTATCCGGTTCGAGATTGCTGTTTTTGTTTATAAATCATGCGCCACAGTCCGTTTTGCGATCGTTTTGACTAATTTTACGACGAACGAATAAAAACTTTAGAAAATGCGTTGACTCATTTTCAACTCTCCCTATAATGCGACTCCACACAGCGGGGGTGATTAGCTCAGTTGGTAGAGCATCTCCTTTACACGGAGGGGGTCGGCGGTTCGAGCCCGTCATCACCCACCATCTACTTCGGTAGACTCGCAGTGTAGATAAGCATTGAGATTGGGCGATTAGCTCAGTTGGTAGAGCATCTCCTTTACACGGAGGGGGTCGGCGGTTCGAGCCCGTCATCGCCCACCATTCTCACCTTATCGCAGCAGTTCCGAAATGGGCGATTAGCTCAGTTGGTAGAGCATCTCCTTTACACGGAGGGGGTCGGCGGTTCGAGCCCGTCATCGCCCACCATTTCGGGTCGTTAGCTCAGTTGGTAGAGCAGTTGACTTTTAATCAATTGGTCGCAGGTTCGAATCCTGCACGACCCACCAATGTAAAAAAGCGCCCTAAAGGCGCTTTTTTGCTATCTGCGATATAGCACATCCCCATTGCAGCCAGACCGCTTGTTTTACTCAAGCTCACGCCTTCTTTGCCGATACCTCTATTTTATGGCGAAAAGGATCTCAATATGACAACTCTTAAGCCCGTTTCTCTGTCGGCGATGGAAATCGGCAGCGTAGATAACAGCTCCGGCGGAAACGACATTGCTTCTCAAATCACCCGTCTGACCAAACAGATAACGAAAGTCACTCAGCAGCTCAAAGAAGTGGCCATGGGTGATGCCACAGCAGAAGAGAAGCAAAAGCAGCAGGAATTACTCGAATCCCAGCTGGCTATGTTGCAGGCACAGCTGGCGCAATTGCAGCGTCAGCAGGCAGAAGAGGCGATGCCAAAACAGGAAAAAGGTCAGGCAGTCGCGGAAGGCATCAATAAGCCCTCCGCGGAGCATCAGATTAATATCTACATCTGATTATTGGTTTCGTTAAAAAGTGGATCGCGTGTGCGGGCCTCCATCAAACGTTCGGCCTGCATACGCACCACATCCCAGCAGGCATGCGCCGCGCCGGAAAGTGACCTGTTTTTACGGCGTACCAGCATCAGCTGGCGTTCGACACAGGGTACGAAACGCTTCACCGTTAAACGACTCCCCTGCGGCAGTGGCAGCGCCAGCGCCGGCAGAACGCTGATGCCAATCCCCGCTTCGACCATCGGGAAGAGCGTGGCAGGATGCCCGATCTCCTGCACAATGGTTGCCTTAACACCCTGCGCGGCCAGTGCGGCATCTATCAGCGGACGGCTGCCTGATGCATAATCCTGTAACACCAGGTTTGCCCCCTGCAAGGCCTGCCAGGCCACCTGTGGCATCGATGCCAGCGGATCATCATCGCGGCAGAGCAATAAAAAGGGCTCCGAGAGCACCACTTCACATTCCAGGTCGCTTACCGCTCCGGGATCAATAACGATGCCAAAATCCACATCCCCCTGACGGATACTCTCCAGTACCCACTGCTGCGGCCTGTCGTGCAAAACAAAATCGATATCCGGATAGCGGTGATTACTTTCAGCGATACACTGGGGAATAAGATGCGCTGAAATCGTCTGGCTCGCCGCCACTCTCACGGTACCGGAAAGCTGTTGTCCGAGCCGGCCAACATCCCTGAGCGTACTGTTCAGTTCATCCAGCAGCCTTTCCAGTCGCATTGCCAGCTGCTGTCCCGCTTCGGTGAGTACCACTTCTCGCGTCGTACGGTCGAGCAGCTTCACTCCCGTTTGCGTTTCAAGCTCCTTAACGCTATGGCTCACCGCCGACTGGCTGAGGCCAATCATCTCCCCTGCCCGGCTAAAGCTGCGGGCCTGCGCGACGGTGACGAAAACGCGAAGCTGACGTAACGAATAATTCATCTGTTTAATTCATGAATGGATGCAATAAATCAATTTTATTTCTCAAAGGGAAGAAAGCACAATAGCGGCATCTGTTTTCAGGAGTGATTATGAAACTTTTTCGTATCCTTGATCCGTTTACGCTGACCCTGATTAGTGTCGTCTTGCTGGCCTCGTTCTTCCCGGCGCGGGGCAGTTTCGTTCCGGTTATTGAAGGACTGACCACGGCAGCCATTGCCCTGCTGTTCTTTATGCATGGCGCCAAACTCTCCCGGGAAGCCATTATTGCAGGCGGTAGCCACTGGCGACTGCACCTGTGGGTAATGTGCAGCACCTTTATCCTCTTCCCGGTTTTGGGCGTGCTGTTCGCCTGGTGGGCGCCGGTGAATGTCGATCCGGCGCTGTATACCGGTTTCCTTTATCTGTGCATTTTACCGGCCACCGTGCAGTCTGCTATTGCCTTTACCTCGCTGGCGGGCGGTAACGTCGCGGCGGCGGTCTGTTCTGCTTCTGCTTCCAGCCTGCTGGGGATCTTTGTTTCACCGCTGCTGGTCGGTCTGCTGATGAACATGCACGGGGCGGAAGGCAATCTGGAGCAGGTGGGTAAAATTTGTCTGCAACTGCTGCTGCCGTTTGTGCTCGGACACTTATCCCGTCCCTGGATTGGGGCGTTTGTGGCGAAACATAAAAAATGGATCGGGAAAACGGACCAAAGCTCAATTCTGCTGGTGGTTTACACGGCCTTCAGCGAAGCCGTGGTGAACGGTATCTGGCACAGGGTGGGCGCTGGATCGCTGCTGTTTATTGTGGTGGTAAGCATCGTTCTTCTGGCCATTGTCATCGCGGTTAACGTCTTTGTGGCCCGCAAATGCGGCTTCAACAAGGCCGATGAAATCACCATTGTATTTTGCGGATCGAAAAAGAGCCTGGCCAACGGGATCCCGATGGCCAATATTCTGTTCCCGACGTCCGTCATTGGGATGATGGTGTTGCCGCTGATGATTTTCCATCAGATCCAGCTGATGGTGTGTGCGGTACTGGCGCGGCGTTACAAGGCGCAGACTGAAAAGCTGGCGCAGGAAGAGACCCGCGCCGCGAAAGTTTAAGGACGTTTCAGGGGCTGAACCAGCTGGGTCAGCCCCTCCGTTTTGATCAGTAACGTGATAGCCATCAGCTCGCCCAGACGCCCGGCGGGGAACTCATCCTTACGGGCAAACCACAGCAGATACTCTTCCGGTAGATCAATCAGCCTGCGACCCTTATATTTACCGAACGGCATCTCCGTATTGGCGATCTCAACGAGCTGCTCTTTTTCCACGTCACTCTCCTAACAGGCGCATCATTTCCGCTTCGTCGATTACCTCGATGCCAAGCTCCTGCGCTTTTGCCAGCTTCGAACCGGCCGCTTCCCCGGCAATCACCAGGTCGGTTTTCTTCGATACGCTGCCCGCCACTTTTGCCCCCAACGCCACCAGGCGCGCTTTCGCGTCATCGCGCGAGAGCTGGCTCAGGCTGCCGGTCAGCACCACCGTTTTACCGGCAAACGGGCTGTCGATCTCTTCGGCATTAACCACTACCGGTGCAGGCCAGTGAATGCCCTGTTCCAGTAATTTACCGATCACTTCACGGTTGCTCTCTTCGGCGAAGAAGTTGAAAACGTGGGTAGCGACCACAATGCCGACATCAGGGACTTTCTGTAGCTCGTCGATGGTGGCTTTCTCCAGCGCGTCCAGCGTGCCGAAATACGCCGCCAGCCCTGCCGCCGTCGCCTCTCCGACTTCACGAATGCCAAGCGCGTAAAGGAAACGGGCAAAGGTGGTGTTTTTGGCCGCCTCGAGCGCGTTAACGATGTTCTGGGCAGATTTCGGCCCCATACGATCAAGACCGGTCAGCTTACCTGCCGTCAGGGTAAAGAGGTCCGCTGGCGTATGGACGTACTCTTTCTCAACTAACTGGTCGATAATCTTGTCACCCATTCCGTCGACGTCCATCGCCCGGCGGGAGACAAAGTGCTTCAGGGACTCTTTACGCTGCGCGCCGCAGATTAACCCGCCCGTACAGCGCGTTACCGCTTCACCTTCCACGCGCTCAACGTCCGAACCACATACCGGACAGTGGGCTGGAAACTCGATGGCACGGGTATCGGCAGGACGTTCAGACTCCACAACGTTAACCACCTGTGGGATCACGTCGCCCGCGCGGCGAATCACCACTTTGTCACCAATGCGCAGGCCCAGGCGGGCAATTTCATCGGCGTTATGCAGCGTGGCGTTACTTACCAGCACGCCAGCCACCTGCACAGGCTCCAGACGCGCCACAGGCGTAATCGCCCCCGTACGCCCTACCTGAAACTCCACGTCGCGAACGAAGGTCATCTGCTCCTGCGCCGGGAACTTAAAGGCTACCGCCCAGCGCGGCGCACGGGCCACAAATCCTAACTGTTCCTGCAACGCCAGCGAGTTAACCTTGATCACCACGCCATCAATATCAAACCCGAGCGTGGGACGATCCTCTTCAACCTTGTGATAGAACGCCAGCACCGCCTCCGGAGAGTCGCAGAGCTGCACGCGGTTGCTAACCGGTAACCCCCACTCTTTGAACTGCATTAAACGACCCAGGTGGGTATTTGGCAGGTCGCCGCCTTCCAGGATCCCGACGCCGTAGCAGAAGAAAGTAAGCGGCCGCTTCGCGGTGATTCGTGGATCGAGCTGACGCAGCGAACCTGCCGCCGCGTTACGCGGGTTTGCAAACACTTTCCCACCGGTACGACGCGCTTCTTCGTTGATCTTCTCGAAGCCCGCCTGCGGAAGGAACACTTCCCCGCGCACTTCCAGCCGGGCGGGAATGTTATCGCCACGCAGTTTCAGCGGGATCGCACGAATAGTGCGCACATTAGTGGTGATGTCTTCCCCGGTAGTGCCGTCGCCGCGCGTTGCGGCACGCACCATCACGCCGTTCTCATAAAGAATGCTAACGGCCAGACCATCCAGCTTTAGCTCGCAGCACCAGCTCAGATTGTCGATGCTCTTCAGGCGATCCTGCACACGCTTGTTGAAAGCCAGAAAACTCTCTTCATCAAACACGTTATCCAGCGACAGCATCGGCACTTCATGGCGCACCTGGCTGAAAGCGCCCAGCGGTTCCGCGCCGACGCGCTGCGTTGGGGAATCGGGCGTAATCAGTTCGGGGTGCTGCGCTTCCAGCTCGCGCAGTTCACGCATCAGGCGGTCATATTCCGCATCCGGCACTTCCGGTGCGTCCATAACATGATAGAGATATTCATGATGGCGAAGCGTGGTTCGCAGTTCAGTAAGTTGTTGTTCGATTGAGTCCATATCGCACCATCAATGAGAAAAACCCCCGACGGGCGGGGGTTGAGGAGGAGGTGAAGTTAACGCGACGATTACGCGTTCGCTTCCTTAACTTCGCGGATGCGGTCCTGATACTCGCGCAGTTTCTGCGGCGTCATCATTCGACGCTGATCGTCGAGCACCACACCGCCCACTTCGTCGGCGATGTGCTGAGCGGACTGTAGCATCAGCTTAAAGTTTTGCAGCTCGTCACCGTAGGACGGCACCTGCATAAAGATCGTAACCCCCGGCGTGACGAAATCACCGGTCATTTCCGGGTCAAACGTGCCTGGATTGACCATATTGGCCAGGCTAAACAGCGCCGGACCGCTACCGTCAGGACTCAGGTGGCGATGGAAAATATTCATGTCGCCGAACTTGAAGCCTGCCTGTTGGATGCTGTTAAGCAGCACGTCACCGTTTAGATGGGTGCCATGATGAGCAGCCACGTTCATGATGATCACCGCTTCTTTACGCTGCGGCTTTTCAACAACCGGTTCTGGCTCTGCAACCGGCTCTGGCTCAATACGCGGAGCGGGCTGCGGCGCAGGCGGTTCAGGCTGCGGCTGCGGTTGTTGTACCGGCTGCGGCTGCTGAACAGGCTGTGGCTGATGCACTGGCTGTGCAGGCTGTTGCACAGGTTGCGGCTGTACAGGCTGTGGCGCAACGGGCTGCTGTTGCACAGGCTGCTGCGGCGGATGACGAACAGGTTCTTCCACTGGCGGCGGCGCTGGCTGGCGCGGCTGGGCAGAGGCATACGGTGGTTGATACTGGTGCTGCGGAGCGCGGGGGGCTTCATGCTCTCCATGCGCTGCGCCGGGCGCAGTATTGACCCGATGAACACGAACTTCACCCACGCCGTCGTCGTCAGGACCGTCGATGTCGTCTTCAACGTCATCGTCGTCACGACTGGACTTCATGCGCTTCAGTGGACGATCGCGAAACATAGAGGAACGCTCTTTACGGCTGGTCCAGAAACCATGTACCAGTAAAGCGATTATGGCGATCGCGCCAACAATGATTAATATCAGACGCAAATCCTGCATCATTATATTCTCTGTTGTTCTAACACCTTGCCACCACGGCAAACATTTACTCACTAAGAGTATTTGCCGTTTACGTCAAGTGCAAGTGTATGCAGAGCATTCACAGCATAAAGATGAACTAAATCGTGCTTTTTGCTGGTTTTTCGAACATTTCCGAACTGGTCATTGGCCCGTAACTGGATAATATAGGCGGGCAATTCCACTGGTTGTGTAAAAAGGAGTACAGCCTGGTATGGTTTCAACATCTTCTTCTGCCCCACGCAGCGGGGTCTGGTACTTTTCTCAGGGCTGGAAACTGGTCTCCCTGCCGGGCATTCGACGCTTCGTTATTTTGCCGTTACTGATCAACATTATTCTGATGGGCGGGGCCTTCTGGTGGCTGTTCACCAGACTGGAAAGCTGGATCCCTTCCCTGATGAGCTATGTGCCGGACTGGTTACAGTGGCTAGACTACCTGCTCTGGCCGATTGCGGTTATCTCCGTGCTGCTGGTTTTCGGTTATTTCTTTTCGACGATAGCAAACTGGATAGCCGCGCCGTTCAACGGTCTGCTGGCCGAACAGCTGGAAGCGCGCCTTACCGGTGCGACGCCACCTGACACGGGCGTACTGGGGATCGTGAAAGATCTCCCCCGCATCATGAAGCGTGAATGGCAGAAGTTCGCCTGGTACCTGCCGCGGGCGATTGTGCTGCTTATTCTTTATTTTGTACCCGGGATTGGCCAGACGGTCGCACCCGTGCTGTGGTTCCTGTTCAGCGCCTGGATGCTCGCTATCCAGTACTGTGATTATCCGTTCGATAACCACAAAGTGCCGTTTAAAGAGATGCGCACTGCCCTGCGCACTCAGAAGGTTGCCAACATGCAGTTTGGCGCGCTGACCAGCCTGTTCACCATGATCCCTTTCCTGAATTTGTTCATCATGCCCGTTGCCGTTTGCGGCGCGACGGCGATGTGGGTGGACTGCTACCGTGCTAAGCACGCGTTATGGAAGTAATGCAAAAATGTGTAAAAGAGGGGTGGCTTATGCCGCCCCTTATTCCATACTGATCCCCATTATTTCCTTGCAGCATATAGATATGCGATTTCCTTACTTCCCCATACCTGTTCAACAGGTATGCTGGGTCGGTATCCCAATTTCATACAGTTAAGGACAGGCCATGAGTAAGATTTATGAAGACAACTCGCTGACTATCGGTCATACGCCCCTGGTTCGACTGAACCGTATCGGTAATGGACGCATTCTGGCGAAGGTCGAATCTCGTAACCCAAGCTTCAGCGTTAAATGCCGTATCGGTGCGAATATGATTTGGGATGCTGAAAAGCGTGGCGTGCTGAAACCTGGCGTTGAGCTGGTTGAACCCACCAGCGGCAATACCGGTATCGCTCTGGCCTATGTTGCGGCGGCGCGTGGCTATAAGCTGACGCTGACTATGCCTGAAACCATGAGCATTGAGCGTCGTAAGCTGCTGAAAGCGCTGGGTGCGAACCTGGTCCTGACCGAAGGCGCAAAAGGCATGAAGGGCGCGATTCAGAAGGCCGAAGAAATTGTTGCCAGCGATCCGGCAAAGTATCTGCTGCTCCAGCAGTTCAGCAACCCGGCCAACCCGGAAATTCATGAGAAAACCACCGGCCCGGAAATCTGGGAAGATACCGACGGTCAGGTTGATGTGTTTATCTCCGGCGTAGGCACCGGCGGTACGCTGACCGGTGTGTCTCGCTATATTAAAGGCACGAAAGGTAAAAAAGATCTGATTACCGTTGCCGTTGAGCCAACCGACTCACCGGTTATCGCTCAGGCGCTGGCAGGCGAAGAGATCAAACCTGGCCCACACAAAATCCAGGGTATCGGCGCTGGCTTTATTCCAGGCAACCTGGATCTGAAGCTGATCGATAAAGTCGTCGCCATTACCAATGAAGAAGCCATCTCCACGGCGCGTCGCCTGATGGACGAGGAAGGCATTCTGGCGGGTATCTCTTCCGGTGCGGCGGTTGCGGCAGCCCTCAAACTGCTGGAAGATGAAACCTTTACCAATAAGAACATTGTGGTTATCCTACCGTCTTCGGGTGAGCGTTACTTAAGCACAGCACTGTTTGCCGATCTCTTCACAGAGAAAGAACTGCAACAGTGATGCCAGCATGTTAAAAACGCGTAAAAAAGCACCTTTTCAGGTGCTTTTTTGTGGCCTGCTTCAAAGTTTTACCCCTCCTGGCATTGCTTCACCCCGTTGGGTCTGGTATTTAAACCAGCAATTATTTTGATGCGCGAAATTAATCGGTGAACGAAATAGCGCTGCTGAATCGATTTTATGATTTGGTTCAAGTCTTGCTTTCACTGCATAATGTTTAATGACGATTGAAACGTCAGCGCTAACTATACAGGCTAAAGTTAAGTCGCCAGGCTAGACTTTAGTTCCACAACACTAAACCTATAAGTTGGGGAAATACAATGTTCCAGCAAGAAGTTACCATTACCGCTCCGAACGGTCTGCACACCCGCCCTGCTGCTCAGTTTGTTAAAGAAGCGAAAGGCTTCACTTCTGAAATCACTGTGACTTCCAACGGCAAAAGCGCTAGCGCAAAAAGCCTGTTCAAGCTGCAAACTCTGGGCCTGACTCAGGGTACCGTTGTTACCATCTCCGCTGAAGGTGAAGACGAGCAGAAAGCAGTTGAGCATCTGGTTAAGCTGATGGCTGAACTCGAGTAAGTTTACCGGGTTCTTTTCAATATCAGTCACAAGTAAGGTAGGGTTATGATTTCAGGCATTTTAGCATCCCCGGGTATCGCTTTCGGCAAAGCATTGCTGCTGAAAGAAGACGAAATCGTCATTGACCGGAAAAAAATTTCTGCCGACAAGGTTGATCAGGAAGTTGAACGTTTTCTGAGCGGTCGTGCCAAGGCATCTGCGCAACTGGAAGCGATTAAAACTAAAGCTGGCGAAACTTTCGGTGAAGAAAAAGAAGCCATCTTCGAAGGGCACATTATGCTGCTCGAAGATGAGGAGCTGGAGCAGGAAATCATAGCCCTGATTAAAGATAAAGGCATGACGGCCGACGCGGCTGCGCATGAAGTTATCGAAGGTCAGGCATCTGCCCTGGAAGAGCTGGACGATGAATACCTGAAAGAACGTGCGGCTGACGTACGTGACATCGGTAAGCGCCTGCTGCGCAACATCCTGGGTCTGGCCATCATCGATCTGAGCGCGATTCAGGACGAAGTCATCCTGGTTGCCGCTGACCTGACGCCGTCTGAAACCGCACAGCTGAACCTGAACAAGGTGCTGGGTTTCATTACTGATGCAGGTGGACGTACCTCCCACACCTCAATCATGGCGCGTTCTCTGGAGCTGCCAGCCATTGTGGGTACCGGTAGCGTTACCTCCCAGGTTAAAAACGACGACTATCTGATTCTGGATGCCGTAAACAATGTGGTTTACGTCAACCCAACTAACGATGTGATCGAGCAGCTGCGTTCCGTTCAGGAGCAGGTTGCTACCGAGAAAGCGGAACTCGCTAAACTGAAAGATCTGCCAGCTATCACGCTGGACGGCCATCAGGTTGAAGTGTGCGCTAACATCGGTACCGTACGTGACGTTGACGGCGCTGAGCGCAACGGCGCGGAAGGTGTAGGTCTGTATCGTACTGAATTCCTGTTCATGGATCGCGACGCTCTGCCAACGGAAGAAGAGCAGTTTGCAGCGTACAAAGCGGTTGCGGAAGCGTGCGGCTCGCAGGCTGTAATCGTCCGTACTATGGACATCGGTGGCGACAAAGAGCTGCCGTACATGAACTTCCCGAAAGAAGAGAACCCGTTCCTGGGCTGGCGTGCCGTGCGTATCGCCATGGATCGCAAAGAGATCCTGCGTGACCAGGTTCGCGCTATTCTGCGTGCCTCCGCTTTCGGTAAACTGCGCATCATGTTCCCGATGATCATTTCTGTTGAAGAAGTGCGTGCACTGAAGAAAGAGATCGAAATCTACAAACAGGAACTGCGCGACGAAGGTAAAGCATTTGACGAATCCATTGAGATCGGCGTGATGGTGGAAACACCGGCAGCCGCGACCATTGCGCGTCATTTAGCCAAAGAAGTTGATTTCTTTAGTATCGGTACCAATGATTTAACGCAGTACACCCTGGCAGTTGACCGTGGTAATGATATGATTTCACATCTCTACCAGCCAATGTCACCGTCCGTACTGAATTTGATCAAGCAAGTTATTGATGCTTCTCATGCAGAAGGTAAATGGACTGGCATGTGTGGTGAGCTTGCAGGCGACGAACGTGCTACACTTCTGTTGCTGGGTATGGGTCTGGACGAATTCTCTATGAGCGCCATTTCCATCCCGCGCATTAAGAAGATTATCCGTAACACGAACTTCGAAGATGCGAAGGTGTTAGCAGAGCAGGCTCTTGCTCAACCGACAACGGACGAGTTAATGACGCTGGTTAACAAGTTCATTGAAGAAAAAACAATCTGCTAATCCACGAGATGCGGCCCAATTTACTGCTTAGGAGAAGATCATGGGTTTGTTCGATAAACTGAAATCTCTGGTTTCTGATGACAAGAAAGACTCCGGAACTATTGAGATTGTTGCTCCGCTCTCCGGCGAGATCGTCAACATCGAAGACGTGCCGGATGTAGTGTTTGCTGAGAAAATCGTTGGTGATGGCATTGCTATCAAACCAACTGGCAACAAAATGGTTGCTCCAGTTGACGGCACCATCGGTAAAATTTTTGAAACCAACCATGCGTTCTCTATCGAATCCGATAGCGGTATCGAACTGTTCGTTCACTTCGGTATCGACACCGTTGAACTGAAAGGCGAAGGCTTCAAACGTATCGCGGAAGAAGGCCAGCGTGTTAAAGTTGGCGACCCGGTAATTGAATTCGATCTGCCGCTGCTGGAAGAAAAAGCGAAGTCTACCCTGACTCCGGTTGTTATCTCCAACATGGACGAAATCAAAGAACTGATCAAACTGTCTGGCAGCGTCACCGTGGGTGAAACCCCGGTTATCCGCATCAAGAAGTAATTCTTGCCGCACAGAAAAATGGCGCCTTCGGGCGCCATTTTTGTTTATGCCGGCAGAATAAGCTCGTCATAGCCTTTCGACTGCGTGTAGATCATAACGTCAGTCACCCGATCGCCCGCCATGCGAATGGCATCGGCAACGGTCTTCCCTCCCACAATGCCGCTGACCAGCTCTGAACAGAACAGATCGCCCGTTCCTTTCAGATCCGTCTCTACGCGCGGGTGCGCGCTTACGGTAACACCTTCTTCGCTCACCAGCACGACGTGGATATTCTGCGGATCGTCAGCCACTGGCGCGCTGGTGATCGCCACCCATTTCAGCGTGTCGGACAGCAGCCCCTGCGCGGCGGCAATGGCGCTCTCCGGCGTACGGCACGGTTTGCCGCTCAGCACTTCCAGTTCATACACGTTGGGCGTAATGCCCTGGGCCAGCGGGAGCAGATGCTCACGGTAGGCTTCAGGAATATCCGGCTTCACGTACATCCCGCTATCGATATCCCCAATTACCGGGTCAACCAGCACCAGCAGATCGGGATGTTGCACTTTGATTGCCTTCAGCCACTTCGCCAGCAGCGCGATCTGGCTGGCGCTGCCCATATAGCCGGTGGTGACCGCTTTAAGCTCGCGCAGGATCTCGCGCTCTTCCAGCGCCTTAAGGTAGCCGCTGAACCACTCGTCCGGGATCACCCCGCCGTAGAAGGTGTCGTAGTGCGGCGTATTGCTGAACAGCACCGTTGGCACGGCGGTAACGTTCAACCGGTGGGTTCGAATATTCGGCACCGCGATGCTGTTTCCCACGCTGCCGTACACCACCTGCGACTGTACGGCGACAATATCGGTTTGCTGCGCCCGGGTGTTATCCCGGAATAAAATCATCTCCATGACGCTTAAATCCCCGCCCCCTGCGAATAACTCTCTTCACCAAAGACGCCGGTAGACAGATAACGGTCGCCGCGATCGCAAATAATCGCTACGACCACCGCCCCCGGCGTGGACTCAGCCACCCGGATCGCACCCGCTACGGCACCGCCAGAGCTGACGCCGCAGAAGATACCTTCACGCACGGCCAGCTCACGCATGGTATTTTCCGCCTCGCGCTGATGAATATCCAGCACCTGGTCCACAAGCTGCGCATTAAAGATGCCCGGCATATACTCCGCCGGCCAGCGGCGGATGCCCGGAATGCTGCTCCCCTCTTCCGGTTGCAGGCCGACAATCGTCACCGGCTTCTCCTGTTCGCGCAGAAAGCGTGACACACCGGTGATCGTGCCCGTGGTCCCCATGCTGGAGACAAAGTGGGTGATGCGCCCGTCGGTTTGCTGCCAGATTTCCGGGCCGGTGGTGGTGTAGTGCGCGTACGGGTTGTCCGGGTTGTTGAACTGGTCGAGAAGCTTGCCTTCCCCGCGCTCCGCCATCGCTAACGCTAAATCTCGCGCCCCTTCCATCCCCTGCTCTTTGCTCACCAGAATCAGCTCGGCTCCATAGGCGCGCATGGCGGCGCGGCGCTCCTGGCTCATGTTGTCCGGCATCAGCAGCTTCATGCGGTAGCCTTTCAGGGCGGCAATCATCGCCAGTGCGATACCGGTGTTACCGCTGGTGGCTTCGATCAGCACGTCGCCGGGCTTAATTTCACCGCGCTTTTCGGCCTGGACAATCATCGACAGCGCCGCCCGGTCTTTCACCGACCCCGCCGGGTTATTGCCTTCGAGTTTGACCCAGATTTCGCTGCCGTTATCAGGCCCCATGCGCTGAAGTTTGACCAGAGGGGTGTTGCCGATGGTGTGTTCGAGTGTATTCACGATTTTTACTCAATAAAAAAGCCGGGTGGCGCTTAGCTTACCCGGCCTACAAGACGCAGTGATAACTGTAGGCCCGGTCAGCGCAGCGCCACCGGGCGATAAACATACTAATAACCTATCAGGCTGACTCCGCCAGAGCAATATCCTCGCGCGTTTCAATGCGCTCGTTACCGTGATAAATGCGCGCGTGTTGCAGCCCGACAAAAAGACGCTCCCCCCGGTGCGGCGGCTCGTCGTCACGCATAACCACGGTCAACGGCTCGGTGTACCAGCCCAGGGGCTGTACCACCAATTGGGTGTAGTGCCCTTTAGGGCTAGCTTCCAGCACCTGCACCGGAAGCGGTGAATCCAGGCTGGTACGGCGGCTGACGTCCACTTCCCACGGACGCAGGAACAGATCCACCGGCCCCTGATGCGCGGAGGTATACCCCAGCGGCCAGCGGTGCGCGCCAACGTGGAACTGACCGCCGCGAATGGTGCCCTGAAGGCGGTTTACTTCCCCCATAAACTCCAGCACAAAGCGGGTCGCCGGTTCACGCCAGAGCTGCTCTGGCTCGTCAACCTGCTCAATGTTGCCCTGACTCATCACTACCACGCGATCGGCCACTTCCATCGCCTCTTCCTGATCGTGGGTCACGAAAACGCTGGTGAACTGGAGTTCCTCATGCAGCTGACGCAGCCAGCGGCGCAGCTCTTTTCGCACCTGCGCATCCAGCGCGCCAAACGGTTCGTCCAGCAGCAGGATTTGCGGTTCAACGGCTAACGCACGCGCCAGCGCCACGCGCTGCTTCTGCCCGCCGGAAAGTTGAGCCGGGAAGCGGTCCGCCAGATGCGCAAGCTGCACCATCTCCAGCAGTTTGGTCACTTTCGCTTTGATGGCGGCGGCATCTGGACGTTCACGACGCGGCAGCACGGTCAGGCCAAACGCGATGTTGTCGAATACCGTCATGTGGCGGAACAGCGCATAATGCTGAAATACAAAGCCCACTTTACGGTCGCGGGCGTGCAGGCGGCTAACGTCCGTACCGTGGAAGCGAATATGTCCGCTGGTCTGGTGTTCAAGCCCGGCGATAATACGCAGCAGCGTGGTTTTACCGGAGCCAGACGGCCCCAGCAGCGCCACCATTTGTCCGGAAGGGATATCCAGCGAGATATCATTCAGCACCTGGGTGCGACCAAAAGACTTCTTAATATTGGCAATCTCAATGCTCATGATTTCCCTCCTGATGCTGACGTTTTTCCTGATTCTCTAAACGCCACTGCACCACACTCTTCAAAAACAGGGTCAAAATCGCCATCAGCGTCAGCAACGCTGCGGCAGTAAAGGAACCGACGGTGTTGTAGTCCTGTTCCAGTAATTCAATCTGTAACGGCAGCGACAGGGTTTCGCCGCGAATCGAGCCGGATACCACCGACACCGCACCAAACTCACCGATCGCACGGGCGTTGGTCAGCACCACGCCGTAAAGCAGTGCCCAGCGGATATTCGGCAGCGTGACGCGGCGGAACATCTGCCAGCCGGAAGCGCCGAGCAGCACCGCGGCTTCATCTTCATGGCTGCCCTGGCTGAGCATCACCGGCACCAGCTCGCGCACCACGAACGGACAGGTGACAAAGACGGTCACCAGCACCATCCCCGGCCAGGCGAACATGATTTGCAGGTCGTGCTCATCCAGCCAGCCGCCCAGCGGGCCATTGGAGCCGTAGAAGAGCAGATAAACCAGACCCGCCACCACCGGAGACACCGCAAACGGGATATCCAGCAGGGTCAGCAGCAGCTGACGCCCCGGGAAGTTAAAGCGCGTTACCAGCCAGGCCAGCAATACGCCAAACACCAGATTCACCGGGACGGTGATCAGAGCAATCATCACCGTCAGCCAGATGGCGTGGAGCATGTCCGGATCGGCCAGGTTTTGCAGCGCGGGCATAATCCCTTTGCTGAAGGCCTGCACGAAGATGTACACCATCGGCACGACGAGAATGAATGCGGAGACCAGCACGCCGGTACCAATCAGAAACCATTTGCCCCAGTTGATGCGGGGCGCGTCATAGCGCTTCAATTGCGTAACTTCCGCCATCAGTGACCTACCACACGTCGACCAAAGCGACTTTGCAGAGTGTTAATCGAGAACAGCAGCAGCAGCGACGCGGCAAGGATCACCGAGGCAATCGCGCTCGCCGCCGGATAATCAAACTCCTGCAAACGGACAAAAATCATCAGCGAGGTCACTTCGGTTTTCCACGCGATGTTCCCGGCGATAAAAATGACCGCGCCAAATTCACCGAGGCTGCGGGTAAAGGAAAGCGCCACCCCCGCCAGCAAGGCCGGAGAAAGTTCCGGCAGCACAACCTTACGGAAACTCTGCCAGCGCGTGGCGCCCAGAGTTTCCGCGGCCTCTTCGTATTCGGGGCCTAACTCTTCCAGCACCGGCTGCACGGTACGCACCACAAACGGGATGCTGGTAAAGGCCATCGCCACCGCGATACCGATCCAGGTATAGGTCACTTTAATATCAAACTTCGCCAGCCATTCGCCGTAAAAGCCGTTCACGGAGAACAGCGACGCCAGCGTCAGACCGGCCACCGCCGTCGGCAGGGCAAACGGCAGATCCATCAGGGCGTCGAGCAGCGTGCGGCCCGGGAAGCGATAGCGGGTTAAGATCCATGCCATCAGCAGGCCAAACACGCCGTTAAAAATCGAGGCCACGAATGCAGACAGCAGCGTGACCTTGTAGGCCGCCACCACCTGCGGGTTGGTGACCACTTCCCAGTACTGGGACCAGCTCATCTCAGCGAGCTGCATCACCAGAGCGCTGAGCGGTAACAATAAAATCAGACAGACGAACAGCAGGCTGGTCCCGAGGCTTAAGGTAAAACCCGGCAGCACACGTCTTGTTGATCCTGCAAACATTACTTACGCCCCGCCGCCAGCAATTTGTCTAACTCACCGCCGCTGGCAAAATGCGTTTTCATCACCTCAGGCCAGGCGCCGAAATGATCTTCCACGCGGAACAGCTCGGTCTGCGGGAATTTGTCTTTCAGCTTGTTCATCACGTCCGGATTATTAACGCGGTAGTAATAGTCAGTAATCACCGTCTGCGCCTGCGGGCTGTACAGATAGTTGAGATAGGCTTTTGCCGCTTTCTCAGTGCCGTTGGCTTTGACGTTTTTATCCACCCACGCCACCGGGAACTCGGCCAGAACGTTGGTTTTCGGGATAACCACTTCGAAGCCCTGCGCTTCGTACTGTTTACGAATATTGTTCACTTCGGATTCAAAGCTGATCAGCACATCGCCCAGCCCGCGCTCGGCGAAAGTGGTGGTTGCGCCCCGGCCGCCGGTGTCAAACACTTCGACGTTTTTCAGGAACTGGGTCATAAACTGTTCGGTTTTCGCTTTATCGTTACCGTCAGCTTTGTCCGCCGCGCCCCACGCCGCCAGATAGGTATAACGCGCGTTGCCGGAGGTTTTCGGATTCGGGAAAATCAGCTTGACGTCAGAACGCACCAGGTCGTTCCAGTCGTGAATGTTTTTCGGGTTGCCCTTGCGCACCAGGAAGCCCATGGTGGAATAGAACGGCGAACTGTTGTTCGGCAGGCGGCTTTGCCAGTCCGCCGGGATCAGCTTGCCTTTGTCGTGCAGGATCTGCACGTCCGTGACCTGGTTGTAGGTCACCACATCCGCTTTCAGCCCCTGCAAAATGGCCAGCGCCTGCTTGGATGAGCCAGCGTGCGACTGTTTGATGGTCAGCTTGTCGCCGTTGTTCTCTTTCGCCCACTGCTGTTCAAATGCGGGATTAAGGGCGGCAAACAGCTCGCGTGAAACATCATAAGAACTGTTCAGCAACTCGGTTGCCTGCGCCTGCGCCACCAGCAGTAAACCTGCCAGTGCCAGCGATCCTTTTTTCAGTACAGTAACGGCCATTGCGCACCCTTATAAATGTGATGACTATCTTATAGTCATAATATTTATAACGGAGTCTAAAGGAGTAACGGTTTTATATACCGTTTGGTGATTTAGAAGCAGAAAAGGGAATAAGGGGTGCGGGAGAAATTGCCGGGTGGCGCTAACGCTTACCCGGCCTACGAATGGACAGCGATTTACAGCGCCAGCAGGCGCTCAACGGACGGCGCAAAGTAGTAGCCGCCGGTCACCGGACGGGTGAAGCGCAGCATGGCGTCACGCTTGCCGTCGGTATCGCCAAACATGCTCAGCAGCTGCTGTTCGATGTTGTAGAGGCGTGCACAGTAAGCGCAGAAGTACAGGCCGTGCGTACCGCTCGCGGTGCCGTACGGCAGGCTCTGGCGAACAATCTTCAGCCCCTTACCGTCTTCTTTAAGGTCAACGCGGGTCAGGTGGGACGTGACCGGACGCGCATCGCCGTCAATCTCTTCATTGGCGTCTTTGGTGCGGCCAATCATCATCTCCTGGTCATGCACGCTCATGCGGTTAAGCTGCCTGAGGTTATGCTCCCAGCGCTGGACGAACACGTAGCTGCCGCCTGCGTCCACGCCATCCTTGATTACAGCCACCTCGCGACGCGTCTCTTCCCCGGCCGGGTTTTCGGTGCCGTCGACGAAGCCGCTCAAATCGCGCTCTTCCACCCAGCGGAAACCGTGGATCTCTTCCTGCACGTCGATGCTGTCACCAAAGGCCTCAATCGCTGCCTGAGCGACGGAGAAATTCACGTCATGGCGCAGGGAGAGGATATGGATCAGGACGTCATACTGGGTGGCGGGCGCAAGACCTTTGCCATAAGGAATAAAGTCTTTCAGCTCTTCTGCGCCTTCGCCGCCGCTCAGCTGACGCCAGACGGTGTTGCCAAAGGCAACCACCGCGCCCAGATGGGCTTCGGGGAATTTGGCCTGAAAGGTGGCCAGTTTATCAACGAAAATTTTGCTGGCCGCGCGCAGGGCATCCACGTCCCCTTTGACGTTGGCTTCAATCCAAATCGCCGCGCGGCAATGTTCTGGCAAAATGCCACTCTGAACCTGAGACATCGCTCCTCCTGAAAAAAAGATGCCACGACAGCGTGGCATTGATGGCGGCTATTATACCTGGATTTCAGCGAGGCGGCTTGCTCAGGCGCAAATTACTGCTTCCAGATAATTTTGCTCACTTTCCACTTTTTCAGGGTGTCGTCAGAGGGCATTAACCCTTCCGGACCGTTCCAGCTGCCGCTGAATACATAGCTAATGTGCTGGCTGCCGTCGGCCTTACACTCGACCGCCACGCTATCATCCGACGGCACGCTGGCGCAGTGGCCAAACGCTTTCTGGTAGAGCTCGCCAAACGGCGTACCTACCTTCACGCCACCTGAGGTCGGGATCTCTTCATCCATCACCGCAATGCGGTTGACCGTACCTTTATCGCCGTTGATGACCATCGCCACCTTGTCGTCTTTCAACGCTTCGAAATAGCGCACGATGTTGCCGTTCTCGGTTTTCATGCCGCTGCGCAGGCGATAATCACTGCCGATGGCCTCCTGAATGGCATCCTGATCCAGCGCCGTCGAGGCGGTGATTTTGCCCACGCCCTGCTCGGTCACTTCCGTTGAGGAGCCAAACCAGTTCCACGGATAGGCCGCAGACCAGTTGATGGATGAGAGCGTGGAACAGCCGGTTAACGCCAGCGGGAGAGCGCATAAAAGTAAACGCAGCGATTTCATTGAGACGTCCTTACGTAATAAATCAACGCTTGTTGGAGTGCAGTATCGGCAAAAAGTGCCGTTTTAATCTGACTCTTGCGTAAAACAGGCGCGTAAACGGGGGTTCGTGACCAGCCACAGCAGCGCGACAATATCCGCCACCACCAGCGCAATCCCGATACCGGAAAGCGGCTCGCCGTACAGCCAGAGCACGGGCTGCCAGATCAGGAGCACAACCTGCGCCAGAATCAACAGCCAGCGAAGCGCGCGCCAGAAGCGCGGGAGGAACTGCCGCCGACCGCTGCACAGGAACGCCAGCACCGCCGGTACACCGGGCAGTAACCCCAGCCAGAACGCATCGTGATCGGGATAAAAGAGATTCAGTAGCGTATCGCCCTGCCCGCGTGACGCGCCAGCCATCACGAACAGCACCCAGGTGCGGGCCTGCAACAGCAGAACGCACCAGAATAAAAAAGGCAGACGCAGACGACCGTGAACATCATAGTCGCCAGGGTGGAACTCAGTACTCTTCATCTTCGATCAGGCGCTTACCCAGCGTCAGTACATCCGCGTGCTCGTAGCCCAGACGTTCATACATGCCCAGCACCACGTCGTTATCTTCCCGCACCATAATCTGGATTTTCGGGCAGCCACGGGCGATCAGTTTCTTTTCCAGACGGTTAAGCAGCGCGTTGGCGATGCCGCGCGCGCGATATTCCGGGTGCACGCCCAGATAGTAGGCCGACCCGCGGTGGCCGTCGTACCCGCCCATTACCGTCCCGACCACCTCGCCGTTGACCTCAGCGACCAGAAACAGACTGACGTCGTGATTCACCTTCCGTTCGATGTCCATTTCCGGATCGTTCCACGGACGCAGCAGATCGCAGCGCTCCCAAAGGGTGATCACCTCTTCGAAATCTTCCTGGCGAAACACGCGTATCTCCATGGTATTAACCGCCTTTTCGGGTTTAAAAACAGTGATTATGGCGTGAACAGGGCATTTAGCCAATAACCGGGGAAAAACTCGCCAAAATTTGGCATAATGTCACTTTGTCACGTATTGAAATGAAAAGTAAAACAATTCTCAATAAGGAATGTCGTCACGCAAAACGCGATACGATATAACACCAGGACCCCAATTTTTACAATTCAGGCCGCATGAGCACATTCAAACCATTAAAAGCACTCACATCGCGTCGTCAGGTTCTCAAAGCGGGGCTGGCGGCCTTAACGTTAACAGGCATCGCAAAGCAGGCTCAGGCAAAAGAAGAGAGCTCGCTTAAAACCAGTAACGGACACAGCAAGCCGAAAACCAAAAAAGCCGGGGCAAAGCGTCTGGTCATGCTCGATCCGGGCCACGGCGGGATCGACACCGGCGCCATTGGCCGAAACGGGTCGAAAGAAAAACACGTCGTGCTGGCAATTGCAAAAAATGTGCGCGCAATTTTACGCAGCAACGGCATTGACGCCCGCCTGACGCGCACGGGCGACACGTTTATCCCGCTGTACGATCGCGTGGAAATTGCCCATAAGCACGGCGCCGACCTGTTTATGTCCATTCACGCGGATGGCTTCACAAACCCTTCCGCCGCAGGCGCATCGGTGTTCGCCCTCTCCAACCGTGGCGCCAGTAGCGCCATGGCGAAATACCTCTCCGATCGCGAAAACCGGGCGGATGAAGTGGCCGGGAAAAAAGCCACCGACAAAGACCATCTGTTGCAGCAGGTTCTGTTTGATCTCGTGCAGACCGATACCATCAAAAACAGCCTGACGCTCGGCTCGCATATCCTTAAACGGATTAAGCCCGTGCACCGTCTGCACAGTAAAAGCACCGAGCAGGCCGCGTTTGTGGTGCTGAAGTCCCCGTCCATTCCGTCCGTGCTGGTGGAAACCTCGTTCATTACCAACCCGGAAGAGGAGCGTTTACTCGGCACCACGGCGTTTCGTCAGAAGATCGCGAACGCTATCGCCTCCGGGGTTATCAGTTATTTCAACTGGTTCGATAATCAAAAAGCGCACTCCAGGAAACGTTGATGAAACCGAATGCACAGCTGGTCAAAACTTTCCTGATGCAGCTACAGGACGCGATTTGCCAGAAACTGGCCGCCGCAGACGGCGGTGAATTCCAGGAAGATGCCTGGCAGCGCGAAGCGGGCGGCGGTGGACGCAGCCGCGTGCTGCGTAACGGTGGCATTTTTGAACAGGCCGGGGTCAACTTCTCCCACGTCCACGGTGATGCAATGCCGGCGTCCGCCACGGCGCATCGGCCTGAACTGGCGGGCCGCAGCTTCGAGGCGATGGGCGTCTCGCTGGTGGTGCATCCGCATAACCCGTTTGTGCCAACCAGCCACGCCAACGTGCGCTTTTTCATCGCGGAAAAACCGGGGGCCGATCCGGTCTGGTGGTTTGGCGGCGGTTTCGACTTAACGCCTTACTATGGCTTCGAAGAGGACGCCGTGCACTGGCACACCACCGCGCGCGACCTCTGCCTGCCGTTTGGCGAAGACGTTTACCCGAAATACAAAAAGTGGTGCGATGATTATTTCTATCTGAAGCATCGCGACGAGCAACGCGGCATCGGCGGGCTGTTCTTTGACGATCTCAACACGCCGGATTTTGATACCGCGTTCAGCTTTATGCGCGCAGTGGGTGAAGGCTTTACCGATGCCTATCTGCCGATTGTCGAACGCCGCAAAAACACCGACTACGGCGTTCGCGAGCGTGAGTTCCAGCTGTACCGCCGCGGGCGTTACGTGGAGTTTAACCTGGTATGGGATCGCGGGACGCTGTTTGGCCTGCAAACCGGTGGGCGCACGGAGTCCATTCTGATGTCGATGCCGCCGCTGGTGCGCTGGGAATACAGCTTTGAACCCAAAGAAGGCAGCCCGGAGGCTGCCTTGCGTGATTTTATTCGGGTTCGGGACTGGGTGTAACCCCCTCACCCCTGCCCTCTCCCAAAGGGAGAGGGAGTATAAATTCCCTCTCCCTTTGGGAGAGGGTTAGGGTGAGGGTAAAAATTACAGCGGCTGCGTCTGCGCCTCAACCACCGCCAGCGCCACCATGTTGACGATACGACGCACGGAGGCAATCGGCGTTAATACATGTACCGGTTTTGACACCCCCATCAGCACTGGCCCTACGGTCACCCCTTCAGAACTCGACACACGCAGCAGGTTATAGCTGATACGCGCCGCTTCCACGTTCGGCATAATCAGCACGTTCGCGGAGCCTTTCAGCGGGCTGTCCGGCATACGTTCATTACGAATGCTCTCCACCAGCGCGGCGTCGCCGTGCATCTCGCCGTCGATCATCAGTTCCGGCGCACGCTCGCGCACCAGGTCCAGCGTCTGGCGCATTTTGCACGCCGCCGCGGATTTGGATGACCCGAAGTTAGAGTGCGACAGCAGCGCCACTTTCGGCTCGATACCAAAGCGGCGCACGGTTTCCGCCGCCATCACGGTTATTTCCGCCAGTTCGTCCGGGGAAGGATCGTCGTTGACGTAGGTATCGGCGATAAAGGTGTTCCCGCTTGGCAGAAGCAGCGCGTTCATTGCGCCGGCAGTATGGACACCCTCGCGATAGCCGAAGATCTCCTGCACCACGCTGAAATGCTCATGGTACTCGCCGATGGTGCCGCAGATCAGCGCATCCGCCTCACCGCGGTGAACCATGATCGCGCCGATCACCGTGGTGTTGCTGATCACCGCCCGCTGCGCCTGCTCCTGGGTGATCCCACGACGCTTCATGATCGAATAGTATTCGTTCCAGTACTCTTTGAAGCGCGGATCGGATTCGTTATTGACGATCTCAAAGTCGACGCCCGGCTTAATTTGCAGGCCCAGCTTCTGGATACGCATCTCGATCACGCTCGGACGACCAATCAGGATCGGTTTCGCCAGCCCTAAGGTGATCAGCTCCTGCGTGGCGTGCAGCACGCGCGCCTCTTCCCCTTCCGCCAGCACCACGCGCTTCGCGTCAGCGCGCGCCTGGGAGAAGATCGGCTTCATAAACAGGTTGGTTTTGTAGACGAACTCGGTGAGTTTATCGACGTAGGCATCGAAATCTTCAATCGGCCGCGTCGCCACGCCAGAGTCCATCGCCGCTTTGGCCACCGCTGGCGCGATCTTCACGATCAGACGCGGGTCAAATGGTTTAGGGATAATGTAGTCCGGGCCGAAGCTCAGATCCTGATCGCCGTAGGCGGAGGCCACCACTTCGCTCTGCTCGGCGTGCGCCAGCTCTGCGATAGCATGAACGGCGGCAAGCTTCATCTCTTCGTTGATTGCCGTAGCGCCAACGTCCAGCGCACCGCGGAAGATGAACGGGAAGCAGAGCACGTTGTTCACCTGGTTCGGGTAGTCCGAACGTCCGGTACAGATGATCGCGTCTTCACGCACTGCCTTCGCCAGCGGCGGCAGAATTTCCGGCTCCGGGTTCGCCAGGGCCAGGATCATTGGCGCGCGCGCCATCTTCTGCACCATTTCCTGGGTCAGTACTTTCGGGCCTGAACAGCCGAGGAAAATGTCGGCACCTTCAATGACGTCTTCTAGCGTGCGCTTGCCGTCGTCTTCCACCGCATAGGCCGCCTTGGTTTCAGCCATGTTTGGCTCGCGGTCTTTGTAAATCACGCCTTTGGAGTCGCAGACCACGATGTTGTGTTTCTGCATGCCCAGCGCCACCAGCAGGTTCATACAAGCGATGGCCGCGGCGCCAGCGCCGGAGACCACCATGCGCACGTCGGAGAGGTTTTTCTCCACCACACGCAGACCGTTCAGAATGGCGGCGGTACTGATAATCGCCGTGCCGTGCTGGTCGTCATGGAACACGGGAATGTTCATACGCTCGCGCAGCTTCTGCTCGATATAGAAACATTCCGGCGCTTTGATGTCTTCCAGGTTGATGCCGCCGAAGGTCGGCTCCAGCGCCGCCACCACGTTGATGAATTTATCCGGGTCCAGTTCGTCCACTTCGATATCGAAGACGTCGATACCGGCAAATTTCTTAAACAGAACGCCCTTCCCTTCCATCACCGGCTTACCGGCCAGCGCGCCAATGTTCCCTAACCCCAGTACCGCCGTACCGTTAGAGATAACGGCCACCAGGTTGCCACGGGCGGTGTATTTGTACGCTGCCAGCGGATCTTTTTCGATTTCAAGGCACGGGGCAGCTACGCCTGGCGAGTAGGCCAGCGCCAGATCGCGCTGGGTCGCCAGCGGTTTGGTCGGGGATACCTGGATTTTACCCGGAACAGGAAACTCGTGAAAATCGAGAGCGCTTTGTTTTAACTGATCATCCATCTTGTTATTCCTTTCACGTTTCGGTCAAAAAGGGTGATGTTGACGTTCCTATGCACACCCTGGTGTGCCGCATAGTATCGCCGCAGGCAGGCTCCTAAACTTTGAAGGCTGCCAAACTCTCACCATTGCAGAATAAAAATTGTTATCAATTTATAACAGCCATGTTACCCGTCTCAGACAGCAATGCCTCCCCCGTCTGCTATGCTTTTTTGTTAAGTCCATCATGATTTTCTCAGAAGTGTGACCTGACGCACTCGACTAACTCTTTTATTTCCAAGGAGTAATTATGAACCAGCTAGACGGCATCAAACAATTTACCACCGTGGTTGCAGACAGCGGCGACATCGAATCGATTCGTCACTACCAGCCTGAAGACGCGACCACCAACCCCTCGCTGCTGCTCAAGGCGGCCGGTCTTGCGCACTTTAGTCATCTGATTGATGACGCCCTTGCCTACGGCAAACAGCGCGGGAAAACGCAGGAGCAGCAGGTCGCCGAAGCCAGTGACAAGCTGGCGGTCAATATCGGTGCGGAAATTCTTAAAAGCATACCGGGACGCGTCTCCACCGAAGTGGATGCCCGCCTCTCATTCGACCAGGAAAAGAGCATTAGCAAGGCTCGCCGCCTGGTGGAACTCTACCAGGAGCAGGGGATCGATAAATCACGCATCCTGATCAAGCTTGCCTCCACCTGGGAAGGCATCCGCGCGGCGGAAGTGCTGGAGAAAGAGGGGATCAACTGTAACCTGACGCTGCTGTTCTCCTTCGCCCAGGCGCGTGCCTGCGCCGAAGCGGGCGTGTTCCTGATTTCACCGTTTGTCGGACGTATCTACGACTGGTATCAGGCGAAACAGCCGATGGATCCGTATGTGGTGGACGAAGATCCCGGCGTGAAATCGGTGCGTAATATCTACGATTATTACAAGCAGCACCGCTACGAGACCATCGTGATGGGGGCCAGCTTCCGCCGCACCGAGCAGATCCTCGCGCTCGCGGGCTGCGACCGGCTGACCATCTCCCCTGACCTGCTGAAAAAGCTTCAGGAGAGTGAAGAGACGGTGATCCGCAAGCTGGTGCCAACCTCCACCGTTCTGCCAAAACCAAAACCCATGACCGAAGCGGAATTCCGCTGGGAGCACAATCAGGATCCAATGGCCGTGGAAAAACTGGCGGACGGCATCCGTCAGTTCGCCGTCGACCAGCGCAAACTCGAAGATCTTCTCGCCGCCAAACTTTAACCTTGCCACGGAGTGAACTATGTCCCGTAAAGAGCTCGCCAACGCCATTCGCGCCCTCAGCATGGATGCCGTACAAAAAGCCAATTCCGGCCACCCTGGCGCCCCCATGGGTATGGCTGATATCGCCGAAGTGCTGTGGAACGACTTCCTGAAGCACAACCCTACCGATCCGACCTGGTACGACCGCGACCGTTTTATTCTTTCCAACGGGCACGCCTCGATGCTGCTCTACAGTCTGCTGCACCTTTCCGGCTACGATCTGCCGCTTGAGGAATTAAAAAACTTCCGCCAGCTGCACTCCAAAACGCCGGGCCACCCGGAGATCGGCTATACGCCGGGCGTTGAAACCACTACCGGCCCGCTGGGCCAGGGGCTGGCGAATGCCGTTGGCCTGGCGATTGCCGAACGTACGCTGGCCGCGCAGTTCAACCAGCCCGACCACGAGATTGTCGATCACTATACCTATGTCTTTATGGGCGACGGCTGTCTGATGGAGGGGATCTCTCACGAGGTCTGTTCTCTGGCGGGCACCCTGGGGCTGGGCAAGCTGATTGGCTTCTACGATCACAACGGTATCTCCATTGACGGGGAAACCGAGGGCTGGTTTACCGACGATACGGCGAAACGCTTTGAAGCCTATCACTGGCACGTGGTGCACGAGATCGACGGTCACGATCCAGAGGCGGTGAAAAAAGCGATTCAGGAAGCGCAGAGCGTGAAGGACAAACCGTCCCTGATCATCTGCCGCACCACCATCGGCTTCGGCTCGCCGAACAAAGCGGGCAAAGAGGAGGCGCACGGCGCGGCGCTGGGTGAAGAGGAAGTGGCGCTGACCCGCCAGAAACTGGGCTGGAAACACCCGGCCTTTGAGATCCCAAAAGAGATCTACAAGGCCTGGGATGCTCGCGAAACAGGTGAAAAAGCGCAGCAGGCCTGGAACGAGAAGTTTGCCGCCTACAAAAAAGCGTATCCGGAGCTGGCGGCTGAGTTTACCCGCCGCATGAGCGGCGGCCTGCCGGAAGACTGGGAAGAGAAAACCCAGGCGCTGATTGAAAACCTGCAATCCAACCCGGCGAAAATTGCCACCCGTAAGGCATCACAAAACACCCTTAACGCGATTGGCCCAATCCTGCCCGAACTGCTGGGCGGCTCGGCGGATCTGGCGCCAAGTAACCTTACCATCTGGTCCGGCTCTAAATCCCTGAAGGAGGACATTGCCGGGAACTACATCCACTACGGCGTGCGCGAGTTTGGGATGACCGCCATTGCCAACGGCATCGCCCACCATGGCGGCTTCGTGCCGTACACCGCCACCTTCCTGATGTTTGTCGAATATGCCCGTAACGCGGCGCGTATGGCGGCCCTGATGAAGGCGCGGCAAATCATGGTGTACACCCACGACTCTATCGGGCTAGGTGAAGATGGGCCGACGCACCAGGCGGTAGAGCAGCTGGCGAGCCTGCGCTTAACGCCAAACTTCAGCACCTGGCGTCCTTGCGATCAGGTGGAAGCGGCAGTGGGCTGGAAGCTGGCCGTAGAGCGTCATAACGGACCCACGGCGCTGATCCTGTCGCGCCAGAACCTGGCGCAGATCGAGCGCACGCCGGAGCAGGTGAAAAATATCGCCCGCGGCGGGTACATCCTGAAAGACAGCGGCGGCAAGCCAGACGTGATCCTGATCGCCTCCGGTTCCGAGGTGGAAATCACTATAAAAGCGGCGGAGAAACTGACCGCCGAGGGTCACGCGGTGCGCGTGGTTTCCCTCCCTTCAACGGATATCTTTGATGCTCAGGATGAGGCGTACCGCGAATCGGTGCTGCCTTCAAACGTCGCGGCGCGCGTGGCGGTTGAAGCTGGCATTGCCGACTACTGGTACAAATACGTGGGCCTGAAAGGGGCAATTGTCGGGATGCATGGTTACGGTGAATCCGCCCCGGCCGACAAGCTGTTCCCATATTTCGGCTTTACCGTTGAGAACGTGGTGGAGAAGGCGCTAAGCGTGCTGTAGTGCTTTTGCCGGGTGACGCTGTCGTTTACCCGGCCTGCGGTTCGAGGCTTTGTAGGCCGGGTAAGGCGTAGCCGCCACCCGGCTTTTTCACACCACTCTTACCCCTGCCGCCATCACCCGCTCCGGCGTTAATAACACACTTTCTCGGGCGTCATCGGTTTCCGCGCAGAGCAACATGCATTCAGATGTTTCACCGCGCATTTTAGCCTTTGCCAGGTTACACAACACCACCACCGTTTTGCCCATCAGCTCCTCTTCCCGGTAATACGGCACCAGGCTGGTGACGGTTTGCAACGTTCTGTCTCCCACCTCTATCTGCGCAATATAGAGCTTGTCCGCATTGGCGTGACGTTTAACGTCAACAATCTTCCCCACGCGGAGCTCGAGCTTTGCAAAATCATCGTATGCTACCGTTTCCACTTTTGCCTCCTTGGTAAAATTTTACTAAATACTAACACGGTAACTGGCGAGGGCAACAGGGATGTTATTTACTAAAAATTAATGCATGTCCGAACGCATCCTTTACAATAAGCTATCTCGTGGGGAATAAGGACAAACATGGCAACGCTGAAAGACATCGCGACGGAAGCTGGCGTCTCGCTGGCAACGGTATCCCGGGTTTTAAACGATGACCCGACGCTGAATGTGAAAGAAGAGACGAAACACCGCATTCTGGAGATTGCCGAGAAGCTGGAATACAAAAGCACGACCTCCCGTAAAATGCAGTCTGTCGCTGCCGGTCAGCAACATATTCTGGCGCTCTACAGCTACCAGCAGGAACTGGAGATCAACGACCCTTACTATCTTGCCATTCGCCACGGCATTGAGACGCAGTGCGAAAAACTGGGGGTCGAACTGAGTAACTGCTACGCTAATGCCACCCTGCCGGAGCTGAAAAAGCTCACCGGGGTGTTGATTGTAGGCAAACCCTCCCCTGCGCTTCGACGTGCGGCAATGTCGTTGACCGACAACGTCTGTTTTATCGACTTTCACGAGCCAGGCAGCGAGTACGATTCTGTCGATATTGACCTTTCGCGCATCAGCAAGCAGATAGTGGATTTCTTTATTGCTCAGGGAGTTAAGCGGATTGGCTTTATCGGCGGCGAAGATGAGCCAGGCAAGGCTGATATTCGGGAAGCCGCCTTCGTGGAGTACGGGCTCCTGAAAGGGGTGGTATCGGAACAGGACATCTGGCGCGGCGGTTTTTCCAGCTCGTCCGGTTATGAACTGGCAAAAATCATGCTGGCACAACAGTGCTGGCCTTCCGCCTTGTTCGTGGCCTCCGATTCCATCGCCATCGGGGTGTTACGCGCCATCCACGAAAAAGGGCTGGCGATCCCGGAAGATATTTCACTGATCAGCGTGAACGACATTCCAACCGCCCGCTTTACCTTCCCGCCTCTTTCCACCGTGCGCATTCACTCTGAAATGATGGGCAGCCAGGGCGTTAATCTGCTGCTGGAAAAGGCCCGCGATGGCCGCGCGCTACCGCTTCAGGTCTTTGTCCCGAGCGTACTGAAGCTGCGCGGCACCACCCGCTGATTTCCACCTGTTAACTCTCCCGCCGGGCACGCCCGGCTTTTTTAATTTCGTGATCGAGTTAAAGCAAATCGGTTTTACTGATTTTATTTAGTAAAATATTTACTAAAATCTCCAGCAATGATGTTTTACCCCTACAGGGAGATCACATGAATCGCTGGGAAAATATTCAACTCACGCATGAAAACCGGCTCCCGCCGCGTGCGTACTTCTTCTCTTATGACACCGTTTCCCGGGCACGCACGTTTGCGCGTGAAGCCAGCAGCCACTTTCTGTCGCTAAGCGGAAAGTGGAACTTTCGCTTCTTCACGAACCCGCTGCTTGTCCCGGAAAACTTTACCTCAGAATACATGGCCGACTGGGGCGATATTACCGTGCCGGGCATGTGGCAGATGGAAGGTCACGGCCAGTTGCAGTACACCGACGAAGGCTTTCCTTTCCCGGTGGACGTACCATGGGTGCCGTCAGACAACCCGACCGGGGCATACCAGCGCTGGTTTACGCTTTCTGAAAGCTGGCAAGAGAAACAGACCCTTATCAAGTTTGACGGCGTCGAAACCTATTTCGAAGTCTACGTGAATGGCCGCTATATAGGCTTTAGCAAAGGCAGCCGACTGTCTGCCGAGTTTGATATCAGCGATGCGGTACACAGCGGGCAAAACCTGTTGTGCGTGCGGGTTATGCAGTGGGCAGATTCCACCTACATTGAGGATCAGGACATGTGGTGGACGGCGGGGATATTCCGCGACGTCTACCTGCTGGGAAAATCACTCACGCATGTCCGCGATTTCACGGTTAAAACCACCTTCGACGAGGCATACCGGGACGCCACCCTCTTCTGTCAGCTTGAGCTGGAAAACCTTGCTGCACGCCCTGGCTGTGTTCAACTGGATTATACCCTGTACGACGGCGAGACAGTGCTGCACAAGGGAACAACCGACAACCTGACCGTCAGCGAGCGTGCGGAAACCGCCTTCAGCATTGAGGTGAGGCAACCCCGCCAGTGGTCCGCTGAATCGCCGGATCTTTATCATCTGGTCATGACTTTAAAAGATAACCATGGCCAGACGCTGGAAATCATCCCGCAGCGCATCGGGTTTCGGGATATCAAGGTGAAAGACGGCCTGTTCTACGTTAACAACCGTTATCTGAAGCTGCACGGCGTCAATCGTCATGACAACGATCATCTGAGGGGCCGCGCGGTGGGGATGGATCGCGTGGAGCGCGACCTGATCCTGATGAAGCAGCACAATATCAACTCGGTACGTACCGCCCACTACCCGAACGACCCGCGCTTTTACGAGCTTTGCGACCTGTACGGCCTGTTTGTAATGGCTGAAACGGATGTGGAGTCTCACGGCTTCGCCAACGTCGGCGACCTGAGCCGCATTACGGACGATCCGGTGTGGGAGCCGGTCTACGTTGAGCGTATCGAACGCCATATTCACGCGCAGAAAAATCATCCGTCGATCATCATCTGGTCGCTCGGAAACGAGTCCGGCTACGGCTGTAACATCCGCGCGATGGCCCGTGCGGCAAAAGCGCTGGATGATACTCGCCTGCTTCACTACGAAGAAGATCGCGACGCCGAGGTGGTGGACATTATCTCCACCATGTATACCCGCGTACCGCTGATGAATCTGTTTGGCGAATACCCGCACGCCAAACCGCGCATTATCTGCGAATACGCCCATGCGATGGGCAACGGTCCCGGCGGGTTGACCGAGTATCAGAACGTGTTCGATCGCCACGACTGCATTCAGGGGCATTATGTCTGGGAGTGGTGCGACCACGGTATTCAGAAAACAGACGCCAGCGGCAACATCTGGTACGCCTATGGCGGCGACTTCGGTGATTACCCCAATAATTACAACTTCTGCCTCGACGGGCTGATCTACTCCGATCAAACGCCCGGGCAAGGTTTGCGTGAGTACAAGCAGGTGATCGCCCCGGTCAAACTGCGCTGGCAAAACGGTGAGCTGCACGTTGATAACCGCTTATGGTTCACCAGCCTGGATGATTACACCCTCCTCACGGAGGTGCGTGCGGAAGGTGAAACGCTGCACAGTGAGCCACTGAACATCACCGGGTTGGCCCCCAACAGCTCCCGCAGCGTCAGTCTGCACGTGCCGGAACTGGACGAGCGCGAAGCGTTCCTGACTGTACGTATTATCAAAAACAGTCCCACGCGCTACAGCGAGGCCGGGCACGAGATCGCGGTGTATCAGTTCCCGTTAAAAGACCGCACGGCACGCCCGACATCGTTTATCAACACCAGTGCCACTCCGCTGCGTCTGGAGGAAGATCGCCTGAGCTGCACCGTGACCGGGCATAACTTCCGCGCGAGCTTCTCTAAAGTATCGGGAAAACTCAGCGCCTGGCAGGTGAACGGTGAGGAATACCTTACCCGTGAGCCGAAGATTAACTTCTTCAAGCCCATGATTGATAACCATAAGCAGGAGTATGAAGGGCTGTGGCAGCCGTATCATTTCCAGATCATGCAGGAGCATCTGCGCGGTTTCGAGGTTGAGCAGCATAACGATGCGGTCATCGTCACCACCCGTACCCTGATTGCCCCGCCAGTGTTTGATTTTGGCATGCGCTGTACCTATCGCTGGCGCATCGCCGCCGACGGGCAGATCAACGTTGAGCTATGCGGTGAGCGCTACGGCGAGTACCCACACATTATTCCGTGCATCGGCTTTACACTTGGCATCAACGGCGGTTTCGATCAGGTGAGCTACTACGGGCGAGGGCCGGGTGAAAACTATCCGGACAGCCAGCAGGCCAGCACCATCGACCTGTGGCACACCACGGTTGATAAGATGTTTGAAAATTATCCGTTCCCGCAAAACAATGGCAACCGTCAGCAGGTGCGCTGGGCCTCCCTCGCGGATCGTCATGGCAGCGGCGTGCTGGTCGTACCGCAACAGCCTCTCCACTTCAGCGCCTGGCACTACACGGCTGAGAATATTCACGCCGCACAGCACTGCAACGAACTGCGCCGCTGCGATGACATCACGCTTAATCTTGACCACCAGGTGCTGGGCTTAGGCTCCAATTCCTGGGGAAGTGAGGTACTGGAGAGCTGGCGCGTCTGGTTCAGTCCGTTCCGCTACGGCTTCACATTGCTCCCGCTCAATGGCGGCCGCATCGCCTCGATGGCGCTGGCACGCCAGCAATTCGGCACCGGTTTCTTCTCCATGGATTTGCACAGCGAGGCAGACAAATGATCGTTCTTGAGAGCCTGGAACAGTTTCAACAGCATTACCGCACGGGTCGCAAATGGCAGCGCTGCTCAGAAGCCATTAACAATATCGATAATATCTCGCCCGGCGTAGCCCATTCGATTGGCGATTCGCTGGCCTACCGTGTGACCAATGATGCCAGCACCGACGCGCTGTTTGTCGGGCATCGCCGCTATTTCGAGGTGCATTACTACCTTCAGGGCGCGCAGAAAATTGAATATGCCGCCAAAGATGCGCTTCAGACAGTGGAGTGCTACCGCGATGAGACCGATCGAGAATACCTGAAAGGCGTGGGTACCACCGAACAGGTGCGCGAGGGGCAGATCGTAATTTGTGAGAACCATGAGGCGTATCGCTTTATCAGCGAGGAGCCGGTCAAAAAAGTCATTCTCAATGTGACCATCGAAGACGGTTATTTCCATAACAAATAAAAAAACGAGCGGTGCCAATGAAGCACCGCTAGCCTCTTACCCGGAGAAACGTTATGTCTGAAACCACCAAACGCAATACCATCGGCAAATTCGGCCTGCTGTCGCTGACCTTTGCCGCCGTGTTTAGTTTTAACAACGTGATCAATAATAATATCGAACTCGGACTTGCCTCCGCGCCGATGTTCTTTTTAGCAACCCTGTTCTATTTTATCCCGTTCTGCTTAATTATCGCTGAGTTTGTCTCGTTGAATAAAAACTCAGAAGCTGGAGTTTATGCCTGGGTAAAAAGTTCACTCGGCGGGCGCTGGGCATTTATTACCGCTTATACATACTGGTTCGTGAATTTATTCTTCTTCACCTCGTTATTACCGCGCGTCATTGCCTATGCCTCTTATGCCTTTCTTGGCTATGAGTACATTCTCACACCATTTGCCACAACGGTGCTAAGTATGGTGCTGTTCGCCTTCTCAACGTGGGTCTCCACCAACGGGGCGAAGATGCTGGGGCCAATTACGTCTGTAACCTCCACGCTGATGCTGCTGCTGACGCTCTCTTACATTCTGCTGGCGGGCGCGGCGCTAATGGGTGGGGTGCAGCCCGCTGATCCGATTACCGTCGACGCGATGATCCCGCATTTTAACTGGGCATTCCTCGGCATTACCACCTGGATATTTATGGCTGCCGGGGGCGCGGAATCCGTCGCGGTGTACGTAAACGATGTGAAAGGCGGTTCGAAATCTTTCGTTAAAGTGATCATCCTGGCGGGGATCTTTATCGGCGTGCTGTACTCCATCTCCTCGGTACTGATCAACGTCTTTATCAGCAGCAAAGCGTTGAAGTTTACCGGGGGTTCGGTGCAGGTGTTCCACGGTCTGGCGGTGTGGTTTGGCCTGCCGGAAGTGTTGATGAACCGTTTCGTCGGTCTGGTTTCCTTTACCGCCATGTTCGGCTCCCTGCTGATGTGGACGGCGACGCCGGTCAAAATCTTTTTCTCGGAGATCCCGACCGGCATTTTTGGTCCGAAAACCGTGGCGCTGAACGAAAACGGCGTACCGGCGCGCGCGGCCTGGATCCAGTATTTGATTGTGATCCCACTGATGATTATCCCGTCCATGGGCTCCAGTACCGCGCAGGAGCTGATGAACACCGTCATCAATATGACCGCTGCGGCCTCCATGTTACCGCCGCTGTTTATTATGCTGGCCTACCTCAACCTGCGTCGTAAGCTCGATCACCTGCCGCGCGATTTCAGGATGGGTTCACGAACCACGGGTATAACCATAGTGTCGATGCTGATTGTTATTTTCGCCATTGGTTTTGTGGCATCCACTTTCCCTACCGGTGCCAATATTCTGACGATTATTTTCTATAACGTCGGTGGCATTGTTTTATTCCTCGGATTTGCCTGGTGGAAATACAGCAAATACGTAAACGGATTATCAAAAGAACAACAAAAAATTGAAGCATCACCTGCCTCGAATATTAACTGAAATAAAAGGCATGGATTTTATCTCATTGGGATGAGTTTATGAAAATTAAACAAAAAACATTGTGGGCACTCGCTGCCCTCTCTTTCTGCTGCCCTGCTATTGCCGCAGAAGATGCCCGGCCCGCTGAACATGACGATACCAAAACACCGGCAATAACCTCCCCGTCATTTCGTTTTTATGGCGAGATGGGCGTCGGTGGGTATATGGATTTAGAAGGTCAGGATAAACATAAATACAGCGACGGCACTTATATTGAGGGCGGTCTGGAGATGAAACAGGGGAACTGGTTCGGCCTGATTTACGGCGAAGGCTGGACCGTACAGGCGGATCATCAGGGCAACGCCTGGGTGCCCGATCACAGCTGGGGCGGGTTTGAAGGTGGGATTAACCGCTTCTACGGCGGTTACAAAACCGATAACAGCACCGAGATCATGCTCAGCCTGCGCCAGGACTCGTCTCTCGATGACCTGCAATGGTGGGGCGATTTTACGCCGGATCTGGGTTATGTGATCCCCAACACCCGCGACATCTTGTACGCACTAAAGGTGCAAAACCTCTCCGGCAACCTGCGCTATAGCGTCACCGCCACGCCAGCGGGTCACCATGACGAAAGCAAGGCCTGGCTGCACTTCGGCAAATACGATCGTTATGACGACAAATATACCTATCCGGCAATGGCGAATGGCTATATTCAGTACGACATCATGAAAGATGTCACCTGGATGAACGGTCTTGAAATTACCGACGGCACCGGCCAGCTCTTTTTAACAGGCGTTTTGACACCCAACCTGGCGGCACGCGCGTGGCATCATACCGGACGGGCAGATGGACAGAACGTCTCCGGCACGGAGAGCGGATTTATGGTCAGCGCCATGGTGGAAGCCCTGAAAGGCGTTTATCTCTCCACTGCTTACAGCTACGCGAAACATCGTCCGGACGATGCGGCTGAAGAAACTACCTCGTTTATGCAGTTCGGGATCTGGTACGAGTACGGCGGCGGGCGTTTTGCCACCGCTGCCGACAGCCGCTTCTATATGAAAAATGCCTCCGGCGACCCGAGCGATCAGGTCTTCCTGATGCAATACTTCTACTGGTAAAAAGGATCTACCACCATGAAATACGTCCTCACGCCGCTGGCATGCGCGCTGGCGCTCAGTTTTTCGGCTCACGCCGCCACCGCAACTGACTTCAAAAACGTCATCAACCGTACCGGCGCGCCGCTCTTCATGCAGGATTTCGACTACGACGACCACCAGCGGTTTAATCCCTTTTTTGATATGGGTGCCTGGCATGGGCATTTGCTGCCGGACGGGCCGCAGACCCAGGGCGGATTTCCCGGCGTAGCGCTGCTCACCGAAGAGTACATCAACTTTATGGCGACGAATTTTGATCGCCTGTCCGTGTACCAGAACGGCAAAAAAGTGGATTTCACCCTTGAAGCCTACAGCCTCCCTGGCGCGTTGGTGCAGAAACTGAGCACCAGGGATGTTCAGATCGTGATGACGCTGCGCTTTGCTTCTGCGCGTACTTCGCTGCTTGAAACCCGTATTACCAGCAAAACGCCGCTGGAGCTGGTGTGGGATGGCGAGCTGCTGGAAAAACTGGAGGCCAAAGAGGGCAAGCCGCGTTCGGATAAAACCATCGACAGCGCATATCCTGATTATCAGCGTAAAATTGTAGCCACGCGCGACGGCCTGAAGGTGACCTTCGGCAAGGTACGCTCCACCTGGGATCTGCTCACCTCCGGCAGTTCCGAATATCAGTTACACCGCTCTCTTCCTGCCGAGACCACCGTTGACGGACATCGCTTTACCAGCCGGGCACAGATTTCCGGCAGCACCACGCTGTACACTACCTACTCCCATCTGCTGAACGCCGATGACGTCGCGCGTGAACAGCCGCAGATCCGCGACATTCTGGCGCGTCCGGCCTACTTTATGGCCGCCTCGCAAGCGCGCTGGGAGAGGTATTTACAAAAAGGGTTAACCAACCCGCACGCGACTCCAGAACAAACGCGCGTGGCGGTGAAAGCCATCGAGACGTTGAACGGTAACTGGCGTTCGCCAGGCGGCGCGGTGCGTTTTAACACGGTGACGCCCTCCGTAACCGGACGCTGGTTCTCCGGCAACCAGACCTGGCCGTGGGACACCTGGAAACAGGCATTTGCCATGGCGCATTTCAACCCGGAGATCGCCAAAGAGAACATCCGCGCGGTCTTCTCCTGGCAGATCAAACCCGACGATCCGGTGCGCCCGCAGGATACCGGATTTGTGCCGGATTTAATCGCCTGGAACCTGAGCCCGGAACGAGGCGGCGACGGCGGTAACTGGAACGAGCGTAACACCAAGCCGAGCCTGGCGGCATGGTCGGTGATGGAGGTGTATAACACCACGCAGGATAAAGCCTGGCTTGCCGAGATGTATCCAAAACTGGTTGCCTATCACGACTGGTGGCTGCGTAACCGCGATCATAACGGCAACGGCGTGCCGGAGTACGGTGCGACGCGTGATAAGGCCCATAACACCGCTACCGGCGAGATGCTGTTCACGGTGAAAAAAGGTGATAAAGAAGAGTCGCTTTCCGGCCTGAATAACTACGCACGGATAATTGATAACGGCCAGTACGACAGCCTGGAGATCCCCGCGCAGGTGGCCGCCTCGTGGGAGTCCGGGCGCGATGATGCCGCCGTATTCGGATTTATCGATAAAGCGCAGCTGGATAAGTACGTTGAAAACGGCGGGAAACGCAGCGACTGGACGGTTAAATTTGCCGAAAACAGGAGTAAAAAAGGCGATCTGTTAGGGTATTCCTTATTACAGGAGTCCGTTGACCAGGCAAGCTATATGTACAGCGACAATCACTATCTGGCGCAGATGGCGAGCCTGCTGGGTAAAGAGCAGGAGGCCAGCCACTATCGCCAGCTGGCAGATAAGCTCGCAACCTATATCAACACCTGCATGTTCGATGCGAAAAGCGGGTTTTACTATGACATTCGTATCGAGGATAAGCCGCTGGCGAACGGCTGTGCGGGCAAACCTATCGTCGAGCGTGGTAAAGGGCCGGAAGGCTGGTCTCCGCTGTTTAACGGTGCCGCGACGCAGGAACATGCGGATGCCGTGGTCAAGGTGATGCTGGATCCGAAGGAGTTCAATACCTGGGTACCGCTCGGCACCGCCGCGCTGACAAACCCGGCGTTCGGCGCAGACATATACTGGCGCGGCCGGGTCTGGGTCGATCAGTTCTGGTTTGGACTAAAAGGCATGGAACGTTACGGCTATCGTGAGCAGGCGCAAACCCTGGCCGAAACCTTCTTTAAGCATGCGAAAGGGTTAACCTCGGACGGCCCGATTCAGGAGAACTATAACCCCCTGACCGGAGCACAGCAGGGCGCACCTAACTTCTCCTGGAGCGCGGCGCATTTGTATATGCTGTATAACGACTTTTTCCGTAAGAGCGATCGGTGATGCCCTCGTGCCCGGTGGCGGCTACGCCTTACCGGGCCTACGGTTCTAAAAAGTAGGCCGGGTAAGCGACAGCGCCACCCGGCAAAACCCTACCTTGTGATCCACAGCGTGGGCCAGGCATCTGGCCCATTCCAGTTATCACAGCTTGGCTCTTCCGCGTAGCGTACCAGGCGGAAGCGCTGGCCGTTAAAACGCCAGCGGGTCTGGATCCCACAGTCGCCAATCCCGCGTCCCAGCGCCAGCGTGGTCAGCTCGCGCGTTTTTTCGTCGAAGCTGGCATTCATCAGCTCCATGTCGCTAGTCTGGCTGGAAGGGGTAAACGGCAGGCGCAATCTCACGCTCCTGGCCGAAAATGGTTTTTTACGCGACACCAGCCACGCCAGGTCGACGGTGTTGTACGCCCCCGCCTCACAGCTGATGATCATCAGCGCTTTGTCATCGGTCAGCGCGGTCACGCGCACTTCACGCCGGTTCGGATCGAGAGAGCACTGGCTGTGGTTCATGCGCCAGGTACCGTAATCCAGCAGATCGTTGAGTTCGTTATGCGTCAGCGGCGTTGGCGTGGGGTTCACCACCGCCACCTTTTTTAATGCCGGCGCAGGCGGCACGCTCAGCGGTGGACTATCCCCTTTTTTAATCCACGCCGTTTCACTTCCGACGCGTTTTTGCTGGGCATCGATAAACAGCAGCGCCGCTTTCAGACCGGCCAGAGAAATTGTCTGCTTCCCCCCGCGCAGGGTCAGCGCCTGCCCTTCCTGAATGGTTTTCAGAAACGTGGTGATGGTGGCCGTATCGTCTGTTTTAAGATGCCAGGGGGCTAACTGCCAGTGTTGCGACGTGAGTTTAAGCGGCACATTGTCGAGTAGCAGGCGCGGGGCGATGTCAGGCTCTTTAACCGGAGGCGCCGAAAGCCCGCCGAGATCGATGCGCAGGCTGGCGTCCGTTTTTGCCCCCGCACTGCGGCTCAGCGTCATGACCAGACCGCGATGCTCGCCGGTATTGCGCGCTACGCAGAAGTTCTGGTTATTGCAGGTCACCTGCCAGTCTGAAAAAGACTGCTGCGCAGGCGCAGCCCACACCAAAGGCGCGGGAAGCACGCAAATGAAGAAGAGAAGATAAACGCAGTAGCGCATGAACGGCACAGCCCCGGAAACGAATAGGTCAATCTGGGGCGTATCTTCGTGCCCTGGGCGGGCTGGCTCAATCGGATTTATCGGATAGATTTATCTGAAATACAACTTATCGCGCTTCCGCCGCCGCATTCATCAGCCCGCTGGTTTGCAGATACTGCAACAGGATCACCGCTTTACCGTCGCGGATCTCACCGCGTTTCACCATGTCGACAGCCTGAGCGAAAGGCATTTCCAGCACTTCAATGTCTTCATCGTCCACGCCGCCGCCCCGGTGCGTGCGCTGAGCATCGGTATATTCCGCAATGAAGAAGTGAACCAGCTCGGTAACCCCGCCAGGGGACATAAACAGCTCAAAGACTTTCTGCACCGCACCCACTTCAAAACCCGTCTCCTCAATGGCTTCTTTGCGGATACACACTTCCGGCTCATCGTCATCAAGCAGACCTGCACAGGTTTCAATCAGACGTCCGTCCGCGTTGCCATTGACCCATGTCGCGATGCGAAACTGGCGGATCAGCACCACGCTTTGCTTTTCACGGTTATACAGCAGGATGGTTGCACCATTGCCCCGGTCGTAGACTTCGCGTTTATGGCGAATGACGTCCCCGTTCTTACGGGTGAGATCGTAAGTGATGTTACGCAGGACAAAGTAATTTTCAGAAAGGATTTTGTCTTTAATAACGGTAATGTTCAGGGACATACGGGCTCCACGGCAAAATGAGTCTGTTTATACTACGCCGTGATGCCCGCTTTGTCGCCCGTCTGCATTAATGCAAGTTGCGCGGCGGCACGCCAAGCCAGTCCATGATCCCCTGCGCGGCATGGCGCCCTTCCGCCATCGCGGTGACCACCAGATCCGCACCGCGTACCGCATCACCGCCAGCAAAAATCTGCGGATTCGAGGTCTGGTAGCGATAACGGCTCTCCACGGAGGCCCTGATGCGCCCCCAGTCGTCGGTGTCGACGCCCTGCGCCTGAAGCCACGGCATGGCGTGCGGATTAAAACCAAACGCCATGATCACCGCATCCGCTGGCATGACAAACTCACTGCCCGCCACCGGGACAGGACGCCGCCGCCCCTGCGCATCCGGCTCGCCCAGCCTGGTGCGCAGCATCCGGATACCGTTAACCTTCCCGTCGGTATCCAGCGTGAGCTCAACCGGCTGAACATTAAATTCAAACGCTGCGCCCTCTTCTTTCGCGTTTTTAACCTCTTTCTTTGAGCCCGGCATGTTGGCCTCGTCCCGCCGATAGGCGCAGGTGACTTTCGCCGCGCCATGCCGCAGCGCGGTGCGCACGCAGTCCATCGCCGTATCGCCCCCGCCGAGTACCACCACGTTTAAACCCTGTGTGTCGATAAACGGTTCGTCTGCGGCAGGATCAAGGCCCATCACGTTCCGCGTGTTTGCCACTAAAAACGGCAGCGCGTCGTACACGCCCGGCGCGTCTTCGTGAGGGATACCCGCTTTCATGGAACGATAGGTCCCTACGCCGATGAACAGGGCATCGTAGTCGTTTTGCAGTTGGGCCATCGACACGTCTTTTCCCACCTCGCAGTTCAGCTCGAAGCGGATGCCCATCGCGCTGAATATCTCTCTGCGCCGCGCTAACAGGGATTTATCCAGCTTGAAGGCCGGAATACCAAAGGCCAGCAATCCGCCGATTTCCGGATGGCGGTCGTAGACCGTCACGCCGACGCCGCTGCGCACCAGCACGTCGGCGCAGGCCAGCCCTGCCGGACCGGCGCCGATGATGGCGACGCGCTTACCGACCGGCTTAACGTGGCTGACGTCCGGCGTCCAGCCCATCGCCAGCGCCCGATCCGAGATATACCGTTCGATATTACCGATGGTTACTGCCCCTGACGCATCCCGCAGGGTGCAGGCGCCTTCACATAATCGATCCTGTGGGCAGACGCGGCCGGTAATTTCCGGTAAACAGTTAGTCTGGTGAGAAAGCTCAGCCGCACCGACGATATCCCCCGCCCCGATCCGCTCAATCCACTGGGGAATGTGGTTATGCAGCGGGCAGGTCCACTCGCAAATGCTATGCTCGCCACATTTCAGGCACCGGGATGCCTCACGCTGCGCCTGTTCCGGGCGAAACGGCAGGTAGATCTCGTTAAAATGGTATGCGCGTGCTTCGGGGCTGAGCTTATCCGGCTCACCGCGCGCCGGGGTGTTTTGCATCTGTTGCCGTTTGGTTTGCGGAGGGGCTGACTGAACCGCCTCGCTGTGCCACGGCAGCGCGTCCAGCCTTGCGCTGCGCTGTCGGCGCTGCTTAACCAGCTTATCCAGTACGGCTGGGGTGGCGAGCGTAAGCACCTCCGCCGGGCAGTTTTCCACGCAGGCCGGGCCTTGCGGCCTTTCCAGGCAGAGGTCGCATTTGTGCGCCGAGGCCTTTACGCTGTCGTTTTCCAGCGGGGCGATCAGCATGTCCATCGTGCCAAACGGACAGGCCACCACGCAGGCTTTACAGCCAATGCATTTTTGTTGATTGACCTGTACGCTGTCGTTGTGTTGCGTGATGGCTCCGTTCGGGCAGCTTTGCGCGCAGGGCGCATTTTCACAGTGGTGGCAGGTCACGGGACTTTTTCGCAAGCCAGAGGCAAGGACCGTAATGCGAGGATGAAAATGGCGCTCGCTCAGTGCGTGCTGTTCCCCGTTGTGCGCCATCACACAGGCGACTTCGCAGGCGCGACAACCGATACACTGCTGAGCATTGGCCATAATAAAACGATTCATAACAACACCTGTTTTTGGTTCAATAACCTTATTCTTTCTATTGTTATCGTATTTACCCACAGCGGCATGGCGACGCAATGTTCAAATGCCCAGGAAGCCGAACTATTTCCAGTGAACCTGTGGCAGATCAATTTAATTCAGGAAGCTGATGAGTGACCGTTAAACGCCCCGTATCGGGAAGCCTGGCTCGGGCTTTCTTTTCGATGATTGTCTTGTCCGTTCTGATCAGCGCCATTGCGCTGGTCACACTCGCCAGCAGCCAGCGCGACGCCGAGGCGATTAACATCGCCGGCTCGCTGCGTATGCAGAGCTACCGCCTGGGCTACGAAATGCAGCGCGCCGACCCATCGCTGGCAGAGCACCGCGCGGTCTGGCAAAAAACGCTGAGCGCGCCTGCGTTGCAGAAGCTAAACCGCTGGTATGTGCCAGAGGACGTCAAACAGCGTTACCAGCAGTTGCACCTTGGCTGGCAGGAGATGGACACGCGCATCGCCAGCGGCGATACCGGATGGTATCAGAACCACATAGAGGATTTCGTGGGCCGGATAGATGCCTTTGTGCTGGCGCTACAGCACTACACCGAACATAAAATTCAGCTGGTGATTTTCATGTCGCTGACGGGTGGCCTGGGCATCCTGCTGCTGGCGGTGGTGACCCTGCGGCGCATCCGCCGTCAGGTTGTGCTGCCGCTGAATAATCTGGTGGCGGCGAGCGAGCGTATCGAACAGGGGCAATTCGACACTCCCGCGCCGGATACTACGCTTCCCAACGAGCTGGGCCAGCTTTCCCGCGCCTTCAACCATATGTCGGCGGAATTACACACCCTGTACCGTTCACTTGAGCGCTCCGTTGCTGAAAAAACCCGCCACCTGAATGAAGCGCATCAGCAGCTCGAAATGCTGTTTAAATGCTCACAGGCGTTGAATACCGGGCAGATAGACAGCCACTGTTTCCGGCATATTTTGCAGATTGTGCATGACTATACGCAGATGAATTACCTGCAATTGCGCACCAGCGACGACTGGCAGCTTTACGAAGGACAGGAGTCCCCGGGCGAGAAAATGCACAATTTACCGGTGTTAATGCAGGACACCCTGTACGGCGAACTGCGCTGGCAAAGCGCGACCGGGGATGTTCCGCTGCCGCTCATGGAAAGCGTGGCGACGATGCTGGGCCGGGGGCTCTATTTCAATCAGGCGCAGAAACATTATCAGCAGTTGCTGCTGATGGAGGAGCGCGCCACCATCGCGCGCGAGCTGCATGATTCGCTGGCGCAGGTGCTCTCCTATTTGCGTATTCAGCTTACGCTGCTGAAGCATGCCGTGCCGGGCGACAATGCTCCGGCGCAGACCATCATTACGGACTTCTCCCGCGAGCTGAATAATGCCTGGCATCAGCTACGCGAGCTGCTCACCACCTTCCGCCTGACGCTCAATCACGCCAATCTTCCTGCCGCGCTACAGGAGTCTCTCGACGGGTTGCAAAGCCAGACCCGCGCGAAGCTGGTGCTCGACTGCCGTCTCTCATCGCTGGCGCTGGACGCACAAAAACAGGTGCACCTCTTACAGATTGTGCGTGAGGCAGTGCTGAATGCGATTAAACATGCCGACGCCAGCGAGATTGTGGTCAGCTGCGTCACCACCGCGGACGGCACTCACACGGTCACGATCCGCGACAACGGCATTGGTATCGGCGACGCCAGTGAACCGCCGGGGCATTACGGGCTGAATATCATGCGCGAACGCGCGGGACGGCTCGGGGGGACATTACACTTTTCTCAGCCGCCACAGGGCGGCACACAGGTCAGCGTGACGTTCCGGACGCCTGCGGCGCAGGCTGAAAAATAGCGAGAAAGAAGGCGCGCTGAAAAAAGCGCATGATAATTTACATTATCTCCTTTATTTCTCCACGTTTGACCTGGGCCTTACCGCTAAAGTTAGGCGGGCAATAAACAATAATGACGTGCAGCAAAACGAGGTCACACTTTAATGGCGAATTTTTTCATCGATCGCCCCATTTTTGCCTGGGTGCTTGCAATCCTGTTGTGTCTGACGGGTGTCCTGGCGATTACGTCCCTTCCTGTTGAGCAATACCCTGACCTCGCGCCCCCCAACGTGCGTATCACGGCGAACTACCCTGGCGCCTCGGCACAGACGCTGGAAAATACCGTCACCCAGGTTATCGAGCAGAACATGACGGGTCTCGATAACCTGATGTACATGTCCTCGCAGAGCAGCGCCACGGGCCAGGCGACGGTAACCCTGAGCTTTACGGCGGGCACGGATCCGGATGAAGCGGTGCAGCAGGTGCAAAACCAGCTGCAATCGGCCCTGCGTAAACTGCCTCAGGCGGTGCAGAACCAGGGGGTGACCGTGCGTAAAACCGGTGACACCAATATTTTGACCATCGCGTTTGTGTCAACCGATGGCTCGATGGATAAGCAGGACATCGCGGACTACGTCGCCAGTAATATTCAGGACCCGCTCAGCCGTATCAACGGCGTGGGGGATATCGACGCCTACGGCTCGCAGTACTCCATGCGTATCTGGCTGGATCCCAACAAGCTGAACAGCGTGCAGATGACCGCCAAAGATGTCACCGACGCTATCGAATCGCAGAACGCCCAGATTGCCGTGGGGCAGCTCGGCGGTACGCCGTCCGTGGATAACCAGGCGCTTAACGCCACCATCAACTCCCAGTCGCTGCTCCAGACACCTGAACAGTTCCGCAATATCACGCTACGCGTGAATCAGGACGGTTCGGAAGTGCGTCTGGGGGATGTCGCCACCGTGGAAATGGGGGCGGAAAAATATGACTACCTGAGCCGCTTCAACGGCAATGCCGCGTCCGGGCTGGGGGTGAAACTGGCCTCCGGCGCCAACGAAATGGCGACCGCGCAGCGGGTGTTGGAGCGTCTGGATGAGCTGTCGCATTTCTTCCCGCACGGACTGGAGTACAAAGTCGCCTACGAAACCACCTCGTTCGTAAAAGCCTCCATCGAAGATGTGGTGAAAACCCTGCTCGAAGCTATCGCGCTGGTGTTCCTCGTGATGTACCTGTTCCTGCAAAACTTCCGCGCTACGCTGATCCCCACTATTGCGGTGCCGGTGGTGCTGCTGGGTACCTTTGCGGTGCTGTATGCCTTCGGTTACAGCATCAACACCCTGACCATGTTCGCCATGGTGCTGGCCATCGGCCTGCTGGTGGATGATGCCATCGTGGTGGTGGAAAACGTTGAGCGCATCATGAGCGAGGAAGGGCTTTCGCCCCGCGAGGCCACGCGCAAATCGATGGGACAGATTCAGGGCGCGCTGGTCGGTATCGCCATGGTGCTGTCGGCGGTATTTATCCCGATGGCGTTTTTTGGCGGCACCACGGGCGCGATTTATCGCCAGTTCTCGATCACCATCGTCTCTGCAATGGTGCTCTCCGTACTGGTGGCGATGATCCTTACCCCTGCCCTGTGCGCGACGCTGCTGAAACCGCTGCATAAGGGCGAACATCACGGTCAAAAAGGCTTCTTCGGCTGGTTTAACCGCATGTTTAACCGCAATGCGGCGCGCTATGAAGCGGGCGTGGGTAAAGTACTGCACCGCAGCGTACGCTGGATGGTGGTTTATGTTCTGCTGCTCGGCGGCATGGTCTTCCTGTTCCTGCGGCTGCCAACCTCGTTCCTGCCGCTGGAAGATCGCGGCATGTTTATCACCTCCGTACAGTTACCGAGCGGCTCGACCCAGCAGCAGACCCTGAAAGTGGTGCAGAAGGTTGAAAACTACTTCCATACTCAGGAGAAAGATAACGTGGTCTCCGTCTTCTCCACCGTCGGCTCTGGCCCTGGCGGTAACGGGCAGAACGTGGCGCGTATGTTTGTGCGCCTGAAAGACTGGGACCAGCGCGACAGCGATACCGGCTCCTCCTTTGCCATCATTGAACGTGCAACCAAAGCGTTCAACAAAATCAAGGAAGCGCGCGTTTTCGCCAGCAGCCCGCCCGCCATCAGCGGCCTGGGCAGCTCAGCCGGGTTTGATATGGAGCTTCAGGATCACGCGGGTGCCGGGCATGACGCGTTGATGGCTGCTCGCGACAAGCTGCTGGAGCTGGCCGGGAAAGATCCGCAGCTTACCCGCGTTCGTCATAACGGTCTGGATGACAGCCCTCAGCTACAGGTGGATATTGACCAGCGTAAAGCGCAGGCGCTGGGCGTCTCCATCGACGACATTAACGACACCCTGCAAACGGCATGGGGCTCAAGCTACGTGAATGACTTTATGGATCGCGGCCGCGTGAAGAAGGTCTACGTTCAGTCTGCCGCCAAATACCGCATGCTGCCGGACGATATCAACCGCTGGTATGTGCGCAATAACACCGGCGGCATGGTGCCGTTCTCGGCATTTGCGACGTCACGCTGGGAGACCGGTTCACCGCGTCTGGAGCGTTACAACGGCTATTCGGCGCTGGAGATTGTTGGTGAAGCCGCGCCGGGCGTCAGTACCGGTACCGCAATGGATATAATGGAAAAACTGGTTCAGCAGTTACCGACCGGCTTTGGCCTGGAGTGGACGGCGATGTCCTACCAGGAACGGCTTTCCGGCGCTCAGGCGCCTGCCTTGTATGCCCTTTCGCTGCTGGTGGTGTTCCTCTGTCTGGCGGCGCTGTATGAAAGCTGGTCAGTGCCGTTCTCGGTGATGCTGGTGGTGCCTCTCGGGGTCATCGGAGCGCTGCTGGCAACCTGGATGCGCGGCCTGGAAAATGATGTCTATTTCCAGGTCGGACTCCTCACCGTAATCGGATTGTCGGCGAAAAACGCCATTCTGATCGTCGAATTTGCCAATGAGATGAATGCCAAAGGTCACGAACTGATGGCCGCCACGCTGCACGCCTGTCGTCAGCGCCTGCGTCCGATCCTGATGACCTCTCTGGCGTTTGTATTTGGCGTCCTGCCGATGGCCACCAGCTCCGGCGCAGGCTCCAGCAGCCAGCACGCGGTGGGAACGGGCGTTATGGGGGGAATGATTTCGGCGACGATTCTGGCTATCTATTTCGTACCGCTGTTCTTTGTGCTGGTACGCCGTCGTTTCCCGCTGAAGGATAAGCCGGAATAACACGTTGAAATAAAAAAGGCGGCTTTACAGGCCGCCTTTTTATTGTGTGATTCTTTCACACTATGGTTATTTTAGTTAATTAAGTGCTCTTGCATTTCTTACCGGAAATTCATTTACGAAGCATGCCTTCGATAAAATCTTTCCAGTTCCCCAGTTCACGTTCAATCATAACAACCTCTCTTATTATTATGCGCATTCTACGAAAACGTATCATCATTGTGAAGCCACTTTAACCGATTGCTGTGATTGAGCCCCGCTGTGTTGGTAGGTTTAGGATCACTATGAGCGTTGTCGGGTAAATTTTATGTGACCTACAGCAATATTTTGAAATAGTCGGAAAAATGACAGCATTTTTAATTTCCCCCTGAGTTTATTGGCAATTTAAACAGGGTGGACAACTATGCTTAAAAGATGAAAGACTATTCAGCTTACAGCTGTTCGTTGAATTATGGAGAATTGTAAATCCCGAAAAATTCCGAATGTGTTATATTCCACTTAAGGATATATCTTCGAAAATATTGAACATTTAACCCACAAAAGAACAAAAGGATTCACTATGGTTGTGATGTACGGCATTAAGAATTGCGACACGATTAAAAAAGCCCGCCGCTGGCTGGAAGCACACAACATCGACTATCGCTTCCACGATTACCGTGCCGACGGGCTTGACCCCGCGTTTCTCCATTCCGCCATCAACGAACTGGGATGGGAAGCGCTACTGAATACACGCGGGACCACCTGGCGAAAACTGGATGAATCTCTCCGGGCCACGATCAACGACGCCGACAGCGCAGCCAAACTGATGCTTGAAATGCCGGCAATCATCAAACGCCCATTGCTCTGCAAGCCAGGTCAGCCTATGCTGCTGGGTTTCAGTGAAACCCTTTATTCAGATTTATTCGTTGAGGTGTAGTCTATGTCATGCCCGGTCATTGAGCTGACTCAGCAGCTTATTCGCCGTCCTTCCCTTAGCCCGGACGACGCAGGTTGTCAGGCATTAATGATTGAGCGCCTGCGTGCCATCGGTTTTACCGTGGAGCACATGGATTTTGGCGATACGCAGAACTTCTGGGCATGGCGCGGTCAGGGAGAGACGCTGGCGTTTGCCGGACATACTGACGTAGTTCCCGCAGGCGACGCAGACCGCTGGATCAACCCGCCTTTTGAGCCGACCATCCGCGACGGCATGCTTTTCGGACGCGGCGCTGCGGACATGAAAGGTTCTCTGGCTGCGATGGTCGTGGCGGCAGAGCGTTTCGTCGCCCAGCATCCGAACCATAAAAACCGTCTTGCGTTTTTGATTACCTCCGATGAAGAAGCCAGCGCCCACAACGGCACCGTGAAGGTCGTTGAGGCCCTGATGGCGCGCAATGAACGTCTGGACTACTGTCTGGTGGGCGAACCGTCCAGCACCGAAGTGGTGGGCGATGTGGTGAAAAATGGCCGCCGTGGATCCCTGACCTGTAATTTGACTATTCATGGCGTGCAGGGCCACGTTGCCTATCCGCACCTGGCGGATAACCCGGTACACCGCGCCGCGCCGATGCTGAACGAACTGGTAGGCATTGAATGGGATAAAGGCAACGAATTTTTCCCGCCAACCAGCATGCAGATAGCCAACATCAAGGCTGGCACCGGCAGCAACAACGTCATTCCCGGCGATCTCTTCGTCCAGTTTAACTTCCGCTTCAGCACCGAACTGACCGACGAGATGATCAAAGCGCGCGTGATTGCGCTGCTCGAGAAATATCAGCTGCGCTATACCCTCGACTGGTGGCTGTCTGGCCAGCCGTTCCTGACGCAGCGCGGTAAACTGGTGGATGCGGTGGTGAACGCCATTGCGCACTATAATGAAATTAAGCCACAACTGCTGACAACGGGCGGCACGTCTGACGGACGCTTTATCGCCCGCATGGGCGCACAGGTTGTCGAACTGGGTCCGGTTAACGCGACGATTCACAAAATCAATGAATGCGTGAACGCTGCCGATTTACAACTGCTGGCCCGCATGTATCAACGTATTATGGAGCAGCTCGTCGCCTGACGGGTGCTTAAAGAGGATTAGCGAATGGACTGGCTTTCAAAGTACTGGTGGATTCTGGTGTTGGTATTTCTGGTAGGCGTGCTGCTTAACGTGATTAAAGATCTCAAGCGCGTTGACCACAAAAAGTTCCTTGCCAACAAACCGGATCTTCCGCCGCACCGTGATTTTAACGACAAGTGGGACGATGAAGACGACTGGCCGAAGAAGGACCAGAAGAAGTAATCGCTCTGTTTCCCCTCTCCCTAAAGAGAGGGGGACACCTCACATAAACTCGACGATATCATCGTCATTCGGCTTACCGCCGCTGAGCGCTTCATCAAAGTAGTGCTTCGGTACGGTATAACGCAGATGATCGAGCGCGAACTGCATGCTGCGATCGTCAATGGCATGCCCCAGATCGTCTACGATATCCAGCGTCACATCTCCGCCCTCGCGCATCAGCGTCTCCTGGGCAGCAACCGCATGCGAAAGCTCAATTACCCGGTCTTCCCCCCCATGAATGAGATGGATCGTGGTCTGCGTGGTCGCGCTTTGCGGTAACGTCGCAAAACGCCCGTTAAAGGCAATCACGCGGGACACCAGTCCGGGCTGCGCTTTTACGCTTTCCAGCGACATGATTGAGCCCTGAGAGAAGCCAATCAGCGCCGTTGCGTCGGCGCCTACGCCGCTCTGCTGCTGCCAGTAACGCACGGTATCGATAAAGGCTGGCATAGCGGCATCAATACGCGCCTGACGATTCTCCTCCGTCACGCCCTCGACGGAAAACCACTGCCGCCCGTCCGGACCGCACGGCTCCACGCCGCCGATGCTGACGATCAGCGCGTGTGGGAAAACGGGTGCAAACCAGCTGCCAATTTGTCCCATATTGACGGCATTGTCGCCCACGCCATGAAACAGAAGCAGGAGCTGTTTAGCAGGTGTATCCGGGCTTTGCACAACAAAATGGTCATGTTTCATGGCGATCTCCTTAATTGATAAGCAGGATTTTACGCCTCCGCGGGGTAATGACCATGCCACTTTACTGAAGAACTCATTGAAAAAATTGCCATTGCAAAATGTCGGCTTTCAGCTGCTGGCTACGGGAGTAATCAAGCCTTTCAAGCGCGTGAGCGGTTTCCTCGCGTAGCTTCGCCAGCAACGCTTTGCGCCCGAAATCGTGCATATTCCCTTCCATTTTCCCCCGCAGTGCCGGGAGCGGCATGTCCACGGCTAACAACAACCGCGTCAGCGCCGCAACCGAAGTTGAAAACGCCCGGTGAGCAAAGGCAAACCCCGCCAGCTCCAGCCAGTCGTCACTATTAAGGGTAGCTTCCCATGCATCCGTCACCGGGATCTTTTCGCCATTCCAGGCCGACAGGACGCGCATATCACGACATAACCGCTGATGCGCCTGTTCGCAGAGCTGATGCCCCGCCTCGCTCAGCGGCAGCAACGCCATCGCCGTATAGCACCCGCTGCTGGCTTCCCGGTGGCTGCCCATTCGCACCAGCACAAACCCGCACTGCCGCCAGAAACGCCACAGCTCGTCGGTATAGCCAAAGCTGACCGAGAGATAATCTTCTCCGCTGGCACTGCGGATCAGCCGCTGGCCGATGCCTTCCCGCTGGCGATGGGGATGAACCGCAATGCGGCTGACGCGTCGGCCTTTCAGCGTCGCCGCGAGCGGCGAGCCGCCGTGCGCTGCCAGCGACTGCGCCACCAGATTTCCACGCGGCCGACGAAAGCCCGCCCAGACTGCGCGGCTAAGTTCAGGGGGTAATCCCCCCTCCTCCACCAGCCAGAGCGCGCCCGCGATCTCCGCGCCCGCCTGAGCAACAGCAAAGTGCTGGCCGGGGGCGTCCATCATCCGGCGTAAATCGAGGGGTGACGTCCGGTAGTGCGCGGCGCAAAGCAGTTCATACACGCCTGCCCCGCGCGTCGGATCGCTCTCCCACATCCCGGGCTCCAGCGACGTTAAACGTACCTCGCCTTCCGGTTTGCGATCGATAAGCGCATCGTCGAACAGCAGCGCGTTCGCCACTATCCGCTCAAGGGGACATCCGGCAGCCCAGCGAACAGGCGTGGATAAGGTATAACGCCGCAGCCCGCTAAACCGGGCGCAGAACTTCAGCAGGAATCCCCTGCCCGTGCCTTCATAACCCTGCACCGTGGTGGTCAGCAACACGCGGGGAAAGCGCGACGCCAGCTTCTCCAGCAGCGGGCCGGGGATGGCGGCCGCCTCATCGACAATCAGCCAGTCAGCTTCTGTTGTGGAGGCCAGCAGCGCATCCGGGGCCATAAAGTGAAAATGTTCCCCGGCGAAACGCGCGATGACATCCGTCGCCCCTTTTGCCGGTGCCGTCACGACTGCACTCCCCTGAATGCCGTTGAGCAACATGCCCGCCAGGGCGGACTTTCCGCGTCCGCGCGGTGCCGTCACGGCGGCCACGCCCGCAGGCATGGTCAGAAGAGCGTCGAGGATCTCAGCTTGCTCGCGCTGCGGTTCACCGCTGGCAGGCTGCCAGGCGGGTAAATCTGACGTAACGGGAAGGCACAGAGGACGATGTTGATGCCAGACGATGGCATCTGAATCGGCGGCAAGCGTCCGGCAAAAGTGGTGAACAAAGTGCGGGGTGGCGATCGGCTCGGCGCTGTCGCTCCAGCGTAGAGAATCCGCGTCGGGCCTGTTAGCCCAGACGGAGAACGGCGGCACCAGCAGCATCAGAAGGCTTCCGGCGCGCAGGGTCCCGCTGAGGGCGGCGAAGGCCGAGACGTCAAACCCGCGACGCGCGTCAAAAACGGCGTGCAGGTATTCACGTCCCAGCAGGCCGCTGATGGTCTTAGAGGGGTTTTCCTCCAGCCACAGCCAGTCTCCTGGTAACGTATCGCGCAGAATGGTCGCCTGGCTCAACGTCCACGCTTCATCGCCGCTGAGTACCACCAGCCGGCGGTGCCCGGTACGCTGAAGCTGGTTGACCAGCTGTTCAAACCCCAACATCACATAGCTTTGCCGAAGGTATTACACTGCGACGGGTTGCCGCTGTCGAAGCCACGCTTAAACCAACTGTAGCGCTGCTCTGAGGTGCCATGGGTAAAGCTGTCCGGCACAACGCGCCCTTGGCTCTGCTGCTGCAAGCGATCGTCACCAATCGCCTGTGCGGCATTCAGGGCCTCTTCCAGATCGCCTGTTTCCAGCACGCCCTGCTGCTGCATGCTGTGTCCCCAGACGCCAGCGAAGCAGTCGGCCTGAAGCTCCATGCGTACGGACAGACGATTCACCTCCGCCTGAGAAGCATTCTGCTGCATCTGACGCACTTTAGGCTCAATGCCGAGGAGCTTCTGCACGTGGTGGCCGACTTCATGCGCGATCACGTAGCCCTGGGCAAAATCGCCGTCGGCGCCCAGCTTGCTTTTCATGTCGTCATAGAAGGAGAGATCGATATAGACGGTGCTGTCCGCCGGGCAGTAGAACGGCCCCATAACGGACTGCCCGGTGCCGCAGCCGGTGCGGGTTGCGCCCCGGTACATCACCAGTTTTGGCGGCTGATAAGTCCGCCCCATTTTCTCGAACTGCTGACCCCAGGTATCTTCGGTCGTCGCGAGAATAACGGAAGTAAATTTCGCCGCTTCATCTTCATTCGGGCTGATGGAGCGCTGAGAATACTGCTGCTGTTGCCCGGTTTCACCGGTCATCAAACCGGTCAGGTCGACGCCGTAGTAGCCCGCCACCAGCACGACGACCAGCAGAATAATGCCGCCCTTGCCGCTGGGTAACCGGAAACCTGGCCCGCCCATAGACGGACCACCGCCACCACTGCTGCGTCTGTCTTCTACGTTGTCACTTTCACGACGCCCTTGCCAGCGCATAAACACCTCGAACTATTCCATTTATAATAGCTATGATCGTAGGCGGTTAATGAAAGGATTACCATAGTAAACAAGGATAAGACGCCAAAGGATGCCAACATCCTTTGGCAAATGCGCAGTTTAGTCGAGCTTAACGCCTAAACGGTGAGCAACCGCTTCGTACGCTTCGACCACGCCACCCAAACTCTGGCGGAAACGGTCTTTGTCCATTTTATCCAGCGTCTCTTTGTCCCACAGGCGGCTGCCGTCCGGCGAGAATTCGTCGCCCAGCACCACTTCGCCCTTGTACAGACCGAACTCCAGCTTGAAGTCGACCAGGATCAGGCCCGCGTCATCAAACAGCTTTTTCAGCACGTCGTTGGCTTTGTAGGTCAGTTCCTGCATGCGCGCCAGGTTCTCTTTGCTTACCCAGCCGAAGGTTTCGCAGTAGGATTCGTTGACCATCGGGTCGTGCATGGCGTCGTTTTTCAGGAACAGATCGAACAGCGGTGGATTCAGTTCGATACCCTCTTCAATGCCCAGACGCTTCACCAGGGAGCCTGCGGCACGGTTACGGATCACGCACTCAACCGGCACCATATCCAGTTTTTTTACCAGACATTCCGTATCGGACAGCAACGCTTCCATCTGAGTCGGGATACCGGCTTCGGCCAGTTTGGTCATAATGAAGTGGTTGAACTTGTTGTTCACCATGCCCTTACGATCGAACTGCTCAATGCGTGCGCCGTCTCCTGCTGACGTATCATTGCGGAATTCGAGCACCAACAGATCCGGGTTTTCCGTGCTGTATACGGTTTTCGCTTTGCCACGATACAACTCAGCTTGCTTCTGCATCTTCATTACTCCTGGTGTGATGATTTGTATTCAAAACTGGCCATATTATGCCACGCACACGTTTGCGTAGCACGAAAATAAAAAGGGCTGGATTAACCAGCCCTCACTATTATTTGCTGAATGCGGCCTGGAAGGCAGCGACCAGCGCATCGTTCTGCGCCTGGGTCAGCGTGTGTCCTTTCGGATCGATAAATTGCAGGCTGCTGCGGTTATCGAGGTCGCCAACCTGGATTTTGTAGTCACCGGAAGGCAGCTGTGGATCGCTTGCCCCCAGCTCCTGCCAGGCGCTATCAGACAGCGGCTTATAGGTCGCTGTGATGCTGCCCGTTGAACGGGTGCTGTCGGTCACCTTCATGCCCACTTTTTCAAGCGTTGCTGGCAGGCGCTGCCAGGTCTGATTAAACGGCGCACGCACCACCAGCATTGGCAGGCCGGTATCGTCTGCACCGCTCTGCACATCAAACGTTGAACCGTTACGGTTCTGCGCGGCGTTTGCGGCATCGGTAGCGTTCTTATCCAGACCAGCGGCAATCACGTTCAGCATTTCAGTGCTGTAGCGCTGCATGGCGGCCGGATCGGCAACCGGTTTACCTGCCTGCTCAAGATTCAACAGCTTGACGGTAACCGCCTGCTGATAACCCTGCGGCTTAACGGAGACTTGATAACGACCACGATACTGCTGGTCTTCATCGAGACGGTTCCACTCAATCCAGTCGGTGGTTAAAGTCTGGCTGGCGTCGTCGCGTTTATCAATCGTATAGTTTTTCGACTGAATAACGCTCACAACCTGCGGCCACAGCGTGGTACCGCGTGCGCTTTCCACCAGCAGAGAGGCCGTATCACCGGTAAACTGCGTGCGCGCGCCACTCACCAGCGCCAGAGGCTGAGCCGGCGGACGAATATCAAGCGCTTTACCCACCAGGCCACTGCCGTTGGTAACCGGAATATTATAATCACCGTTCTGGATCGGCAGGATCATGCCGGCAGGCGCGTGAAGTTCAGCAAGCGGCGGCGCATCCAGATAGGATTCATCACCGCTCACCTGGCGCTTGTAGCGCGAGTCTGAACTACAGGCAGCGAGGAGCATAACAAGCGAAACACCCGCAACCTTCGCCAGGCGCGACTTCTGTACTGAATAAGCCATCAAATCTCCCTAAACTTTACAGCAAACCGGCATGCTTCAGCGCGCCAGCGACAATTTCACGACCGTGGTCGGTAATCGGTGTCATTGGCAGACGCAGCGTGTCGGTTGCTACAAGCCCCAACTCCTTACATGCCCATTTCACTGGGATCGGATTGGGTTCGACAAATAATTTATTGTGCAACGGCATCAGACGCTGATTAATCACGCGAGCTTCATCAAAGTGACCGGCTGCGGCCAGTTTGCACATGTCAGCCATATCACGCGCCGCCACGTTCGCCGTAACGGAAATCACGCCATTACCACCGAGCTGCATAAAGTCCAGCGCGGTCGCATCATCACCGCTCAACAGGATAAAGTCGTCTGAAACCAGCTCTTTGATCTGATGAACGCGGCTTAAGTTCCCTGTCGCCTCTTTAATCCCGATAATATTTTTTACTTTCGAGAGACGGCCAACGGTTTCCGGCAGCATATCGCAACCGGTACGGGACGGCACATTATACAGAATTTGTGGCAAGTCAGTATGTTCAGCGATGGCTTTGAAATGCTGGAACAAACCTTCCTGAGTAGGACGGTTGTAATAAGGGGTCACCGTCAGGCAGCCGACAATGCCGCTGTCGTTAAAACGCTGAGTCAGGCTAATCGCTTCTGCCGTTGCGTTTGCGCCCGTACCCGCGATGACCGGAATACGCCCGTCCGCCAGTTCCAGGGTCAGCATCACAACGTCGCCGTGCTCTTCGTGGCTCAGCGTAGCGGATTCACCGGTAGTCCCTACCGAAACGATCGCCGAGGTTCCATTGGCGACATGGTAATCAATGAGCTTCTTCATGCTTGACCGGCAGACATTACCTTTTTCATCCATCGGTGTAACAAGCGCGACAATACTTCCCGTGAACATGAGCCATCCTCTGTGCGAACAAGAGCCTCAATGTTACGTTTGGAACTGTAATAAAAGCAAGCGACCTGAGGCTCACAGGCGGTTGTATGCATGTTTTTTTTATGCTTTCCTTAGGAAGACTTAACCACGCAAAGGAAGAACAGGTTTGACAACCTCATCACAACATTACCTGGTTATCACTGCGCTGGGTGCTGACAGGCCGGGTATCGTGAATACCATCACTCGCCACGTGAGCAGCTGCGGCTGCAACATCGAAGATAGCCGGCTGGCTATGCTTGGCGAAGAGTTCACGTTCATCATGCTGCTTTCCGGAACATGGAATGCCATTACCCTCATTGAATCTACCCTGCCGCTGAAAGGCGCAGAGCTGGATTTACTGATTGTGATGAAGCGCACCACCGCGCGCCCGCGTCCGGCTCTGCCTGCCACGGTCTGGGTACAGGTTGAAGTGCCTGATTCACCTCATCTGATTGAACGTTTCACGGCGCTGTTTGACAGCCATCAGATGAACATTGCCGAACTGGTTTCCCGCACGCAGCCGGGCGATGAAAACGCAATCCCGACGCTGTTTATTCAAATTACCGCACACAGCCCTGCCTCGCAGGATGCGTCAAATATCGAGCAAGCGTTCAAAGCCCTCTGTACAGAATTACATGCGCAAGGCAGTATAAGCGTCGTCGATTATTCGCAGCACGAACAGGATGGAGTTGAGTAATGAACCCACTGAAAGCCGGTGATATCGCACCGAAATTTAGCTTACCGGATCAAGACGGCGAGCAAGTAAATTTGACCGACTTCCAGGGACAGCGTGTTCTGGTCTATTTCTACCCGAAAGCCATGACCCCGGGCTGTACCGTACAGGCCTGCGGTCTACGCGACAACATGGATGAGTTGAAAAAGGTCGGTGTGGAAGTGCTGGGCATCAGCACCGATAAGCCAGAGAAGCTGTCACGCTTTGCGGAAAAAGAGCTGCTGAACTTCACGCTGCTTTCCGATGAAGACCACCAGGTTTGCGAGCAGTTTGGCGTCTGGGGTGAGAAGTCCTTTATGGGCAAAACGTACGACGGTATTCACCGCATCAGTTTCCTGATTGACGCTGACGGTAAAGTTGAGCACGTGTTTGATGATTTCAAAACCAGCAACCACCACGACGTGGTGTTGAAGTGGCTGAAAGAGAACGCGTGATAATTTTAGTGCCGGGTGGCGCTGCGCTTACCCGGCCTACAAGGTAAATGCAAAACGGTAGCATGCGCTACCGTTTTTAGTGTTTGCCCCCTCTCCCCGCGGGAGAGGGTTGGGGTGAGGGCATCAGCCCGCAATAAATCTACTTCTCTTCCACCGCTGGCACATCCGGCCACGCGTGGACCACGGCCTTAATCAGCGTCGCCAGCGGAATGGCGAAGAATACCCCCCAGAATCCCCACAGCCCGCCGAAAATCACCACTGACAGGATAATGACCAGCGGATGCAGGTTAACTGCTTCTGAGAACAGCACCGGCACCAGCAGGTTCCCGTCCAGTCCCTGAATAATCAGGTATACGGCGAAACAGCTCCAGAACTCCGTACCCAGACCAAACTGGAACAGCGCCACACCGACTACCGGAATGGTCACCACAAACGCGCCGATATACGGGATCAGAACCGAGAATCCGACCAGCACCGCCAGCAGCAGCGAGTAGTTCAGTCCGAAGATCACGAAGCCAATCCAGGTCGCCACGCCCACCACAATCATCTCCAGCACTTTGCCGCGAATGTAGTTGGTGATCTGCTGGTTCATCTCCTGCCAGACCTGACCGGCGAGACCGCGATTGCGCGGCAGCACGCGGCGCACCGCGTTCAGCATCTGCTCTTTATCTTTGACCAGGAAGAACACCATTAGCGGCACGAGAACAAGGTAAACCGCCAGCGTCAGCAGGCCTACCAGCGAGGCCAGAGAGTATTTCACCACCGAGTCACCCATGGTCATGATGCGGGCGCGCATGTTTTCGGCCATCGCATCGATGATCCCGGCGTCCATCAGCGCAGGATAGCGGCGCGGCAGCGTGGCGGCAAAATCAGACAGTTTATTCAGCATGCCGGGCATATCGCGGATCAGGTAGATCCCCTGTTGCCAGGCGATGGGCATCACCACGAAGGACATCAGCAGCAGAATGCCGACAAACAGCACCAGAACAATGCTGGTCGCCCAGCGCCGGGAACAGCCGATATGTTCCAGACGCGCGGTGGGCCACTCCAGCAGATACGCCAGCACAATCGCTACCAGTAGCGGCGCCAGCAGGCCACTAAAGAAGAACAGGATACCGAATCCGGCAACCAGAATGACCAGCAAAGCAATGGCTTCCGGGTCGCTAAACCGACGCCGATACCACTGCATTAACATTTCGAGCATACAACCCTTCCCTGAATCGAATGGCGGGAGTGAGACGGTGAATTGTATCTAACTGTCACAAAAAAGACTTTCCTTTTTGTTTCACTGTCAGGTTTCGCAAAACCCTGATGAATGGGATTTTCTTCATCTCTTAACACGGCTACACTCGCAGAGCAGCGGAGATGAACGTTATGCGGGTTCATCGGTCAAATTAGCACATCCAACATACAGGACAGTGGTTATGTTCAGGCAGTTGAGAAAAACACTGGTTGCGACACTGATTGCCGCCGTGACGGTGGGTCAGGTGTTGCCCGCTTTCGCTGACTCGTCCGATTCATTGCCGGACATGGGCACCACGGCAGGAAGCACGCTCTCCATCGGGCAGGAGATGCAGATGGGTGATTATTACGTACGCCAGCTGCGCGGCAGTGCTCCGCTGATTAACGACCCTTTGCTGGTGCAATACATTAACGGCCTGGGGATGCGTCTGGTGGCGCACGCCGACTCGGTAAAAACGCCCTTCCACTTCTATTTAATCAATAACGACGAAATCAACGCCTTCGCTTTCTTTGGCGGGAACGTGGTACTGCATTCGGCGTTGTTCCGTTATTCCGATAACGAAAGCCAGCTGGCGTCCGTCATGGCGCACGAAATTTCGCACGTCACCCAGCGCCATCTGGCGCGTGCGATGGAAGATCAGAAGCGTAACGCCCCGCTAACCTGGGTGGGCGCGCTGGGCTCTATTCTGCTGGCGATGGCCAGCCCGCAGGCCGGGATGGCGGCACTTACCGGGACGCTGGCGGGGACGCGTCAGGGGATGATCAGCTTTACCCAGCAGAACGAGCAGGAAGCAGACCGCATCGGCATTCAGGTTTTACAGCGTTCCGGCTTTGACCCGCAGGCCATGCCGAGCTTCCTGGAAAAGCTGCTCGACCAGGCACGCTACTCGTCGCGCCCGCCTGAAATTCTGTTGACCCACCCGCTGCCGGAAAGCCGCCTCTCGGATGCGCGTAACCGAGCCAACCAGATGCGTCCGGTCGTGGTGCAGTCTTCGCAGGATTTCTACATGGCCAAAGTGAGAACGCTTGGCATGTACAACTCCGGACGTAATCAGCTCACCAGCGATCTGCTGGACGGGCTGGCGAAAGGCAACGTGCGCGAGAAAAACGCGGCGCAGTATGGTCAGGCGCTCCAGGCGATGGAGGCCAGCAAATACGATGAAGCGCGAAAAGCGCTACAGCCGCTGCTGGCGGCGGCGCCTGATAATCCGTGGTATCTCGACCTCGCCACCGATATCGATCTGGGGCAGAAAAAAGCGACCGATGCGATTAATCGCCTGAAAGGGGCGAAAGATCTTCGTAATAATCCAGTATTGCAGCTTAACCTGGCGAACGCCTACCTACAGGGCGGCCAGCCCGGCGAGGCGGTGACCATTCTGAACCGCTACACCTTTAACAATAAAGATGACCAGAACGGCTGGGAGCTGCTCGCCCAGGCCCAGGGGCAACTGGGTAACCGCGATCAGGAGCTGGCCGCGCGTGCGGAAGGTCTGGCGCTGGCGGGTCGTCTCGATCAGGCCATTTCCCTGCTGAGCAGCGCCAGCTCGCAGGTGAAGCTTGGCAGCCTGCAACAGGCCCGCTACGATGCGCGAATCGACCAGCTGCGCGGCCTGCAACAACGCTTTAAGCCGTACGAGAAGATGTAATAAAGGAGAAGTCATGACAGACGCGGTAAAAATTTACCATAACCCTCGCTGCTCCAAGAGCCGAGACACCCTCAGCCTGCTGAAGTCTAACGGCATCGAACCGGAAGTGGTGCTGTACCTGGAGACGCCGCCGGACGCGCAGACTATCCGCCAGCTGCTGAAGATGCTGAACATGGGCAGCGCACGCGACCTGATGCGTCAGAAAGAAGATCTGTATAAGTCGCTCAATCTGAACGATACCAGTCTCACTGAAGATCGGCTGATTCAGGCGATGGTCGACAATCCAAAGCTGATTGAGCGCCCGATTGTAGTGGCAAATGGCAAGGCGCGTATCGGCCGTCCGCCGGAAGACGTGCTCGAGATCGTCTAATCGTTACGCCGCAGCGCTTCCAGAAACGCCTGCGGCGTACGCTCTCCCAGCTTTTTCTGCGCTTTTCCCCGGTTGTAAAACTCACACAATTGGATCAACAGCTCTCCCATCGGTTCACTGTTCACCCGCGGAATGATTTCGCGTAACGGCACGGTGACCTGAAGGGCGAGATAATACTGTGAATGCACTTTTACGGTGACGTTATGCTCCGGCAAGTTCACTTCTAGCCCAAAAGTCTCAACAGATTGAATATCAGCCGGACAGGCAGCCAGCACCTCGTTCGTCCAGCGGGTCAGCAACTGCGGCGATACGCCAGCATAAAGCCGGGCGTAACACCAGCCGCTGACGGGTTCACGCGCCCAGAGCAGGTGTTGCTCGCCACCGTCGTCCATATGCAGCGACAGCGGCTGATGATGCAGAAACAGCTTCTGCGGCATGATACCGGCCTTCAGCGCCTTTTTGCCCTGCAACGACGCCCCCTTTTGTTTTACTGAAGCTGGTTTGAGGTAGCGGTTCAGGGTCGCGCGGGAAACGGCGATCCCGAGTCCGTCATTCACCAGCAGCAGCAGATCGTCCAGCGGTGCCCCGGTGATATCCCGCAGGGCATTTATCAGTGTCGCCTGCTCTTGTCTCAGCGCTTTGTGTATCACTTTTGGCGTGGTGTGGTTATCCGAAACCTGGTCGCGGTTGCGCCAGCGCCTGACGGTGGTGACCGAGATCCCCAGCTCAACGGCAAGTTCCCTGTCGCTTTTATCTGACTGCTGAAGATAACGACGGATACGCGGCGTGGTGGTGGCGTTGGCATGCAGTTTGATTTCCATCGCGTCTCTCCGGAACTAATCTTATGAGATTTATATCAGAGCAGCGAATGCTTTGTGACCAATTTCACCTTTCGCTCGCCGCGCTTCACTGATAATCCACAGACATAACATAAACAACACCCCTCAATCTTGTACGGAGTTCACAATGAACAATGTTCTGGGATTTCTTGAAGCAAAACTGATGCCGCTGGCGGCGAAAACGGCCCAGCAGCGTCATCTTGGGGCCATTCGCGGCGCCTACGTGTCATTCATGCCGTTTATCATCGTCGGCTCTATTCTGCTGGTGATCTCCTCCTTCCCGAATCAGGCCTATCAGCAGTTTATGTCTCAGGCCTTTGGTGAGAGCTGGAGTGCAATTATAGAGATCCCGTTTAACGCGGTGTTCTCAACCATGTCGCTGTTTATCAGCTTCCTGGTGGCCTACCGCCTGGCTGAGCATTATGGTGAAGACCGCATCTCCTGCGGCATCCTGGCGCTGGTCGCGTTTCTGATCCTGACGCCTTTTATCAAAGTGGCGGAAAACGGCGGCATTACCGTGATGCCGGTAGAGTGGATTGGCAGCAAAGGGCTGTTCGTGGCGATGATCGGTTCCCTGCTGTGGACGGAACTGTTCTGCTGGCTGAAGCGCAAAAAGCTGGTCATCAAAATGCCGGACGGCGTGCCTCCGGCGGTGCAGGAGTCGTTCGCGGCCCTGATCCCGGCCCTGCTGGTGATGATTCTGGTGCTGCTTATCCGCATCATCTTTGAAAACACCCACTATCACACCATCCACCAGTTTATTTATGAAGTGGTTGCCACCCCGGTGCGCCACTACGGCACCTCTTATTTCGGGGCGCTGATGACCGTATTCAGCATCACCATTCTGTGGTCAGTGGGCATTAACTCCGGTTCGATGATCAACGGGATTATTCGCCCGCTGTGGATGGAGAACCAGACCGACAACATCGCCGCGATCCAGGCGGGAACGACGCCGCCGCACATCATCACCGAACAGTTTTTTGACATGATCTGGATGGGCGGCGCGGGCGCCACGCTGTCGCTGGTGATTGCGATGCTGATTTTCGCCCGCAGCAAAAACATGCGCGAAGTAGCACGCCTCGGTGCGGGCGCGTCGGTGTTTAACATCAACGAACCGATTCTCTTTGGCCTGCCGGTGATCATGAACCCGATCATGCTCATCCCGTTCAATCTGGTGCCGCTGGTGCTGGTCACCGTGCAGTATGCGGCGATGAAAATTGGTGCGGTCGCCGTCACCACCGGGGTGTTTATCCCCTGGACGCTGCCGCCGGTTATCAGCGGCTTTATCGTCACCGGGCACCTGAGCGGCAGCGTGATGCAGCTGATCAACCTGCTGATTGGCGCCATGCTGTACCTGCCTTTCATGCGTATCGTGGATAAACAGTACCGCGCCGCGGAGCTGACTACCGCTACGCAAACCGACACCACCCTTGCAAAACAGGAGTAAAGCATGTGGGGAATTATCGCAACCTGGCGAATGGCGCTTGAAGGGATAACGGAATCTGCGTCTGCCCTGGCGGCCGGGAAACCGGTCGCTGCGGCGGTAGTCGATGCCGTCGCCGCCGTGGAGGACTTTCCGTTTTATAAATCCGTCGGCTACGGCGGGCTGCCGACCGAGAACGGCGAGGTAGAGCTGGACGCGGCCTATATGGACGGCGACACGCTGGCGTTCGGCGCCGTGGGCAATCTGGTGGATATCGCCAACCCGGTACGCGTGGCGCACGCGCTCAGCCGCCAGCGCTATAACAGCCTGCTGGTCGGCCAGGGCGCGCGCGAATGGGCGCTGAGCCAGGGCTTTGCCGACAAAACCATGCTCACGGATCGGGCCATGCAACACTACCGTAAGCGCTGCCGCGAAACGCTGGACAAGGGGTTAAGCCCCTACGACGGACATGACACCGTCGGCATCATTGGCCTCGATAAACAGGGATCGATGAGCGTCGCCACTTCCACCAGCGGCCTGTTTATGAAAAAACGCGGTCGCCTCGGTGACTCACCCATCATCGGCTCCGGCTTTTACTGCGACAGCGAAACCGGCGCGGCCACCGCCACGGGCGTCGGTGAAGATCTGATGAAGGGCTGTACCAGCTACGAAATCGTTCGCCGGATGGCGCAAGGGATGACGCCGCAGCAGGCGGCGGATTCGGTGGTGTTCGAACTGGAAGACAAGCTGATGTCGCGCTTCGGTCGCGCGGGCGATCTCTCCGTGGTGTGCATGAACAGCAAAGGAGAATTTGGCGCCGCAACCAACATCAAAACCTTCTCGTTTGTGGTGGCGACGGCTCGCCAGCCCCTCACCGTTTTCCGTACTGAACGCCTGCGGGAGAAAACGCACTATCACGCGGTAGATGAGGAGTGGATGCAGGCCTATGCCGCGCGGATCCGCGCACCGATTGAGGAGTCATGATGATCACATACCAGTTTATCAACGCGCTTTCAGACGCGAAGCCGCAAAGCCATTTGATTGCGCGCGCTGACAGTTCCCTGATACCGGAAAGCGCTCTTGTCGCTGAAATGCGCCAGCAGAGCACCGTCGCGGATGCGCGCTTTGGCTGCGCGCCGTTTGCCCGCATCACCCTGTTTCCGGATGCGCTCTGGCATGACGCCCTGACCGAAGGGTTGCTCACCGCCCTGCGACCGCTGCTTGCCGCCCCCGCCAGCGCCGAACTCGTGCTGGACGTGACGGATATTGACGATGTGGTGCTGGCGCAGGTACTGCGTTTTCTCTTTAATCAGGCGCACAGGCTCAGTGACCTGAAGCTGAAGAAGACGGACGAAGCGCTGCGTCTTACCTGCATCACTGCCCTTTGCCTGCCGGAACAGCAGGCGAAGCTGGAGACGACCTTCCGCCAGCAGCAGACCATTGCGCTCGGCATGGTTGCGGCGCGACGTCTGGCGGATATGCCGTCCGACCGCTGCACGCCGCAGTTTGTGGTGGAAGAGGCGCAAAAACTGTGTGCCGCCAGCCCTGCCCTGCGCTGCGAGGTGTTGGATGAAAAGCAAATTGTTAAGCAGGGGCTGGGGCTACTGCACGCCGTTGGCAAAGGGGCGACCTGCCCACCGCGTCTGCTCGCTATTCACTATAACGGCGTGTCTGATGGCCCGGTGCGCTGCTACGTGGGAAAAGGCATTACCTTCGACACCGGCGGCCTGTGGCTGAAGGAAGGCGCGGGCATGTACACCATGAAATATGACATGTGCGGCGCGGCTAACGTGCTCGGGCTGATGCTGACCGTTGCGGAGCTGAAATTACCCGTGCGCATCATGGGCGTGCTGGCGCTGGCGGAAAACGCCATCGGCCCCGACGCCATGCAGCCCGGCACGGTGGCGATGGCCTGCAACGGCACCACCGTTGAAATCAACAATACCGATGCCGAAGGCCGGCTGGTGCTGGCAGACGCTATCGCCTGGGCGAGTCAGCGCCATCCGCAGGCGCACTATATCATTGATATGGCGACCTTAACCGGAGCGGTGGTGAAAGCGCTGGGCTATGAATTGAGCGGATTAATGACGCAAGATGAACCGCTGCGCGCGGCGCTGACGCTGGCGGGTAAGCGCAGTGGTGACGAAGTGTGGTCCCTGCCGCTGGACGCCCGGCTGAAAAAACAGACCGACAGCGCCATCGCCGACCTGTGCAACACGCCGACCAACAATGCGGCAATCAGCGCCTCGGCGGCGTGGTTGCTGCATCACTTCTGCCCGCCGACCATTCCGTGGGCCCATCTGGACATCAGCGGTACGGCACTGTGGCGTGAAAGCGGACGAAGCGTGGCGTCGGGAAGGCCGATTCCGCTGCTGGTGGAGCACTTGTTGGGGGATCTTTAGCCGGGTGGCGGCTGCGCCTTACCCTGCCTACAAGGTATGACGGGTTTTCGTAGGCCCGGTAAGCGCAGCGCCAACGGGCAAAAAACTCAAAGCTTAAGAATATCTTTCACAAACGGAATGGTTAGCTTGCGCTGCGCGGTAATAGACGCGCGATCGAGCTGATCGAGCGTGTCAAACAGCGTGCGCATTTCCCTGTCCAGGCGTTTAAGCAGGAACCGACCCACGTCCTCCGGCAGCTCAAACCCACGCTGCTTAGCGCGCAGCTGAAGCGCCTGGAGTTTGTCTTCATCCGACAGCGGTTGCAGCTTGTAGATTTGCCCCCAGTCCAGACGAGACGCCAGATCCGGCAGCCCCAGATTGAGCTGGCGCGGCGGACGATCGCCGGTGATCAGCAGCCGGGTTTTGCCCGACTCCAGAATGCGGTTGTAGAGGTTAAAGATCGCCATTTCCCACGGTTCGTCCCCCGCCACGCATTCGATATTATCGATGCAGACCAGGGAAAGATGTTCCATGCCCTCCAGCACCTCAGGCACAAACCAGGTGCGTTTATCCAGCGGCACATAGCCTACCGCGTCACCGCGCGCCGAAAGCTCCGCACAGGCGGCATGCAGCAGGTGGCTGCGTCCCGCGCCTTCGCGTGACCAGATATAGATGTATCCGCTGTGTTCCTGGCGCAGCACGTTTTGCAGTGCAGCCAGTAAAGAGGGGTTATCACCCGGCCAGAAACTCGCGAAAGTTTCGTCGTCAGGGAGATAAAGTGGCAGAGAGAGCTGTGCCGGTCCGTTCAGAAATACCTCAACCAGAGATCTTACATAAAATCGGAATGGAGTTTAACACGGAACCTGCAAGGAGAGAACCGGGCGATCCTTCGCCCGGCATGACGATCAATGTGGCGCTTTTTCGCTTTCGTCTGCGTCCAGCACCACCTCTTCCGGGCGGATCACCGAGATCAGCTTGAAAATCAGGCTCAGGCCGACGCCGACGATGGTCGCCAGCGCCATACCCTTCAGCTCTGCCGCGCCGATGTGCACCTTCGCGCCGCTCACGCCGATAATCAGGATAACGGAGGTCAGGATCAGGTTCTGCGCCTTGCTGTAATCCACTTTGGATTCAATCAGCACGCGAATACCGGAGGCACCGATCACCCCGTACAGCAGCAGGGAAACGCCGCCCATCACCGGAACCGGGATAATCTGGATCGCCGCCGCCAGTTTACCAACGCAGGAGAGCAGAATGGCGATGATCGCCGCGCCGCCGATAACCCAGGTGCTGTAGACGCGGGTGATCGCCATTACGCCGATATTCTCACCGTAAGTCGTGTTTGGCGTGGAGCCGAAGAAACCAGAGATGATGGTGGAGAAACCGTTGGCAAACATGGAGCGATGCAGGCCCGGGTCGCGGATCAGGTCGCGCTTCACGATGTTCGCCGTCACCACCAGGTGGCCGACGTGCTCAGCAATCACCACCAGCGCGGCAGGCAGAATAGTGAAAATGGCGAACCATTCAAAGCGCGGGGTGTAGAAGGTTGGCAGCGCGAACCAGTGCGCCTCGGCAATCGGGGTGGTATCCACAACGCCCATCACGAAGGAGAGCGCGTAACCCGCCAGCACGCCGATCAGGATCGGGATAATCGCCATAAAGCCGCGGAAGAGGACGGAACCGAAAACCGTCACGCCCAGCGTCACCAGCGAAATAATAATGGTTGTAGAATCCGGTGACTGACCGTCCGCAGGCAGCAGCCCGGCCATGTTCGCCGCCACGCCCGCCAGCTCCAGGCCGATGACGGCAACGATGGCCCCCATTGCCGCAGGCGGGAACATCACGTCCAGCCAGCCGGTACCGGCTTTCTTCACGATGAAGGAGACCAGGCAGAACAGCACGCCGCACATGATAAAGCCGCCCAGCGCGACCTCATAACCCAGCGGCAGCAACAGCAGAACCGGGGAGATAAACGCGAAGCTCGACCCGAGATAGGCCGGGATTTTGCCTTTACAGATGAAGAGGTAAAGTAGCGTACCGATGCCGTTAAACAGCAGCACGGTAGCCGGGTTAATGTGAAACAGGATTGGCACCAGCACGGTTGCGCCAAACATGGCGAACAGGTGCTGCAAACTAAGCGGGATTGTCTGTAAAAGCGGCGGTCTTTCACTCACCCCGATAGCACGGCGCGTCATAGTGTTTTCCTCTGAGTGTCATTGTTGGTTTTTATTCAAAAAAAAGCCGACTATCAAAGTCGGCTTCTTTATCGTTATTCGATTATTTAGTACCAAAAATCTTATCGCCGGCATCGCCGAGCCCCGGGATGATGTACCCGTGCTCGTTCAGTCCCTGGTCGACAGACGCGGTATAGAGTTCAACGTCCGGGTGCGCTTTTTCCAGCGCCGCGATACCTTCCGGCGCCGCAACCAGCACCAGCACTTTGATGCTGCTGCATCCCGCTTTTTTCAGCAGGTCGATGGTGGCGATCATCGAACCGCCGGTCGCCAGCATCGGGTCAACCACCAGCGCCATACGCTCGTCGATGTTAGAGACCAGCTTCTGGAAGTACGGGACCGGCTCAAGCGTCTCTTCGTTACGGTAGATACCCACCACGCTGATACGCGCGCTTGGGACGTGCTCCAGTACGCCTTCCATCATGCCCAGACCCGCACGCAGGATTGGCACCACGGTAATTTTTTTACCTTTGATCTGCTCAACCTGTACCGGACCGTTCCAGCCTTCGATGGTCACTTTTTCCGTTTCCAGATCAGAGGTCGCTTCGTAGGTCAGCAGGCTACCCACTTCAGAAGCCAGTTCGCGAAAACGCTTCGTGCTGATGTCATGCTCACGCATCAGGCCCAACTTGTGTTTAACGAGTGGGTGTTTCACTTCCACAATCTTCATTCTCTTTCTCCTCTGAGGTGGCATCCGCAAAAAAATCGCGGGATTATACCGCTTTTTTCGGATTGCGCCATACCCATCTTGCTTGACGTATATCAATCAAAAACAAAAAAACCGGAGGCTGGGCTCCGGCTTGGGGGCGGGATTATGCCGGGTGGCGCTAACGCTTACCCGGCCTACACATCCCGTAGGCCCGGTAAGCGCAGCGCCACCGGGCAATTATAGCTGCTCTCCGTTGCTGGCAATCACCTGCTTATACCAGTCGAACGATTTCTTCTTGCTGCGGTTCAGCGTGCCGTTACCTTCGTTATCTTTATCGACAAAGATAAAGCCGTAGCGTTTTTTCATCTCGCCGGTGCCGGCAGAGACCAGATCGATACAGCCCCACGGGGTATAGCCCATCAGATCTACGCCATCCTCCACCACCGCTTTTTTCATCTCGCGGATATGCGCGGAAAGGTAGTCGATGCGGTACTGGTCGTTCACCGTGCCGTCGCTCTCCTGCACGTCGATCGCGCCAAAGCCGTTCTCAACGATAAACAGCGGCAGCTGGTAGTGATCCCAGAACCAGTTGAGGGAGTAGCGAAGCCCCACCGGGTCAATCTGCCAGCCCCAGTCCGATTTCTGCACGTACGGGTTAGAGACCAGGCTCTTGCTCTCGTCGTAGTCCAGCTGCGGGTTGTCCGCCGTCGCTTTGGTGGCGAAAGACATGTAGTAGCTGAACCCGATGTAATCCACGCAGCCCTGCGTCAGCGCCACTTTATCTTCTTCGGTGATATCCAGCGCGAAGCCGCGACGTTCAAAGTAGTTGAGCAGATGCTGCGGATACTTGCCGCGCACGTGAACGTCGGTGAACCAGTAGCGACGATGCATGGCGTTCATCGCCATCATCATATCGTCCGGGGCACAGGTCAGCGGATAGATGGGGCACATGGCAATCATGCAGCCGATTTGCAGTGACGGGTTGATCTCGCGCCCCGCCTTCACCGCCAGGGCACTGGCCACCAGCTCATAGTGCGCCGCCTGGAACATCACCGGCTCGCGATCTTCTTCCGGCGCATATTTCAGCCCGGAGTTGGTAAACGGCGCAAAGTCTTCGTGGAAGTTGGCCTGGTTATTGATCTCGTTAAAGGTCATCCAGTACTTCACTTTATGCTGGTAGCGCTCAAAAACGACCTTCGCGAAGCGAACAAAGAAGTCGATCAGCTTACGGTTGCGCCAGCCGCCGTATTCCGTCACCAGGTGGAAAGGCATCTCGAAGTGGGAAAGCGTGATCACCGGCTCGATGCCGTGCTTCAGGCACTCGTCAAAAAGATCGTCATAGAATTTGAGTCCCGCTTCGTTCGGCTCCAGCTCGTCGCCTTTCGGGAAGATACGCGTCCAGGCGATGGAGGTGCGGAAGCATTTGAACCCCATCTCGGCAAAGAGTTTGATGTCTTCTTTATAGCGGTGATAGAAGTCGATGGCTTCGTGGTTTGGGTAATTTTTCCCCTCCAGCACGCCGTTGGTGATTTCACGCGGTACCCCGTGGGCGCCTGCCGTCATGACATCGGCAACGCTCACGCCCTTGCCGCCCTCTTTCCAGCCGCCTTCAAGCTGGTGCGCCGCAACGGCCCCACCCCACAGAAAACCTGCTTTAAATCCTGACATTCGCTATCCCTCATTCTGCGTTATTTTCTGCAAAAACAGTTACAGAAACCGGTTTCAGTTTGATGATGTGCAAAGGGGATAGCCGTTGCAAGCAGATCGCCGAAACCGGTTTCATTTTCGTGAACAGAGTCAAGTTTGTTGCCCTGGACAGCCCGCACAGAAAAAAAGATCCCCGCGCCGAGAATAGGCTCGCAAACGTTTGCCTGGACTGTTAGAATTGCGCCGATTTTTCTTACTAGCTATGCAATTGCGTGGGGATTTAAGCCGTGACCAACAAAACTTCTCTCAGCTACAAAGATGCCGGTGTTGATATTGACGCAGGTAATGCGCTGGTTGACCGAATCAAAGGTGTGGTGAAAAAAACCCGCCGCCCGGAAGTGATGGGTGGCCTGGGTGGATTCGGCGCACTGTGCGCGCTGCCGCAAAAATATCGTGAACCTGTGCTGGTCTCGGGTACGGATGGTGTCGGTACAAAACTGCGCCTGGCGATGGATCTTAAGCGTCACGATACGATTGGTATCGATCTGGTGGCGATGTGCGTCAACGACCTGGTGGTACAGGGCGCCGAGCCGCTGTTCTTCCTCGATTACTACGCGACCGGCAAGCTGGACGTGGATACCGCAGCCAGCGTCATTAACGGTATCGCCGAAGGCTGCCTGCAATCCGGCTGTGCGCTGGTCGGCGGTGAAACCGCGGAAATGCCTGGCATGTATCACGGGGAAGATTATGACGTCGCAGGCTTCTGCGTCGGCGTGGTAGAAAAATCAGAAATTATCGACGGCAGCAAAGTGGCTGACGGCGATGTGCTGGTTGCGCTGGCCTCCAGCGGTCCGCACTCCAACGGCTACTCTCTGGTGCGTAAAATCCTCGAAGTGAGCGGTTGCGACCCGCTGACCACCGAGCTGGACGGCAAACCGCTGGCCGATCACCTGCTGGCCCCGACGCGCATCTACGTGAAAAACGTGCTGGAGCTGATTGAGAACGTTGACGTGCACGCCATCGCTCACCTCACTGGCGGCGGCTTCTGGGAAAACATTCCGCGCGTGCTGCCGGACAACACCCAGGCGGTGATCGACGCATCCTCATGGCAGTGGCCGTCCGTCTTCAACTGGCTGCAAACCGCAGGCAACGTGAGCTCTCACGAAATGTACCGCACCTTTAACTGCGGCGTGGGCATGGTTATCGCCCTGCCCGCCAGCGAAGCGGATAAAGCGGTTAAGCTGCTGACAGAAAAAGGTGAAAACGCGTGGAAAATCGGTACGATTAAAGCTTCCGATTCCGAACAGCGTGTGGTCATTGAATGAAAAACATCGTGGTGCTCATTTCCGGCAACGGAAGCAATTTGCAGGCAATCATAGACGCCTGCAAACAGAAGAAAATCAATGGCACCATTCGGGCAGTATTCAGCAACAAGGCCGATGCGTTCGGCCTTGAGCGCGCGCGGGAAGCGAACATTCCTGCGCACGCGCTGGAAGCCAGCCAGTTCGCCGGGCGTGAAGCCTTTGACCGTGAGCTGGTGCAGGAGATTGACGCCTACGCGCCTGACGTGGTGGTGCTGGCAGGCTACATGCGCATCCTGAGCCCGGCTTTTGTTGCACACTACGCCGGACGACTGCTCAATATCCACCCTTCCCTGCTGCCAAAATACCCCGGTCTGCACACCCATCGTCAGGTGCTGGAGAACGGCGATGAGGAGCATGGTACCTCCGTGCATTTCGTCACCGACGAGCTGGACGGTGGTCCGGTGATTTTGCAGGCAAAAGTACCGGTCTTTGACGGCGACAACGAAGACGACGTGACCGAACGAGTGCAGACGCAGGAACACGCCATTTATCCGCTGGTGGTAAGCTGGTTTGTCGATGGACGTCTGGAGATGCGCAACGGCGCAGCCTGGCTGGACGGCGTGAAGTTGCCCCCGCAGGGTTATGCGGCTGAAGAGTAGTCTGTTTGAATTGCCCGGCGGCGCTTCGCTTGCACGGGCCTACGGTCCCGTAGGTCGTGGTAAGCGCAGCGCCACCCGCCCCCCCTCCCCCAACCCTCTAAATTCCCCAACAAAAAAATAACTGTCATACTTTTCTGGCACTGTTGGACATATCGTGGAAATGCTCGCCATAATAAGGACGAGACGGATTTACCACGTCCTGTGATTGAACTGGAGTGTGAGCTGTAATGGGTCAGGAAAAGTTATACATCGAGAAAGAGCTAAGCTGGTTAGCATTCAACGAACGTGTACTTCAGGAAGCGGCCGATAAAAGCAACCCGCTGATTGAACGTATGCGTTTTTTAGGCATCTATTCCAACAATCTGGATGAGTTCTACAAGGTTCGCTTCGCCGAACTGAAACGCCGAATCATCATCAGCGAAGAACAGGGCTTAAACTCCCACTCGCGGCATCTGCTTGGAAAAATCCAGTCTCGCGTCATGAAAGCCGATCAGGAATTTGATGGCCTCTATAACGAGCTGCTGCTGGAAATGGCACGCAACCAAATCTTCCTGATCAACGAACGCCAGCTCTCCGCGAATCAGCAAAACTGGCTGCGCCACTATTTCAAACATTATCTGCGCCAGCACATTACCCCGATTCTGATCAACCGTGAAACCGATCTGGTGCAGTTCCTGAAAGATGATTACACCTATCTGGCGGTAGAAATCATTCGTGGTGAGACCATTAACTACGCGTTGCTGGAAATACCGTCTGATAAAGTCCCACGCTTTGTAAACCTGCCGCCGGAAACCCCGCGCCGGCGTAAGCCGATGATCCTGCTGGATAACATCCTGCGCTACTGCCTGGACGATATCTTCAAAGGCTTCTTCGATTACGACGCGCTCAACGCCTACTCGATGAAGATGACCCGTGACGCCGAGTACGATCTGGTGCATGAGATGGAGGCCAGCCTGATGGAGCTGATGTCTTCCAGCCTCAAGCAGCGCCTGACGGCGGAGCCGGTGCGGTTTGTCTATCAACGCGATATGCCGGACGCGATGGTGGAGATGCTGCGCGATAAGCTGACCATCTCCCGCTACGACTCCATTATCCCCGGTGGGCGTTACCACAACTTTAAAGATTTCATTGGCTTCCCGAACGTCGGCAAGGCCAATCTGGTGAACAAACCGCTGCCGCGCCTGCGCCATATCTGGTTCGATAAGTTCCGCAACGGGTTCGACGCCATCCGCGAACGGGATGTGCTGCTCTACTATCCGTATCACACCTTTGAACACGTGCTGGAATTGCTGCGTCAGGCCTCGTTCGATCCGAACGTGCTGGCGATCAAAATCAACATTTATCGCGTGGCGAAAGATTCCCGTATCATCGATGCGATGATCCACGCGGCGCACAACGGCAAGAAAGTGACCGTGGTGGTTGAGCTCCAGGCTCGCTTCGACGAGGAGGCCAACATCCACTGGGCGCGCCGACTGACGGAAGCGGGCGTACACGTCATCTTCTCCGCGCCAGGGCTGAAAATTCACGCCAAGCTGTTCCTGATCTCCCGTAAAGAGGGCGACGACGTGGTGCGCTACGCCCATATCGGTACCGGGAACTTTAACGAGAAAACCGCGAGAATCTACACCGACTATTCGCTGCTGACTGCCGATGCCCGCATCACCAACGAAGTGCGTCGGGTGTTCAACTTCATTGAGAACCCGTACCGCCCGGTGAGCTTCGATTATCTGCTGGTGTCACCGCAGAACTCACGGCGCCTGCTGTACGATATGATCGATAAAGAGATTGCCAATGCGCAGAACGGCTTGTCGTCCGGCATCACGCTGAAGCTCAACAATCTGGTGGACAAAGGGCTGGTGGACCGCCTGTACGCGGCCTCCAGCTCCGGCGTTCCGGTAAATCTGCTCATTCGCGGCATGTGCTCGCTCATTCCGGAACTGGAAGGCATCAGCGACAATATCCGCGTGATCAGCATTGTGGATCGCTATCTTGAACACGATCGCGTCTATATTTTCGATAACGCCGGTGATAAGCGCGTATACCTCTCGTCCGCCGACTGGATGACGCGTAACATTGATTACCGTATTGAAGTGGCGGCACCGCTGCTGGATCCTCGCCTGAAGCAGCGTATCCTGGACATTATCGAGATCCTGTTCAGCGATACGGTGAAAGCACGTTATATCGACAAAGAACTCAGTAATCGCTATGTACCGCGCGGCAACCGCCGTAAAGTGCGCTCGCAGCTGGCGATTTACGATTACATTAAATCACTTGAGCAATCCGATTAACCTATGCCAATAAACGATAATACCCCACGCCCGCAGGAGTTCGCCGCGGTCGATCTTGGCTCAAACAGTTTCCATATGGTCATCGCCCGCGAGGTGGATGGCGCGATGCAGATCATCGGTCGTCTGAAGCAGCGTGTGCATCTGGCCGATGGTCTCGACGCGCGTAACATGCTGAGCGAAGAGGCCATGGAGCGCGGGCTGAACTGTCTGTCGCTGTTCGCAGAACGTCTGCAAGGCTTTTCGCCGTCCAGCGTCTGCATCGTCGGGACGCATACGCTACGCCAGGCGCTGAACGCGCCGGAGTTTCTTAAGCGCGCGGAAAAGGTTATCCCCTACCCGATTGAGATCATCTCCGGTAACGAAGAAGCGCGCCTGATTTTTATGGGCGTGGAGCATACGCAGCCGGAAAAAGGCCGCAAGCTGGTGATTGATATCGGCGGTGGTTCCACGGAACTGGTGATTGGCGAGGATTTCGAGCCGCGTCTGGTGGAAAGCCGCCGTATGGGCTGCGTCAGCTTCGCGCAGATGTATTTCCCGGGCGGCGTCATCACCCGCGAAAACTTCCAGCGCGCGCGCATGGCCGCCGTACAAAAACTGGAAAATCTGGCCTGGCAATACCGTATTCAGGGCTGGAACGTGGCGCTGGGCGCATCGGGTTCGATTAAAGCGGCCCATGAAGTGCTGCTGGCAATGGGTGAAAAAGACGGCTTTATTACGCCTGAGCGCCTGGTGAAACTCACCGAAGAGGTGCTTAAGCATAAGAGCTTCGACGCCCTGAATCTGCCGGGTCTGTCCGACGAACGTAAAGCCGTGTTCGTACCGGGGCTGGCGATCCTCTGCGGCGTGTTTGACGCGCTGGCGATCAAAGAGTTGCGCCTCTCTGACGGCGCCCTGCGTGAAGGCGTGCTGTATGAGATGGAAGGCCGTTTCCGTCATCAGGATATTCGCAGCCGCACCGCGCAGAGCCTGGCCAACCAGTACAACATCGACCGCGAACAGGCGAAACGGGTGCTCGAAACCACGGTTCAGATGTACGAGCAGTGGGAGGAGCAGAATCCGAAGCTGGCGCATCCGCAGCTGGCCGCGCTGTTGAAATGGGCCGCCATGTTGCACGAGGTGGGGCTGAACATTAACCACAGCGGAATGCATCGCCATTCAGCCTATATTCTGCAAAACAGCGATCTGCCTGGCTTCAACCAGGAGCAGCAATCCATGATGGCGACGCTGGTGCGCTATCACCGCAAAGCCATCAAGCTCGACGATCTGCCGCGCTTTACGTTATTTAAGAAAAAGCAGTTCCTGCCGCTCATTCAGCTGTTGCGCCTGGGCGTGTTGCTCAATAATCAGCGACAGGCAACCACCACGCCGCCGACGCTGAAGCTAAAAACGGATGACTATCACTGGACGCTGAGCTTCCCGCACGACTGGTTTAGCCAGAACGCGCTGGTGCTGCTGGATCTGGAAAAAGAGCAGCAGTACTGGGAAGCGGTCACCGGCTGGCTGTTGAAGATTGAAGAAGAGAGTTCTGAGGCGGCAGCGTAACGGCTCAGGCGGTCTCCTGAGAAGGCTGCGTGTTGAGCAACGTATCAAGCTCAGCCGGCAACCCAATCAAATAGCCCTGCACATAATCGATACCTAGCGCGTGCACCGCGCTACGTATCTCTTCCGTTTCCACATATTCCGCCACCACCAGCATTTTCTTCATCCGGGCCAGATGGCAAATGGAAGCCACAATCTGGTAATCCAGGCTGTTGCTGACAATATTGCGAATAAAGCCGCCGTCGATTTTGAGAATGTCTGCGTCCACGCTTTTTAACCGCGCATAGCTGGCGTAGCCCGTGCCAAAATCATCAATGGCGATCCGGATGCCCATTTTTTGTAATTTCCTGAGGGTCGACGCCGCCAGATCCGCATGACCAAAGGCGCTGCTTTCGGTCACTTCAAAGATCAGCTGCCACGCTTCAACGGCGTATTTGGCTAACAGGCGGCTCACTTCAAGCGGGAACTGCGCCCTGTAGGCGGTAGAAGGTGCGAGGTTGATCGCAAAGCGCTGGCCCGGCAAACGCTGGCGGTGCTGTGCCAGAAAACTCAACGTATGCTCCAGTACCCATAAATCAACACGCGACGATAAACCAAACTCCTGTGCAATGGGCAGGAACTGCTCGGGAAAGATCAGCGCCCCGTTATCATCACGCATTCGCAGCAGCACCTCGTGATAACAATCACCGCGCAGCCCGCGAACAGGCTGAACCAGCAGGGTAAAAGCGTCCTGCTCCAGCGCGGCCTGCAAACGACTCATCATCGCGACCTTATCTTTCAGGCTACGCTGCAAATGAACAGCCCCGCGCTGCTGAAGATTTTCCGGGTGGTTGGTAGAAAGGGAGAGATCGGCCACGATGCCCAGTTCCCCCAGCACCAGATAGAGATGATTGACGGGTGAGCGTACATAGCAATAGCTCACGCCGACCTGAGGCTGTACCGGCATACCATCCCAGATAAAAACAAACTGCTTGATATGCTCGTCCAGCGTTTCAATGCGCTGTTGATGCGACTCCGCCTCCAGACGCACCGCCATGTCATACCCCGTGAGGTGATAGACTCGCTCATTGGGCTGAAGGGTACCGTTTATCCATTGCGCCAGCTGCTGTTTATACTGGATCCGCAGCATCACGCCGTAATTGCGTCCCAGCACCTCCAGCTCGGGCACGCGCAGTAAACAGAGCGCTGACCACGGATGACTGGCCAGCTCGCGCGACAGCGCCCGCAGGTTGGGCATATGCACCACCGGATCGAGAAAAGCCTGACTGCGGGAGCGAATATTGATGGCCCGCTGACGTGTCGCCAGCATCGACATGTACGTCACAACGAAGGAAAAGACCAGATAGCTGGATGAGGTGATCGCCAGCTGAATGCCATACCCCTCTTGCACCGGAATGTAGTGATAAAAAAAGTGAATCGACACCAGCAGGACCGGCGTCCAGATGAGTGACATCAGCTTGTAGCCAAAGCGCATCGCCCCCCAGAGCATCACGGGCATCAGCAGGGACAAGGTGTAGTTGGTACTGAAAATGGAACTGTTTGCATTCATGGGCAGCAGCAGCATGACCAGCAACCCGCCCAGGGCTAAAAACCACACCACAAACTCAAAGGCCGTCACCTTTTTGTCTATTTGCGCGCGGAGCTGGGACATCAGTCCCTTGATATAGCGCGGATGACGTATCAGGCGGATCAGCAGGTAGCTTAGCGGCACGCCCGTCAGCCCGCTCACCAGCAGCCCCTGATAGTTAATAAGGGTCCGAATATTGAGGGGATTCAGTCCTGCGAGGCTCTGGCGGCTCTCATAGACGCCGAGATAGACCGCAAACTGAAACAGCAGCAGAAATAGCGTTGCCGGGCAAAACACCTGCCAGAAAATACGCTGCCCCATCAGGCGTATGTCACCGTAAGCGGTCATATTGCGCCGGGGCGCAAACACGCGATAACCGCCCCAGCTGAGCACCAGAGGAACGATAAAATGCAGAATGCCGGCCATGGCTTCAAATAACCCAACGGAGGGGTAATAACGTAAAAACAGCGACACCACCACCCCGGGGAGGGCTTCTAGGCCAAAGAATAACATCAGCGTCAGCAAAAAGGAGAGCGGTAGATAATAGAGCGCAACGATACCGTCGCCCAACTGCGTTAAGGTATTAGCCACACTAAGCACCGGGAGTAACACGACGGGTAAAATAAGAGGAAGTGCCCACCAGCGGTCTTTATTTTGCTTCAGGATGTGGTGAATATTCATAGATGCTCGTTTACAACCCTTGCGCTCCAGAGGGTAAATGAAGACAGGCATCCAACCTGACGTACACGTTGCCTGGAAAATTCCTGGCAAGCACAGTGGAGGAGGGATTTTAAATATCAACGACGGGATGCGGTTGACCTAAATCAAATTAATTTATCTGAATAAACCTTTCTTACGTTTTTTTTGAATATTTTTCCTGTAATTATCAATGCGATAAATAAAAGCGTTGTTTTTAATAACATAAATTAATGTAAGCATTGACGCTATTTTACATTTCGCCGAATTGACCCTGACTTGCGGCTGTGCCTTAATAGCCGCATCGCCCAAAAGGGTATACTCAGGCAAAGAAAGTGAGTCAGGCTACGCGTATGCGAAAACGACATCGATTTAACACCCGGATGACCCGCATCATACTGCTCATCAGTTTCCTGTTTTTCTTTGGCCGCTTTGTTTATTCCTCCATTGGCGCCTGGTATCACCATCAGGACAAAATTCAGTCACAGCAATCAGGTCTTGTGGTGGATTCGCCCGAGCGCTAAAGCGTGTTTGCTCCCGGCAGACAAACTGTATCGCACTGTATCCCGAGCGCTACGCTGACAAACCGGTACAACACGCCCGCAAAAGCAAACATCCCCGATACATAAAAATGGTCTTCTGTATCCCTCGCCATAATAAACTGATGAGGAGAGAAACAGATGATTCGTCGATATTTCCTGCTTCCTGTATTTGCGCTGACGTCCTTTGCTGGCGCAATGGCCGCACCGTTGCATGGCCTGAGCGCCGCTGATGTCAACGGTCCAGCCGCCGTCGCCCCGCCTGAACACCCCCAGCCGCCAGCAAAACTGATTGTCGATCCGCCGCTGGCGGGACCGCTAAGTAAAGGTGCGGTCTTTATTCAGTACCGTGTCGAAAACCTGCGCATTGAACCTGTATTTGGACCCGACGCGCTGAAAGTCACTCCGCGTATCGGCCATATTCACGTTGTGGTGGATGACGCGCCCTGGCACTGGGCTGATACCAGCGGCGAGCCGGTGATCCTGGTCGGGCTGCCCGCAGGAAAGCACAAGGTGACGATCGTCGTTGCCGACCCGACGCATAAACCCATCGACTATAAAACCGTTGAATTCACCGTGCCGCCACACGCCGCGGTTCATCACTTTTAAGGAGCCTGTTATGAAAGCATTGTCTGTATTAACAGCGATGGTGCTGGCGGTTTCCACCAGCGCGCTGGCAGAGACGAAAGCCAGCGTGGTGCTGGTGCACGGGGCGTTTGCCGACGGCAGCAGCTGGAATAAGGTGATTACCCGGCTGCAAAAACACCATACCGAGGTCATTGCGGTACAACTTCCGCTCACGTCTCTGAAAGATGATGTCGCCGCCACGCAGCGTGCTATCGCCCGGGCTCATGGGGATGTGGTGCTGGTCGGTCACTCCTGGGGCGGGACGGTAATCAGCGAGGCGGGAAACAATGCCCGCGTGAAGTCACTGGTTTACGTTGCCGCTTTTGCGCCGGATTCCGGCCAGTCGACGGCAGCTCTGGCAAATAGCTTCCCTGCTCCGCCAGGGAGCGCCAGCCTCGCTAAAACCACAGAGGGGTATTTATATCTGCCGATAAAAGCGGTCAGCGAGAATTTCGCCCCTGACGTGAAGGACGTTGAGCGCAGCGTGATTGCCGCGACGCAGAGCCCCATTAAGGCCGATGCGTTTGGGGAGAAAATCGCGCATGCCGCCTGGCATGACAAACCGAGCTGGTATGTGGTCAGCAAAAATGACCGGATGATCAATCCTGAGCTAGAGCGCGCAATGGCGAAGAAAATCAACGCCAACACCACGGAGGTAGCGGCAAGCCATGTATCGATGGTCAGCCAGCCAGACGTCATTACCCGTACGATTGAACAGGCGTTATCGGGTCAACAGTGATAAAAAAGCCCGCATGATGAACGGTCCGACTTCGGGCCACGCCATCCTGCGGGCTTTATGCACTTCCGGCTCCTGCAACGGGGTTATGTGCGGTTTTGTCACAAACGCGCCTTCCCCCTCGCTGAACCATCAGAAGCTGTACGTCACCTTCAAACTTCCCACAGGAGACGTTTTTCGCTGAACAATGGGGCTATCGCCGGCCTCCCCCGTCAGCTGCGTAACGCCAGCTGCGGCAAGCAGGCTCCAGCGGGAGGTAAGCTTATGGGTCCAGTCCAGGCTCAGCGAATACGCATATATTCCCGATCCGGCATCGTGTCGGGCAAAACCCGATGCGGCCGACTGGGCGGCATTCACCCCGTAGTAGGTTTGCACATACTTACTGGATCCCCAGCTACCGGTCAGCGCCAGCGTTAACGCATTTTTCGGAGATGTATAGAGCGGGCTGGCAATGCCGAAATGCACAGCTTCACCATTGTCTCTCTCAGAAACCGGGACCTCTGCCTGTAACTGCACGGTCAGCCAGTCAGTCACCCTGTATCCCAGCCCTGGCACAACGATAGCTGAGCCTTTAATGTCACCCATTCCTCGCAGGTCGTCGCTGCCGGAGGCGATCGAATCGCTGCTTACGTCGCGATCCTTACGTCCTGCGCGATAGCTCAGCGCTGCGTTGTAGTCCAGGTTACCAAAGCTGTTGCCGTAGCCGATCCCCCGCGTGGTGCTGACAAAAAAACCATTGGCCATCGCGTAATCAACCACCTGAGCCGCAGAGACCCGGCTCTTGTCCGAACCGGAATAGCGTGGCGCAACATCCACGCCGCCACCCAGGGTTAACACGTTGCCCTGAGGCTGCTCTGTCGCCAGTGCCGGGGTGGCCAGTAACGCCAGGACGGCCCCCGGCAAGATGCTTTTCATGCTGCGACCGATGCGTGAACGGGGGAAACTATTACGCAGTGTGATGTTTCTCATTAAAGAAGCCCTTTGGATTCAGATGATTGCGATACAAGCGGTGTTAAACGCCAGAGCGCTCATTCTGAATACTTACCCTAAGGTTCTTATGAGCCGTAAATGAAGAAATGCTGAAGCACGTGAAGGTTCTGTAAACCCTGTAGAATTCCTGTTACCGTTTTTTCTTCAGTTGTTCTTCATGCACTGTTGATACAGTTACCAATGTGAAAATTCTACTAATTGAAGACGACCTGGATCTCGGCAATGGCGTGCGTATCGCCCTTGCAGATCAAGGATTTGATGTCATATGGGTACGCCGCAAAGAGGATGCGCTGCATCAGCTTGGGATCTGCGTGCCGGAACTTATTTTGCTCGACCTGGGGCTGCCCGATGGCGATGGCATGAGCCTGATGACGCGCCTGCGTCAACAGCTTAAGGGCGTCCCCGTCATCATCCTGACGGCGCGAGGCACGCTACAGGACCGCCTGTGCGGGCTGGATGCAGGTGCAGACGATTATCTGGTCAAACCTTTTGTTCTCGCCGAACTGCTGGCGCGCGTGAGAGCCCTTGCGCGGCGCAGTTACGGTTTTGAAAATGAGGCAATAGAAATTCGCGGTTTGTCGCTTCATATTCCGACGCGTCGCGTAACGGTGAGCGCACGCCACGTTGAGCTGACGGCAAGCGAATATGCGCTGCTTGAAACGTTAATGCTGCGCGCCGATCGCGTGCTTACGCGACGGTATCTGGAAGAAAGGATATTTGGCACGAAAGAAAACCTCAGCAACGCGCTTGACGTGCATATGGGTAACCTGCGGCGAAAAATTGGCGATGGTTTTGTGCGAACGGTAAGAGGCGTTGGGTATGTCATTGATACCGTACCCGTTCAGAAGGCGGCAGGTTGATGCGTAATTTTTGGCACCACCTCCGGCTTCCCACGCTGGTCAGGCGAATGCTGGTCGCCCAGATGCTGCTGCTTACGTTGCTCTGGTGTCTCTTTTTAACCTTCATTTTGCTGGAAGACCTGCGTAGCCCTCCCATACTGACGGGCAGTGAGACTTACGAAACCCTGTTTTCCCTGGTAGAGAGCATGGACGATCGTCCGCAGGCGCGTGATGCTGTGCTGGCAGCGTTCAGCAAGGCGCTGCGGGAGGGCTATGGCGGCGGCGAAGATCCGGAGCTGTCCATCAACCTCATTGTTCGCAAGAATAACGAGATTATTTTTTCTTCGGATGGTGCGCCGACGGGGGTAAAAAATAGCCGTCTGGGGGTCATGCAGCATGTCCAGAGTGAGGACCATAAATGGACGAGCCGTACCCTCAAATCCGCGCACTCCGACGTGGAAGTCACCCTTTTTACCCCTGCCGGTAGCTGGAATTTCTTTATCTATCTGAACTCGCGCGGCTACTACGTCATGCCGCTGATGATATGCATCCCTTTTCTTCTGTTCCCCGCGTGGCTGTCCATCCGCATCGCGATGCGCCCCTGGAACAAGGTGGTGAATGAAATTTCATTGCGCACGCCGGACGATCTCTCGCCTTTAAAAGCCGTCCCCAGACACAGGGAGCTTCGCCAGACAGTCGACGCGATTAATGACTTTCTGGCCAGGGTGCGGGAAAGCGCCGAAAGGGAAAGAATGTTTATTGCCGATGCCGCACACGAACTGCGTACGCCTCTGGCCGCGATGCGGATCAACGTCGAGGCGTTGCAGTCCTGGGTCATCAGCGAAAGCCAGCAGGAGCTGCTTGCGGGCATTGTTCGCAGCAATAGCCGTGCTGCGCGTCTCGTCAATCAGCTTCTGCTGATGATGCACAGCGAAGCGCACATCAGCACGGTGATGTCGCCTGTGCCGCTGACTACGCTTATTCAGGAGCGAATGGCTGCCCTGGAACCGCTGGCGTCCGGGCGCAGAATTGAGTTTGAATTCATCGCCGATGATGAAATCCATATCACAGGCATTCGGGAACGTCTGGTATCGCTGATCGACAATTTAATTGAGAATGCCGTGAAGTACAGCCCTGAGGGTGGACGCATTGAGGTACAACTGCAATCGCGTGACAAGTCCGCTCAGCTGCGCGTCTCAGACGCGGGTCCCGGCATTCCGGTTGAATTGTGGGAGCGCGTGTTCGACAGATTTTTCCGCGATCCTAATCAGACCCAAAGCGGGAGTGGACTGGGGCTTGCTATCGTTAAAGCCGTTACGCAGCAACACAACGGCAGGGTCAATCTGAGTACGTCAGCCGAAGGCGGTCTTATGGTGACCGTTGATTTCCCGAATCCGGCGTTCGCATGAACGTAAACGCGGCGCTACACGTCCTGACATGTGTCAGCGCAGCGTTACTTCACGTATGCCGCAGATTGCTTCAATAAAATTACCGTATTTGTTATATTGTTACTTACTGATTATTCACCTCTGCGGTGCCAAAAAGAACAAGATTCACCGCAACCCAGGACAGAAAAATGTTAGATTACCGCTTCCCGACAGCTTTGCAGATGGTTCTCAGCGTAGCGATGGCGGAGCAATCGGGTGAACGTTCGACGAGTGCAATCCTGGCTTACGGCCTGGAAGCGAATCCGAGCTTTATCCGCAAATTAATGGTTCCTCTCGCCCGCGACGGCATTATCGTCTCTACGCTTGGCCGCAACGGCTCTATTCACCTTGGCCGCCCGGCGGAAGAGATTACCCTGCGTGATATCTACCTCTCCGTCACTGAAGATAAAAAGCTGTGGGCGTCCCGTCCTGACGTCCCGGCCCGCTGCGTGGTCAGCGCCAACGCCTGCTGGTACTTCAAATCAATCGCTGATGAAGCGGAGCAGGCTTCGTTAGCGGTTTTAGCGCGCCATACCGTCGCCAGCGCGCTGGAAGAGGTGAAAAAAGCCGATACCAGCGGGTGCGATCCGGTGCCGGAACTCTGCACACAGCATAAAAAAGCGCCCTAATCCTGACAGACTGCGAAAAAAAAGCCGCCTTCATTGTGAAGGCGGCTTTTTGCTATCTGCTACGTCCTACGCAGGCAACACCTCTCTTTCCGCTTTACCGCGCGTCACGAACTTACGCAGCGTCACGTAAAAGACCGGCGTCAGGAACAGACCAAACAGCGTCACACCCAGCATCCCGGCGAACACGGTGATCCCGGTGACGCCGCGCACTTCTGCCCCTGCCCCGTGACCAAGGATCAGTGGAATGGTCCCGGCAATAAAGGCGATAGAGGTCATTACAATCGGGCGTAGACGCAGGCGGCACGCTTCCAGCGCGGCCTCCATAATGCCTTTGCCCTGAATTTCCAGCTCGCGGGCAAACTCCACGATAAGAATCGCGTTTTTACAGGCCAGCCCCATCAGTACCACCAGCCCTACCTGCACGAAGACGTTGTTATCGCCCCCGGTCAGCCAGACGCCGAACAGCGCGGAGAGCATCGTCATCGGCACGATGAGGATCACCGCCAGGGGCAGCGTCCAGCTTTCATACAGCGCCGCCAGCACCAGGAACGCCAGCAGCACCGCGACCGGGAAGACGATCAGCGCCGTGTTGCCCTGGGTGGCCTGCTGGAAGCTCAGGTCCGTCCATTCAATATTCATCCCGTTCGGCAGGATCTGCTTAGACATACCGTCCAGCTGCGTCATCGCCTGCGCGGAAGAGAGCACGCGCGGGTCAGCATCGCCAATCAGATCCGCCGCCGGGTAGCCGTTGTAGCGGATCACCGGGTCCGGACCGTAGGTGGTCGTGATTTTCACCATACTGCCAATCGGCACCATTTCACCCTGGCTATTACGGGTGCGTAAATTCGCGATATCTTCCACGCTGTCGCGGAACTGCCCGTCGGCCTGTGCCATTACGCGCCAGGTGCGACCGAACTGGTTGAAGTCATTCACATAAGACGAGCCCAGATAGGTTTGCAGCGTCCCGAAGAGATCGGTGAGCGACACGCCCTGCGCTTTCGCCTTATCACGGTCAACCTGTACATCCAGCTGCGGAACGTTTGCCTGGTAGGTTGAGATAGGGAAATGCATCCCCGGCGTCTGCATAATCGCCCCGGACATGGTGTTCACCGCGTTTTGCAGCGCGCCATAGCCCAGACCAGCACGATCCTGAATGTACAGCGAATAGCCCGATCCCTGGCCCAGACCTAAAATCGGCGGCGGCAGAATCGAGAAGCCAAAGCCCTGCTGGATTTGCGCGATTTTCGCGTTGATCTCCGCGTTTATTTCCGCCGCAGTATGTTTACGCTGGTCGAAAGGCTTCAGGCCAAAGAAGACCGTCCCGGTGTTCGGCGTATTGGTGAACTGGAGCGCATTCAGGCCAGGAAACGCGACCGCATAATCCACGCCTTCGGTATTCATCCCGATTTCGCTCATTTTGCGGATCACCGCATCGGTGCGCGCCAGCGACGAGCCTTCCGGCATTTTCACGCCGCCGATCAGGTACAGCTTATCCTGCGTCGGAATAAACCCGCCGGGAACGGCTTTAAACATCACGCCCGCAGCGCAAAGCAGCAGCAAATAAACCACAAACACCGCCCCGCGTCGGCCGAGCGTTTTGCCCACCAGCCCCTGATAGCCAGTCGAGCTGCGGTGGAAAAAGCGGTTAAACGGACGGAAAATCCAGCCGAACAGACGATCGATAAGCCGGGTCGGGAAATCTTTCGGGGCGCCATGCGGCTTCAACAGCAGCGCGGCCAGCGCTGGCGAGAGCGTCAGCGAGTTGATCGCGGAGATCACCGTGGAAATGGCTATCGTTACCGCAAACTGCTTGTAGAACTGACCGGTCACGCCGGAGAGGAACGCCATCGGAACGAATACCGCACACAGCACCAGCGCAATGGCAATAATCGGTCCGGACACTTCACGCATCGCCTGATGCGCTGCCGCAAGTGGGGCGAGCCCCTCTTCGATATTTCGTTCGACGTTTTCCACCACCACGATGGCATCGTCCACCACGATACCAATCGCCAGCACCAGCCCGAACAGGCTCAGGGTATTCAGCGAAAAGCCCAGCAGGTAGAGAATACTGAACGTGCCCACTACCGATACCGGCACCGCAATCAGCGGGATTATCGACGCGCGCCAGGTTTGCAGGAACAGGATCACCACCAGCACGACCAGCACCACCGCTTCCAGCAGCGTTTGCACCACAGCGCGGATCGAGTCGCGTACAAACACCGTCGGGTCGTAAGGCGCCGCCCATTTCATATCGTCCGGGAATCGTGTGGACAGTTCGTCCATTTTGGCGCGTACCGCGTTAGACAGATCGATGGCGTTTGCCCCCGGCGACTGGAAGATACCAATCCCGACCGCGTCTTTATTGTTCAACTGGGAGCGCAGCGCGTAGCTGCCGGACCCCATCTCGACACGCGCAACGTCGCGCAGTCGGACGACCGTACCATCCTGCGTGGTTTTCAGGACAATGTTGCCGAACTCGTCTTCGGTATGCAGGCGGCCCTGGGCGTTAATGGAGATCAGGAAATCGCTCTCTTTCGGCAGCGGCTCGGCGCCAAGCTGCCCGGCGGACACCTGCACGTTCTGCTCCTGCATCGCCGTGACCACGTCCGAAGCGGTCAGCCCGCGGGCCGCGACCTTGTTCGGGTCCAGCCAGACGCGCATCGCGTATTCACCCGAGCCGAAAATCTGAATCTGCCCCACACCAGGCAGACGCGCCAGCTCGTCCTTCACCTTCAGCGTGGCGTAGTTACGCATATACAGTGAATCGTACTTACCGCCAGGCGAAAACAGATGCACCACCAGCGTCAGCGTTGGCGACTGTTTCTGAGTCGTGATGCCCAGACGCCGCACGTCTTCCGGCAGACGCGCTTCGGCCTGCGCGACGCGGTTTTGCACCTGAACCTGCGCCTGATCCGGGTCGGTGCCCGGACGGAAGGTGACGGTAGTCACCAGCACGCCGTCGGAGCCCGCGACGGATTTCATGTACATCATGTTCTCAACGCCGTTGATCGCCTCTTCCAGCGGCGTTGCCACGGTCTCGGCAATCACTTTCGGGTTGGCGCCCGGGTACTCGGCGCGCACCTGCACGCTTGGCGGCACGACGTCAGGGTATTCGCTCACCGGCAGCAGCGGGATGGCGATTAATCCTGTGATAAAAATCAGAATCGACAGTACGGCGGCAAAAATCGGCCTGTCGATGAAAAAACGGGAAAAGTCCATGGATTGGATTCTCAGGTAAGGGATCAGTTGAGGGCGGCGCTGGCGGTCATGGCAACGGTTTTCGCGTTAACCGGCATACCCGGCATAAACACTTTTTGTAAACCATCGACGATGACTTTATCCCCGGGATTCAGCCCCTGCTGTACGATACGTAAACCGTCGGCCAGACGCCCGGGCGTAATGTCGCGGCGCTGCGCTTTCCCGTCTTTATCCACGATATAGACATATTTACGATCCTGATCGGTCAGCACCGCCTTATCATCAACAAGCGTGGCTTTAAATTCCGCACTGCCCGGCAGACGCACGCGGGCAAAGAGTCCAGGCGTGAACTGACGCTGTGAGTTATCCAGCAGCGCGCGCATGCGGATCGTTCCGGTACCCGGCGTGAGCTGGTTATCCAGGAAATCCACTTTGCCCTGATGGGGATAGCCCTCCTCGCCCGTCAGGCCAATCTCCACCGGCAGCGCCGCATGATCGCCGGACACCCGCTGCCCGCTGCGGGCCAGGTTCTGATAGTGAAGGTAGGTTGACTCGTCCACGTCGAAGTAGACATAAACCGTTTTCTGCGAGACCAGGGTGGTGAGCACGCTGGCGCTGTCGCCCGCCGTCACCAGGTTACCGCTGGTGATCAGCGCCCGGCTGGCGCGACCGTCGATAGGCGCGGTCACTTTGGTGAAGTCGAGGTTAAGTTGCGCGGCGTCTACCGCCGCCTGCGCGGCGCGAATATCGGCCTGCGCCTGGGTAGCGGCGGAACGGCGCTGCTCCCACTCTTCGCGGGACACCACGTTGGTATTGACTAATTTATCGGTACGGTTAGCCTCGCTTCGCGCCAGACTGGCCTGCGTTTTGGCTCTCGCCAGGTTCGCCTGCGCCTGTTCCAGCGCGGCGCGATAGGTTCGGTCATCAATCGTGAACAGCACCTCGCCCTTTTTCACCTCCTGGCCGTCGGTGTAATTCACTTTCTCAATGTAGCCGGAGACGCGCGGACGCAGCTGAACGCTTTCCACCGCTTCAATGCGACCGTTAAAGCTGTCCCACTGGCTAATGGATTTCACCACCACGTCAGCAGCGCTGACAACGGGCGCTTGCGGCGCGGCATTTTGCGCGACGCTGTCATCGCACCCGACGAGAAGCGCGGAGAGTAAAACCACCCCCATCGCGCTCAGATGAAAGTTACCCCAGGTTTTTTGCAGGCTCATTATTTTTATTCCGGTTATTGTAGCCGCCGGGCAAGACGCAGCGGGAGGCGCCGCGCCACTTCCTTTGTCCGGTAGCTGGCTGAAGGCCATTTGTGTCGTTCATCGCCACAAAACTGTAACAGTTGCGAATACACTATCGCGGCGATTGTAGGAAGGCGCTTAATTAAGTGCAAGAATAATTGTTGCACTTTATGTGCTATTTGCGGCGAAGATAAATCACGCGTTTTGAGAAGGGATTTAAATGCAACAATAAAACTTGCAATTAATGTAAAAACGGGTCACCTTTAAGTGCAACAAACAAAGATGCTTTTTAATGCGCGGCGTAGGGGGAAGCAAAATGAACACGGGTGCATTCATTCACGATTTACTCGACTGGATCGACAATAACCTCGATAGCCGTCTGGACATTGAAACCGTCTCCAGGCGAGCCGGCTATTCGAAATGGCACCTCCAGCGGCTTTTCAAAGAGCATACCGGCTCCCCTCTCGCCGAATATATTCGCGCGCAAAAGCTGCAAAAATCGGTTGAGCGCCTGGCCCACAGCGATGAACCGATTCTGAACGTGGCGATCGCGCTGGGCTTTGACTCTCAGCAGTCCTTCAACCGCAGCTTTAAGCGTCAGTATGGTCAGGCACCCGGCGCATGGCGACGCAGTATCGGCTGCCGTGAATCGCGGCAGATGAGCCAGTAGTTCACGTTCCGGTCGGGCAAAAAAACCCTCTGTTTAACAGAGGGTTTTAATACTTTTACCTGTTTATGAGAAAACAGGTTGGGTTACTGGCTTATTCACACTCAATTATTGATTGAAAATTAAAATACAATTATATCAGTATATTATATTGTTATGATGTGGCAGTACCATGAAAAATACCATCTTTTATAAAAAGTCTGATTCGAGCACAACCAGCCACTGATGTGATCTACCCCAAGTCATGGGTTGTTTCGTCCGGATAGACACCGTTGTGTAAGGATTGGTAGCCTCCCCCTCCTTTGAAGACTGATGATCGGTAAATTATGAATGGGCGTGAGAGAGGTTAAACACGGTTTCGCTTCAAATGCACATGGACAACGGCTCGGAATTTACCTCTCTGGCTCTTGGGCGGTGGGCAGAAGAGCATGCTGTTGCCAGGAACTTATCAGTCTAGGCAAGCTCATGCAGAATGCGTTTATCGAACGTTTTAACAGGACCTACCGGACGGGAATCCTGGATTTTTATCTGTTCAGAACGCTGAAAGAGGCAAGGGAAGTCACAGAGAACTTGCTGAACGAATACAACAGCGAACGCCCACACGTCCCCCTTAACAACCTGACGCCGAAAGCGCACCAGCTGATGAGGGAAAATCGGAAATCTCAAAAATTGGAGGGAACTAAACCGGTATACTTACAATAGATTTAAACGCAGAATGTGACTAGCTTTGAAGTTCGATGCAGAAATCTAATCTCTTTGGTGGATGAACTTGCGCGCGCTTCGCTATGATTGGGCTACTGTCGAGCAAAATTCGACAGTTTTCGCCGTTAACCAGATCGTTTTAAATAGAATAGAGCCAACTAATGAACCCAGCATTTAGCGCGCTTTTGAATGAGAAAATCGAACTCTTTAGGCATTCTTTTTCAGCTGCCTCACGCCAAACATTTGTATCTCCAAAAACGGGAAAACTAATACACTCTGGTGAATTTGGCACCTACAGGGAAGAAATTATTCGAGGATTCTTAAAGTTGTGCGTGCCCGCAAGACTTGAAATCGGTACAGGTTTTCTAATGAACTCAGCTGGGGAAATTTCTACCCAAGCGGACATCGTGATTTATGCCCCGTCGGCAGTGCCGCGAATAGAATCGAATGAGCATCAGCGTTTTTTTCCTATTGAAGGAGTTTGCGCTATTGGAGAAGTCAAGAGTCGCCTGTCCAAAGCAGGACTGCGAGATGCTTTGAACAAATTAGCGCGAGTAAAAGCTACGGCAGACATTTCACTCCCAGCGACTCCGATTTTTAGAGATGCCTCAATAATTTCATATCCTTTCAATAGAGAAGAAATCGAATATGATCAAATTTTATCTATACTTATATGTGAGGCCTTTGACTTTGATCCCAAAACATTTGCTAATGAGATTGATGATTGGTACGAATCCGATGTAAAGAATCATCACAAGCATAATATGATTTTAAGTGTCGAAGACGGAATCGCTCTCTATATGCATCCAAATGGTAAATCATGGATGTATCCTCCCACCAAAAAATCCCCAGCAAAGAATCGTTTCCTGACGCCAGTTGATAATAAAAATCTGCACTTTCATCTTTTTTGCAGTTATATGTTTTTGGCAGCATCAAGCACGACCGTGTTATATCCAGAAATCACCACCTACATGCCAACTCTGACTGGAGGGTTAAATTATGACCAAAAATAATTTTAAACGCAGCGATATAAATATAGAGAAAACATCGTTGCTGATCGGTCATGCTTGTAGCGGTAGTTTGATTTATAGTTACACCACTACTTCAGTTCCGGCCATTGAAATTTTAAAGGATAAGAAACTCCACCATGATGAGAAATACATACAAACTTATATCTCACTAGATTGAGATTGGTAGCGCGGTTTGATAAGTAGCCCAGCTTGATCATCTTTATTTGAGCCACGGTGCCCACCAGGTTGAGGCCGACTTCTGCCAGTGGGAGCTAGCCAGCTTGTCGGTCGAGTCCGACACAAGCGACTCATCGAGTAGTTGTAGCGAAAGGAGACCGAGCCCACTGCCGTGACGACCACGTAGAGCCTATCCCGGTCATTCACCTTGTAGAGTTTTTCTTTAGGTTTGGCTTGGGGTTCGCGGATTCCGTTCAAAAAATACCATGCTCAGAAACACATCAAAAAAGTAGGAAAAACGAATGAAATCGGGCGAATGGTGGGATTTGATACTATGCTCCCCTCGGCAGAGGCGATATGTTATCGAACGCCAAGCATAGCACTTGGCTAAGTGAATGCCCCATCCTATGCCACATAGATGCACAAAGCTGCCAAAAACTGCCAGCACCTAAAAGCCGAAAGCCCGCAATTAAGCGGGCTCCAAGGTATTTCTTGCTAGATCGTGCCAGACAGTGCCGGGAGCGGACTCACTCCCACTCGATCGTCGCCGGTGGCTTGCCGCTGATGTCATACACCACGCGGGAAATGCCGTTCACTTCGTTGATGATGCGGTTAGACACGCGGCCTAAGAAGTCATACGGCAGGTGCGCCCAGTGCGCGGTCATGAAGTCGATGGTTTCCACCGCACGCAGGGAGACTACCCAGTCGTACTTACGACCATCGCCCATCACGCCGACAGAGCGAACCGGCAGGAACACGGTGAACGCCTGGCTCACTTTATTGTACAGGTCAGCTTTGTGCAGCTCTTCGATGAAGATCGCGTCCGCGCGACGCAGCAGGTCGCAGTACTCTTTCTTCACTTCGCCCAGCACGCGCACGCCGAGACCCGGGCCCGGGAACGGGTGACGGTAGAGCATGTCGTACGGCAGACCCAGCTCCAGGCCGATCTTACGCACTTCGTCTTTGAACAGCTCACGCAGCGGTTCAACCAGGCCCATCTTCATCTCTTTCGGCAGGCCGCCCACGTTGTGGTGAGATTTGATGACGTGCGCTTTACCGGTAGCGGAGGCCGCAGACTCGATCACGTCAGGGTAGATGGTGCCCTGCGCCAGCCATTTCACATCTTCCAGCTTCAGCGCTTCTTCGTCGAACACTTCCACGAACACGCGACCGATGATTTTACGTTTCGCTTCCGGATCGTTCTCGCCTTTCAGCGCGTCCAGGAAGCGCTGCTCGCCTTCCACGTGAACGATGTTCAGACCGAAGTGGTCACCGAACATGTCCATAACCTGCTGGGCTTCGTTCAGACGCAGCAGACCGTTGTCCACGAAGACGCAGGTCAGGTTTTTACCGATGGCGCGGTGCAGCAGCATCGCGGTTACGGAGGAGTCCACACCGCCGGAGAGGCCGAGGATCACTTTGTCATCACCAACCTGCTGGCGGATACGCTCCACGGCATCGTCGATGATTTTTGCCGGGGTCCACAGGGCTTCACACTGGCAGATGTCACGCACGAAGCGCTCCAGCATGCGCATACCCTGACGGGTGTGGGTCACTTCCGGGTGGAACTGCACGCCGTAGAAACGTTTTTCTTCGTTCGCCATGATGGCGAACGGGCAGCTTTCAGTGCTGGCAACGGTCACGAAGTCGGACGGGATAGCGGTGACTTTGTCGCCGTGGCTCATCCACACGTCCAGCAGCGGTTTGCCGTCTGCGGTCAGGGAGTCTTCGATACCGCGCACCAGAGCGCTGTCGGTGACGACTTCAACCTGTGCGTAGCCGAACTCACGCTCGTTAGAGCCTTCTACGTGGCCGCCCAGCTGCATCGCCATGGTCTGCATGCCGTAGCAAACGCCGAACACCGGTACGCCCGCTTCGAACACGTACTGCGGCGCACGCGGGCTGTTCTCTTCGGTGGTGCTTTCCGGGCCGCCGGAAAGGATGATGCCGCTTGGATTGAACTCGCGAATCTGTGCTTCCGTGACATCCCACGCCCACAGCTCACAGTAAACGCCCAGTTCACGCACGCGGCGCGCCACCAGCTGAGTGTACTGAGAACCAAAGTCCAGGATGAGAATGCGATGTTTATGAATGTTTTCCGTCATTGACGCTAATTCCGAGGCAAGTGAAACAAAACAAAGCGCCCGGCATTGAGCCGGGCGCGGAAATTTATCAGGAGCCCAGACGGTAGTTCGGGGACTCTTTGGTGATCGTCACGTCGTGAACGTGGCTCTCCTGGATACCCGCACCGCTGATGCGTACGAATTCCGCTTTGGTACGCAGCAGGTCAATGGTACCACAGCCGGTCAGCCCCATACAGGAGCGCAGGCCGCCCATCTGCTGGTGAATGATCTCTTTCAGGCGGCCTTTATACGCCACACGGCCTTCGATACCTTCCGGCACCAGTTTGTCTGCGGCGTTATCGGTCTGGAAGTAACGGTCAGAGGAACCTTTAGACATCGCGCCCAGGGAGCCCATACCGCGGTAGGATTTATAAGAACGCCCCTGGTAGAGTTCGATTTCACCCGGGGATTCTTCGGTACCGGCCAGCATGGAGCCCACCATCACGGCTGCGGCACCTGCGGCGATCGCTTTGGCGATGTCGCCAGAGAAACGGATACCGCCGTCCGCGATGACCGGAATACCGGTACCTTCCAGCGCTTCAACCGCGTCAGAAACCGCCGTGATCTGCGGCACGCCTACGCCGGTGACGATACGAGTGGTACAGATAGAGCCAGGGCCGATACCCACTTTCACCGCGCTGCAACCCGCTTCCGCCAGCGCGCGAGCGCCTGCGCCGGTTGCTACGTTACCGCCGATGATCTGGAGATCCGGGTATTTAGCACGGGTTTCACGAATACGTTGCAGAACGCCTTCGGAGTGGCCGTGGGAGGAGTCAATCAGCAGCACGTCAACGCCCGCAGCAACCAGCGCGTCAACGCGCTCTTCGTTACCCGCACCTGCGCCAACCGCAGCGCCGACGCGCAGACGGCCATGCTCGTCTTTACAGGCGTTCGGTTTACGTTCTGCTTTCTGGAAATCTTTAACGGTGATCATGCCGCGCAGGTGGAAGTTCGCGTCCACAACCAGCGCTTTCTCAACGCGTTTTTCGTGCATTTTCGCCAGCACCACGTCGCGGGTTTCGCCTTCACGCACGGTCACCAGACGCTCTTTTGGCGTCATGTAGACGCTGACAGGCTGGTTCAGGTCAGTCACGAAACGCACGTCACGACCGGTAATGATACCCACCAGTTCGTTGTCTTCAGTGACTACCGGATAGCCTGCAAAGCCGTTACGCTCGGTCAGGGCTTTCACTTCGTGCAGCGTGGTGGTTGGCAGAACGGTCTGAGGATCGGACACGATACCGGATTCATGCTTCTTCACGCGGCGAACTTCTTCCGCCTGACGCTCGATAGACATGTTTTTGTGGATAAAGCCAATGCCGCCTTCCTGTGCCAGGGCGATAGCCAGACGCGCTTCAGTCACGGTGTCCATTGCTGCGGAGAGCATAGGAATGTTCAGACGAATGGTTTTCGTCAACTGCGTGCTGAGGTCGGCAGTATTCGGCAGAACGGTGGAGTGAGCGGGAACGAGGAGGACGTCGTCAAACGTCAGTGCTTCTTTAGCGATACGTAGCATGGGCAATATCTCTGACCTGGGTGGTTAAATATTGCCGTGGCATTATACAGAGCGTAACCGATTGCATCCACACTTTTTTGAAAAAAATGCTTGCGCTCACCTCTCAGCAGGTTACTATCGACTGAATAACTTGCTGATTTAGAATTTGATCCCGCTCACATGTTATCCTCTCAATCCCCCTCAATTTATACTGTCAGCCGCCTTAATCAGACGGTACGTTTGCTGCTTGAGCAGGAAATGGGACAGGTCTGGATCAGCGGTGAAATCTCTAACTTCACGCAGCCTGCTTCCGGTCACTGGTACTTTACGCTGAAAGACGACACCGCTCAGGTGCGCTGCGCGATGTTCCGCAACAGCAACCGTCGCGTGACGTTCCGTCCTCAGCATGGCCAGCAGGTTCTGGTTCGCGCCAACATTACCCTGTATGAGCCGCGCGGCGATTATCAGATTATCGTCGAGAGCATGCAGCCCGCGGGCGAAGGCTTGCTGCAACAGAAGTACGAGCAGCTCAAAGCCATGCTTTCGACTGAGGGATTGTTCGACCAGCAGTTTAAAAAGCCCCTGCCCTCACCCGCTCACTGCGTTGGGGTCATTACCTCGAAAACAGGTGCGGCCCTGCACGATATTTTGCACGTCCTGAAGCGCCGTGACCCTTCCCTGCCCGTCATTATTTACCCAACTGCCGTTCAGGGTGACGATGCGCCGGGGCAGATCGTGCGCGCGATTGAACTGGCAAATGCCCGTCAGGAGTGTGATGTATTAATCGTCGGGCGCGGCGGCGGCTCGCTGGAAGACCTTTGGAGCTTTAACGACGAGCGCGTGGCGCGGGCAATCTTTGCCAGCCTTATCCCGGTGGTAAGCGCCGTCGGTCACGAAACGGATGTAACGATTGCGGATTTTGTCGCGGATTTACGCGCGCCCACGCCGTCCGCGGCGGCAGAGGTAGTCAGCCGTAACCAGCTGGAGCTGCTGCGTCAGATCCAGAACGGGCAGCAGCGCCTGGAGATGGCGATGGACTACTTCCTCGCCAACCGTACCCGCCGCTTTACCCAGCTTCACCATCGTCTGCAACAGCAGCATCCGCAATTGCGTCTGGCGCGTCAGCAAACCGTGCTGGAACGTCTGCGTCAGCGGATGAACTTCGCGCTGGATAACCAGCTTAAGCGGGCGGTATCTCGCCAGCAGCGCGTCACGCAGCGTCTGAACCAGCAAAACCCGCAGCCGAAGATTTATCGCGCACAAACGCGTATCCAGCAGCTTGAGTTCCGCCTCGCGGAAAATATCCGCTCACGCCTGAGCACCACGCGCGAGCGTTTCGGCAATGCGGTCACCCATCTGGAAGCCGTCAGCCCGCTCTCCACGCTGGCTCGCGGCTATAGTGTGACCACCGCGACGGACGGCAAAGTGCTGAAACAAACGAAACAGGTTAAAGCCGGGGATGTGCTCACCACCCGGCTTTCTGACGGCTGGGTCGAGAGTGAGGTGAAAGAGATCAAACCGGTGAAAAAAACGCGCCAGCGTAAAAGCGGATAAATCTTCGCCGGTTACAAACTATACTGCTGCTATTGCCTTTTTTAATAAGGAGAGCAGCATGCCCCATTTTCATAGCGTCATCCCTCCGTATATTCTTCGCCGTATTATCGAAAGCGGTTCTGAGCCGCAGCAGCGCTGCGCCCGTCAGACCTTAACCCACGTCCAGACGCTGATGGCCCATATGCCGGGCAAACCCGCCGCGCCGCATGTGAATAAAGCCGGTCAGCTTGAGCGTGACATCTACGATGCGAAACAGACCCAGGAGCTGCCGGGTACCCAGGTGCGCTATGAAGGCCAGCCCTCCAACGGCGATGTGGCGGTGGATGAAGCGTACGATTATCTGGGTATCACCCATGATTTCTTCTGGAAAGAATATCAGCGCGATTCGCTCGATAACAAAGGGCTGATCCTCACCGGCACCGTGCACTATGGCCGGGAATATCAGAACGCCTTCTGGAACGGCCAGCAGATGGTCTTTGGCGACGGTGACGGAGAAATCTTCAACCGCTTCACCATTGCCATCGACGTGGTGGCGCATGAGCTGAGCCACGGCGTGACCGAGACCGAAGCCGGACTGATCTATTTTGAGCAGTCGGGCGCGCTGAACGAGTCCTTATCAGACGTGTTCGGCTCGCTGGTGAAGCAATACCATCTTAAGCAAACCGCCGATAAAGCAGACTGGCTCATTGGTGAAGGGCTGCTGGCAGCGGGGATTAACGGCAAAGGGCTACGTTCCATGTCTGAACCCGGTACCGCCTACGACGATCCGCTGCTCGGCAAAGACCCGCAGCCCGCGCACATGAAAGACTTCATCAAGACGCGCGAGGATAACGGTGGCGTGCATCTTAACTCCGGCATCCCCAACCGCGCGTTTTACCTGGCCGCAACGGCGATCGGTGGCTACGCCTGGGAAAAAGCGGGTTATGCCTGGTACGACACGGTTTGCGATCGCAACCTGGCGCAGGATGCGGATTTTGACGCTTTCGCAAAACTGACGATCGCGCACGGCGAGAAACGCTCCGGTAGCGACGTTGGGGCGGCTATAAAACAAGCCTGGGAACAGGTAGGAGTGCTGTAAATGCAGGTTCCGGAACTGACGGATGACGCCGTGGTTGAGCTGGCCCGGGAAGGCGGCGTCGCCTTTATCCCTAAACTGAGCGGCCAGCGCACCATTGCGCTCTCCTCGCTTAATGAGGCCCAGCGCCAGCGCCTGGTGAGCATTCTTGAGCAGGCTTTCCCGCGCGGCCAGCCGCCCGGGCAAGCCTCTTCCCCCGGCAGCGGTGACCAGCGCTATTTCCGCATCCAGATTATCTGGACCGGCCAAAATCAGGCGCACTACGCCGATATCATCGTGCTGGTACCCGAGCAGGAAGCACCCGAGTCGCTGGTGGAACTGTGGCAGAAAGGTGAAGGCTGCGTGTGCGATTAACCTTCGGCCCGAACAAACTCCACGCGTTTTTTAGAGATAAGACCGTGGCCGTTCTGGCAAAAATAGTCCACCGCACCGCAGGCTTTTAGTACCTGGAGTGGCTGATGACACTCCGGGCAGCGGGCTTCGAGCGCGATATCTTTATTACAACTTTCGCAGTGCGCTACCCCGTTCAGGGGCTCCAGCGGTGTCTGGCAATCCGGGCAGGTAATCGTCATGGTGACTCCTTCAAAGCGTTCAGGTCTGCGATAATTTTACCACGTCGCGTTCAGTGCGGGCCACGCAACTGTTGCTGTAAGGTCAGCAGCAGCGTCACCTCCTCGACCCTGCGGCGCGTCGTGCGGCTCACCTGGTGCGGATCCCGTTCAAAGAGACTTTTTGCCCCCAGAATATGCTCCGCAAGGCAATGCTCGTAGATCGTACCGGGAATATGCCAGCGCTGAATTTCTTTACCCTTAATCAGCTCCAGCACATCTTCTGCGCCGCGTCGGTCGTGGCTGACGATACGCCCGTCGCGCAAATGGAAGCGTAATCCCTTTTGCCCGCCCGCAGGTCCCGCGTATTTGTTAAGCCAGATGTCCACCGGCACGCCGCTGATGCTTCCCTGCAAATGCGCCTCGCCTTCCGCCGTGGTCAGATCGCCCGTTGCGATTTCGCGGCCCAGGCGGTCTTTTGCTGTCACCACCTGCAACGTCATATCGTCACTGCCGCCCAGGTAAAGCACCGTTTCACGCAGCATCGCCAGCACGTGCGTACCGATATCCAGAATCACACCATCTGGATGGCGAAGCGTTCGCGCGTCTGGCTCGCCGGTGGCGAAGTTGAGCGCAATGGGCTCTCCTTCGGCGTTATACCCGCTTGGCTCCTGCAAAAAACCTTCGATTTTGACGATGTCAGAAACATGAGCGACCAGTGATTGCTTTACGCTATCGAGACGCGCCATCCAGTGATCGAGCGCCAGCACGCGGTCGGCGGCTCCCGGTTGAGCCAGCAGCGCTTTCAGTTTTTCAATTTGGGGCAGCGTGGCGACAATCGGTTTTTCTACCACAATACGCGACGCGGGTGAGGCCAGCGCCTGCTCAAGTACCTCGAGATGGTACAGGGAGGAAGTGGTGATAAACAGGGTATCCAGCGGGTGGGAAAGAAGTTCACCGAGCGACGCGCAACGTGTGACCCCTTCAGGCTGCTTCTCGGGATGAATATCAAAACCTAAACAGCGCGGAGTATCAGGAAAAAGATTTCGTATTGCCGGTAAGTAAGCCGTTTCAACCACTGCACCAAGCCCAACAAACCCTAACAGCATGTTCTTACCTCGTTAAGTCAATTGCCGGGGCATAACGCCACCCCGGCAAGGTCGAGGTTTATCAGGCGTTAGCGGCCGGTTTAGTCTGCGCATTTTCCAGCATGCGGCGCACCGGAACAATGAGGACGATCAGCACCGCAGCACAAATCAGCAGCGCAATGGAGCAACGGGCAAAGAGGTCTGGCAGCATATCCAGCTGGTCGGCCTTCACGTGACCACCAATCAGCCCCGCAGCCAGGTTACCCAGCGCACTGGCGCAGAACCACAGGCCCATCATCTGGCCGCGCATTCTCTCCGGCGCCAGCAGGGTCATGGTCGCCAGACCAATCGGACTCAGGCACAGTTCCCCGAGCGTCAGCATCAGGATACTGCCCACCAGCCAGAACGGAGAAACCCCTGCCCCACCGTTGCTCAGCACGTTCTGCGCCGCCAGCATCATCAGGCCAAAGCCCGCCGCCGCGCACAGAATGCCGATCACGAACTTGGTGATGCTGCTCGGACGAATGTTTTTGCTCGCCAGCTTCGGCCATGCCCAGCTAAATACCGGGGCCAGCAGAATGATGAACAGGGCATTGATCGACTGGAACCACACCGCCGGGATCTCAAAATCACCGATCATGCGGTTAGTGTAGTCGTTGGCGAACAGGTTGAAGGAGGTTGGCTTCTGCTCGAACGCGGACCAGAAGAACGCGGCGGAGACCAGCAGAATAAAGCACACCAGCAGCCTTGCGCGCTCTTTGTGATTCAGCCCGGCGAAGATGAACAGATAGATGAAGTAGAGCGCGACGGAGGCGGCAATCACATACACCAACACGCTGGCGACCGCGACCGGATTAATCACAATCACGCCCTGGGCAATCAACGTTACGATGAGTGCAACACCCACAGCCAGCGCCAGCAGCCAGGCACCCACGCCGTTACGTTTCACTACCGGACTGTTCCAGGTGGAGTCCAGACCGACTTCACTGTCGTAGCGCTTCATGGCCGGAACGGCAAACACGCGGAAGATAATCAGGGCGACCAGCATCCCGATACCACCGATACCAAAGCCCCAGTGCCAGCCGTGGGTTTTAATCAGCCAGCCGGAAATCAGAGGGGCAATGAACGAGCCCATGTTGATGCCCATATAGAACAGCGAGAAACCGCCGTCACGACGCGCATCGCCTTTTTTATACAGGGTGCCGACCATGACCGAGATACAGGTCTTGAACAGGCCGGAGCCGAGCACGATAAACATCAGGCCGATGAAGAACAGGTTGTCGCCCATGATGGCCGACAGGGCGATCGACAGGTGCCCGAGCGCAATCAAAATCGAACCGTACCAGACGGCCCGCTGCTGGCCGAGCCAGTTATCCGCCAGCCAGCCGCCCGGCAGCGCAGCGAGGTACATGGTGCCGGCAAAGATGCCGACAATCGCCGAGGCGTTTTCACGCGCCAGGCCCATTCCGCCGTCATACACGGTGGCGGCCATAAACAGAATCAGTAGCGGGCGAATACCGTAAAACGAAAAACGCTCCCACATCTCGGTGAAGAACAGCGAACCGAGCGGATAAGGATGGCCGAAGAAGGTTCGGCTCTTTTTTTGATTAACAGAGGATTGCATAATTCTCCCGAAAAGGTATGTGTCGTGCTTGTAAACACCAGCATGTACGCCGAACGGTTACGTATCCGATCGATTTTTTACATGCGGCGAAATGTTGGTTAACCATTTGATAACCAGGCGCTAGTTTTGTCTAGTACCGAACCCTGGACTTTAAGACGAAAATTCGATGATTGTCTACTTTCTTAGATATAAACATGGTTAAAAGCGAATAGTGATTGACATCACACAGGGAAGGCAGGCCTTTTGAATGGGCGAAAAAAACCCGCGACAGGCGCGGGTTTTAGTGAGTTCGGTAAGAATTATTTGCTTTTCTTAATGTGCTTAATCAAACGCTTACGCTTACGCATCTGGTTCGGCGTCAGGGTGTTGCGTTTATTCGCAAACGGGTTCTCCCCTTCCTTGAACTGAATACGGATAGGCGTACCCATCACGTCCAGCGACTTGCGGAAGTAGTTCATCAGGTAGCGTTTGTAGGAGTCCGGCAGATCCTTCACCTGGTTACCGTGGATCACCACGATAGGCGGGTTATACCCCCCGGCGTGAGCATATTTCAGCTTCACGCGACGACCGCGCACCAGCGGCGGCTGGTGGTCTTCAGCAGCCATGTTCATGATACGGGTCAGCATCGCCGTGCTCTGACGGCGGGTAGAGCTGTCATAGGCTTCACGAACGGATTCGAACAGGTTGCCAACACCACTCCCGTGCAGGGCAGAGATGAAGTGAACGCGGGCAAAGTCGATAAAGCCCAGACGGAAGTCCAGCGTCTCTTTCACCTGCTCGCGCACTTCATTGCTCAGCCCGTCCCACTTGTTGACGACGATAACCAGCGAGCGCCCACTATTGAGGATAAAGCCGAGCAGAGAGAGATCCTGATCGGAGATACCTTCACGTGCGTCGATGACCAGCAGCACCACGTTGGCGTCTTCAATCGCCTGAAGGGTTTTGATCACCGAGAATTTTTCTACCACATCGGTGATTTTCCCGCGCTTACGCACCCCTGCGGTGTCGATAAGTACGTACTCACGTTCATCGCGCTGCATTGGAATGTAAATGCTGTCACGCGTTGTGCCTGGCATGTCGTAAACCACCACGCGCTCTTCACCGAGAATACGGTTAGTAAGCGTAGACTTACCTACGTTTGGGCGACCCACGATAGCCAGCTTGATAGGCAGATCCTGCGGGTTGAAGTCGTCTTCCGGCTCTTCCTCGCCTTCCTCTCCGGCTTCAAACTGCGCCCAGTATTCAGCGTCCTCGTCCACCTCTTCCGGCGGGTTCACTTCATCTACCCACGGCAGCAGAACGGTTTCCAGCAGGCTGGTAACGCCACGACCATGCGAGGCCGCGATAGGATAAATATCGCCCAGGCCTAAAGACCAGAAATCCGCAACAGCCTGATCGGCATCGATGCCGTCAGTTTTGTTCGCCACCAGGAAGGTTGGCTTTTCGCGTGAACGCAGATGTTTAGCGATAGCAGAATCCGCGGGCATCAGGCCAGCGCGAGCATCCACCATAAACAGAACCACATCCGCTTCTTCGATAGCCAGCAGAGATTGCTCTGCCATGCGGGTTTCTACGCCGTCTTCCGTACCGTCAATACCCCCGGTATCGATACAGATGAACTCGCGTCCTTCCACCTCTGCACGACCGTACTTACGGTCACGCGTCAGCCCCGGGAAATCCGCAACCAGCGCATCACGGGTGCGTGTTAAACGGTTAAAAAGAGTGGATTTTCCAACGTTAGGGCGCCCGACAAGCGCGACCACAGGTACCATGTTTGAAGCCTCATAAAATTCAAAATAACGTCGCTTTCGCAGCGTTTTTAAAAATGTCAAAACGGCTCCTGAGTGAACAGGAGCCGTTTAGTATACTACAACCGCCGTGTAATTAACGCGTGATCGCGTACAGCGTGCCGTCTTTTGCCTGAATCAGCAGTTTGCCGTCAGCCACAACGGGCTCCGTCAGGAAGCCTGAGCTATCCACTTTCTGCTGTGCCACGAAGCGACCATTCTCTGGATCGATCCAGTGCATATAGCCTTCGCTGTCGCCCACCACCAGGCTGCCGTTATACAGTGCCGGTGCGGTCAGCAGACGGTGCAGCAGATCGCTCTGCGTCCACAGCGTCACGCCACCTTCGGTGCTCAGCGCCAGCAGACGGTCGTTCTGATCCACCATATAAATACGGTTGCCGTCGACGATGAAATCGTTCACGGAACCCAGCTCACGTTTCCACATGATCTGGCCGCTACGCAGGTCCAGCGCCGTCAGGTTGCCGTTGTATGCCAGCGCGTAAACCACACCGTCGACGATAACTGGCGTGGTGTCCACGTCACTCAGACGGTCAATTTCAGTTGAACCGGTCGCCTGGGAAATACGCTGCTGCCAGATCATCTGGCCCTGCTGCATCAGTACCGCGCTGACACGGCCGTTGTCACCGCCCACAATGGCGGCGCCAAAGGCGGTCGCCGGAGCAGATTCGCCACGCAGAGACAGCGCTGGCATATCCAGGTTAACCGTCCATTTTACCAGACCATCGGCTTCGTTCAGCGCCTGCAACTGGCCGTTGCTGGTATGGATCAGCACCAGGCCGTCGCTGACAACCGGACGCGACAAGGATTCACCGGCAACGGTGGTCTGCCATGCAACCGAACCGTCGCTGGCATTCAGCGCGTAAACCTGCGCTTTTTCGCTGCCCACATACACGTGACCGCCAGCAACGGTCAGGCCGCCAGAAAGCAGTGCAGGTTTACGGGAGAACCAGCCGTCTTTTTCCGCCAGGTTAATGGACCACACTTCTTTTCCGTCATCAGCGTTCAGCGCTTTAACGGTGCCTTTGCGATCGGCCGCATAGACAACGCCGTCAGCAAATGCCGGGTGCAGGTTGGAATAAAAATCGCCAATACCATCACCCACGGAGGTGTCCCAGGCGGTGGATGGGGTGAACTGGTTTTCAACCGTCGGCAGCGGGGACATTTTAACAACGTCTTCTTCGCCACTGAACAGTGAACAACCACTCAATAACGTAACAGAAAGCAGTCCTGGCAGAAGTAATTTACGCAATTGCATTGGGTCCCTCTCAGACGGACAAATTATTTATTTTCATCTGCATCATTTCGCTCAGCGCAGGTGAAGCTTTACTATCCACGCCAGCTTGCCACGCTTTACGCGCGCCCGCTTTATCACCTTTACTCAGCAGTGCTTCACCGCGAAGATCGGCAACAATAGCGGCAAAGCCTTCGCCTTTGATGGTATCAAGCGTTTTCAGCGCGTCGTCGGCTTTTTTCTGCTGAACCTGGATACGCGCCAGACGCAGATTGATCACCGCTTTCAGATTTTCGTCACTGGCAGCAGCAAGCCCCTTAGACAGTTGCGCAGCGGCTTTGTCCAGTTCGTTTTTATCAACATACTGCTGAGCCACTTCCAGCGCAGCCAGCGCGCCGTAGGTGTTTTTGTTGTCAGCGGCAAATTTCTCCGCAGCCGTCAACGTTTGCGGCTGATCGGCACGGATTGCGCTAACGGTATTTTCGTAGTTCAGGGACGAACCGCGAGCAGAGTCAGCCTGATGATTGTTCCAGTAACGCCAGCCTACCAGCGCACCAACACCTAAAATAACCCCTACAACCAGTGCCTTGCCGTTTTCAGCAAAGAAGCGCTTAACCGCATCAACCTGGTCGTGTTCGTTCTCGTAAATTTCCACGCAGTCCTTCTCCTTAGCCCAATAGAGTGCGCAAGTGCGCCGCAACGCCATCCTGCGTTACCGTAGTTTGCTCACCAGAGCGCAGGTCTTTGACTACCACTTCGCCGTTGGCCACTTCGGACTCACCCAGCACCAGTGCGATACTTGCGCCCCACTTATCGGCACGAGCAAACTGTTTTTTAAAGTTGCCGCCGCCGTGGTTGGTCATCAGCTTAACGTCCGGCAGCGCATCGCGCACGCGTTCGGCAAGCTGCATCGCCGCAGACTGCGTATCCGCACCTGAAGCCACCAGGTATATATCGACAACAGGATCGGCTTTAAATTCCGGATTAACTGCCTGAACCAGCAAAACAAGTCGCTCAAGGCCCATCGCGAAGCCTACAGCCGGTGCTGCACGACCACCCAGTTGCTCGACCAGTCCGTCATAACGACCGCCGGCACAGACGGTGCCCTGCGAACCGAGGCTGGTGGTGACCCACTCAAATACGGTGCGGTTGTAGTAGTCCAGACCGCGCACCAGACGCTGGTTAACGGTATAAGCAATGCCCGCCGCTTCAAGCAGCTTGCACAGGCCGGCAAAGTGTTCGCGGGAGTCCTCATCCAGGTAGTCACCCAGCGCTGGCGCAACGTTCAGCAGCGCCTGTACGTCAGGGTTTTTGGAATCAAGTACGCGCAGCGGGTTGCTGTACATACGACGCTTACAGTCTTCGTCGAGCTTCTCTTTGTGCTGTTCCAGGAACGCCACCAGCGCATCGCGATAGTTCGCACGCGCTTCCAGAGAACCGATAGAGTTCAGCTCCAGGGAAACGTGCTCAGAAATACCGAGCGCACGCCACCAGCGGGCAGTAAGCATAATCAGCTCAGCATCGATATCTGGTCCTTGCAGACCAAACACTTCCACGCCAAGCTGGTTGAACTGACGGTAGCGGCCTTTTTGCGGACGTTCGTGGCGGAACATCGGGCCGATATACCACAGGCGCTGCTCCTGATTGTACAGGAGACCATGTTCGATGCCGGCGCGTACGCAACCCGCCGTCCCCTCAGGACGCAGGGTCAGGCTGTCGCCGTTGCGATCCTCAAAGGTGTACATCTCTTTTTCAACCACGTCGGTTACTTCGCCGATCGCGCGTTTGAATAACGGGGTCTGCTCTACAATCGGCAAACGAATTTCGCTGTAACCGTAGCTGCCGAGCACCTGCTTCAGTGTGCCTTCAATGCGCTGCCAGATGGCGGTTTCGCCAGGCAGATAATCGTTCATGCCGCGGATGGCTTGAATGTTTTTTGCCACGTTTATTCTCTTTCTATATACAAAAAAGAACCCAAAGAATGGGTTCAATCATACATGGGAAGCAGCCTGCTTCCCATCACGTTATTTTTCAACCTGCTGAACGCTGATGCGCTTCGCTTCGTCCATCATCGTCGCTTTCGCGCGAATCCGGGCTTCGAGCTGGTCGATCATATCACTATTATCCAGACGATCTTTACGAACACCATCTTCATAGAGACCACTTTTCTTGTTACCGCCGGTAACGCCCAGCGTGGACACCAGCGCTTCACCCGGACCGTTCACCACGCAGCCGATGATGGAAACGTCCATCGGGGTGATGATGTCTTCCAGGCGCTGCTCCAGAGCATTCACGGTGCCGATCACGTCAAACTCCTGACGTGAACAGGTTGGGCAGGCAATGAAGTTGATCCCACGCGCGCGGATACGCAGTGATTTCAGGATGTCGAAACCGACTTTGATCTCTTCCACCGGATCGGCGGCCAGGGAGACGCGTAACGTGTCGCCGATGCCTTCAGAGAGCAGCAGGCCGAGACCAATCGCCGATTTTACCGAACCGCTGCGCAGACCGCCCGCCTCGGTGATCCCAAGGTGGAGCGGCTGATCGATCTGTTTTGCCAGCAGACGATACGATTCAACGGCCAGGAAGACGTCAGACGCTTTCACGCTCACTTTAAACTGATCGAAGTTAAGGCGATCCAGATGATCGACGTGACGCATTGCGGATTCGAGCAGCGCCTGCGGCGTCGGCTCACCGTACTTTTCCTGGAGATCTTTTTCCAGAGAGCCAGCGTTCACGCCGATACGGATTGGAATGTTTTTGTCGCGGGCGCAGTCAACCACCATGCGAATGCGCTCTTCGTTGCCGATGTTGCCTGGGTTAATACGCAGGCAATCGACACCATATTCAGCGACTTTCAGCGCGATACGGTAATCGAAGTGAATATCGGCAACCAGCGGAACGCTCACCTGCTGCTTGATCAGTTTGAACGCCTCGGCGGCATCCATGGTCGGTACAGAGACGCGAACAATGTCCGCGCCTACGCGTTCTAATGCTTTGATTTGATTGACCGTCGCTTCTACATCCGTAGTACGCGTATTGGTCATCGACTGGACGGCGATAGGCGCCCCATCGCCGACTGGCACGTTCCCAACGTAAATCCGTTTCGATTTTCTACGTTGAATAGGAGCCTGGTTATGCATGTAAAATCTCCCGCATTGCCCGTCTGTTACTGTGCTGCTGATTGTTCGGCATTAACGGTAAGACGCGCAACCTGGTTAGTTCTGATAAAGCGGCTCAGATCGACAGGTTTTCCTTGATACTGGATCTGTACCGCTGCCGGTGCGCCGATTTTAAGCTTGTAAGGTGCCTGGCCCGTTAGATTTAACGTGCCATCTTTACGTTGCAGGCCGCTGAACAGCTTTTTACCTGTCGCATCAGTCACTTCCAGCCAGCAATCCGCCGTGAAATTCATCACCAGCGCATTCGGGTCAACGGCAGGTGCCGCCGTACCCGCCGGGTCAGTTGGCAGTGACGCCGCGGTGTTATCTGCCGGTGCCGTTGCCGCAGGGGCGGTATCAACATTGGCCTGTGAAGGTGATACGACCGCGTTCTGATCCTGGGCCTGGGTGGCTGGTGCGGTATTCGCCGTCGCTTCTGGCGTCGTCGCTGGCTCGGTTGCAGGCGTGCTGCTTGCTGCCGCTTGAGGTTCGCTGGAGGTCGCAGCTCCTTCGGTGCTCAGCGGCACGCTTTGCGCGCCGTTATTACCAGACTGATTGAGCTCAGCGGAGGACTGATCGGCCATCGTCGTGATCTCTTCCTGCTGCGCTTTGTGGTTTTGCCACCACCATGCGCCCGTCAGGCCGACAACCACGAACAGGACCAGCCAGGTAAAGCTCATCAGCCAGCCATCGCGTTTTTTACGACGTTTACCCAGAGAGAAGCTCTGCATCGGCGCAACTTTTGCCGCACGCACAGGCGCCTGCTTCTCCATCATCGGCATTAATTCGTCTTCAGGGATATGAACCAGTTTGGCGTAAGAACGGATATAACCGCGCAGAAATGTTGAAGCCAGATCGGCGGGTGCCTTATCTTCTTCAATATCGCGAACGGTGGAAACCTTCAGGCACAGGCGTTCTGCAACGGCTTGCTGGCTGAGTCCGAGTTGTTCACGGGCGTTGCGAAGACGAACGCCAGTGGAGAGTGCTGCATTTTGATCGTGAGTGGCTTCAGTATTCATTCGCTACAACTACTGGTACGTGAAAATAAGGGTTCAGGTGCCGGTGAGTCACAATGCCACCCGCACCGCGAAACTTTAGGTCAGTTAACCTGGAACAAACAGTATAAGACTGTCGGGCCGCAGATGACAGCGCTGGCAGGCCTTCACGCTAAACTGTTGTTACGTCGTTACATACTGCCCGAAAGTCGTATGAAACGCACCGTAATTATTAATCAGTCATAATGATTGTGACTGAATATTCAGTAAATTAATGCTTCACGGCGCAAAAAACGCGCCGTGTCTGCATAATAATCAAACGGTTTTAACCGCGATTGACTCACCCTGCATACGCTTACGCAGCGTACGTTTGGTACGGTCAATAACGTCACCCGCCAGCTGACCACAGGCTGCGTCGATATCGTCACCACGCGTTTTACGGACGATGGTGGTGAAACCATACTCCATCAGCACTTTTGAGAAGCGATCGATACGGCTGTTCGAGCTACGGCCATACGGCGCGCCCGGGAACGGGTTCCATGGGATCAGGTTGATCTTACATGGCGTATCTTTCAGCAGTTCAGCCAGCTCGTGTGCATGCTCGGTACCGTCGTTAACATGATCCAGCATCACGTATTCAATGGTCACGCGGCCCTGGTTAGCGTTGGATTTCTCCAGGTAACGGCGCACGCCAGCCAGGAAGGTTTCGATATTGTACTTTTTGTTGATCGGCACAATTTCGTCACGGATGGCGTCGTTTGGCGCGTGAAGGGAGATGGCCAGCGCAACGTCAATCATGTCGCCCAGTTTGTCCAGCGCAGGCACAACGCCGGAAGTAGAGAGCGTAACGCGGCGCTTGGACAGACCAAAACCGAAATCGTCGAGCATAATTTCCATCGCCGGAACGACGTTGGTCAGGTTGAGCAGCGGTTCACCCATCCCCATCATCACCACGTTGGTGATTGGACGTGTACCGGTGACTTTCGCCGCGCCCACAATTTTCGCCGCACGCCAGACCTGGCCGATAATTTCCGACACGCGCAGGTTACGGTTAAAGCCCTGCTGCGCCGTAGAGCAGAATTTGCACTCCAGCGCACAGCCCACCTGAGAAGAGACGCACAGCGTGGCGCGATCGTCTTCCGGGATATACACGGTTTCAACGCGCTGATCGCCAACGGCAATGGCCCACTTGATGGTGCCATCTGAAGAGCGCTGCTCTTCCACCACTTCCGGTGCGCGGATTTCCGCCACTTCTTTAAGCTTATTGCGCAGCACTTTGTTGATGTCCGTCATGTCATCAAAGTTGTCGCTGCAATAGTGGTACATCCATTTCATGACCTGATCGGCACGAAATGGCTTCTCGCCCATCTCTTTAAAGAACTCGCGCATCTGCTGACGGTTCAGGTCCAGCAGGTTAATTTTTCCATTTTTATTGGGAACCGCAGGAATGGCGACTTCGGAGGTATTCACTAATTCAGACATAATTTTTTCCGGCCTCGTTGTTACACGTTGTGGCCCTTGGTGGGTTGAAAAGAAACGCCCCGGTAAGCAGTCTGCTCGTCCGGGGCGTTGCATTGTACAAAGTCTGGCGCAGGGATGCCACGTTTGCACGCGGCATTTACGAAATTATTAGCGAGTGCGCGGGCACACTTCGCCTTCAGCGAAGAAGAACGCGATTTCGCGCGCAGCAGATTCAACAGAGTCGGAACCGTGGGTGCCGTTCTCGGTGAAGCTGTCTGCATAGTCGGCGCGCAGAGTACCTGCCAGCGCGTTGTCCGGGTTGGTTGCACCCAGCAGATCGCGGTGACGCTGTACCGCGTTTTCGCCTTCCAGTACGGATACCACGATTGGGCCAGAGGTCATGAACTCGACCAGACCATCAAAGAATGGGCGACCTTCGTGCTCAGCGTAAAAACCGCGAGCCTGCTCAACGGTCAGGTGCAGCATTTTGGTGCCAACGATCTTAAACCCTGCTGATTCAAAGCGAGCGAAGATGCTGCCAATAACGTTTTTTGCCACCGCGTTTGGTTTGATGATGGAAAAAGTACGTTCAATAGCCATTGATAACCTCTGTAAAATGTTCTGTTGTTTTTGCATACCTGAGTATGGTGTGGCGCGGATTATAAAGAGCAATAGCGCCATTGCCTATGGTTATGCATAACATTTTTTTAAAATGAGACGAAGATTAGCAACAGCTCGTATTTCGCATACCGTGTTGATGATGAAAACAGAGCGGACACTGCTTTTCATCAGACGTAAATGACCAGAAATGACGGTGGCACGTCAGGCAAACGGCTTCATATGCCGGTATGGTCACGCTTTTCCCTACCCCGTCTGTTTGCGTCACGTTTATCGCCGCATGCTGGCATACCGCTTCGCAGCCGCCGCACCCCGTACAGCGTCCGGTTTCCACGACCAGTTCAGCGTTCTCAAACCGAATCGCGTTTTCCGTACAACTTCGCCAGCACGCGCCGCACAGTATGCAGGATTTGGCATCGAGAGTTATCTCTGCCTCGCTAAACGCAGAAAACGCCCTGCGCAGTTTACGCTGACCGGGCACGACGCTACAGGCCCGGACATCCTCACGGGGAACGTGCATTAGCGCACGCCGGGCGGTATTAACCTCGTTGACGGGTATATGTTTAAACGCCCACGCCGCTTCACCGCGTCGACGAAGCGCCAGATTCAGCCGGGCAATCGCCAGCAACCAGTCAGGATTCTGCTCCGCGTCGATACTGATAAAACGAACGTGGTGCTGCGCGTGCCACAGCAGAAGCTCATTCACCCCTGGCGCACGGTCAGTAAACGGCCCAACAAGCGTATCGCCACACAGAAAGCGTTTTCGCGGCGTGATGCCGGTGATGGCCTCAGCGGGGCAGACGAACAGGCAGTCACCGCATTCAATACAGCGGCTGTCATCAACCGAGACGCCTGAGTCGGTAATAGAAAAAGCCTGCACAGGGCAGACGTCCGCGCAGGTGAGGCAGGAAGCGTGGCGAAAACGGCGACGGACGCACGCATGCGTCACGTCCATCGCCGGGGCAAAGGTCAATCCGCCCATCAGCCAATACTGAAGAAAACGAAGCGCAGCATCAGCTCACCGACAATCAGCAACGCGCTTCCCAGCAGCATGGGAGATCGCGCCGCTTTCAGACCACCCGCAGCAAAGCACAGCATACCCGCAACGGATACGCACCAGCTCAGCAGATGCACGGTTCGCAGTTGCTCCAGCATCTGTAGCGGTGCGTGAGGGAACGTCACCACGGTGTTGTCCATAGCCGTAATATCTGCCAGCCAGACGGGCTGCATCACCAGACGCACAAGCACCAGCAGCGTGATAATGACAACCGCCGCACGCACGGTAGTCTGGGAACGCGTCCCAACGGCCATGCAGGCTGAACCGATAATCCCCACCGAACCGAAAAACAGCACCAGCGTGTTAACGTGCTGCCATGTCACCACGGATGCGTGCATGTAGATCTGCGCCATGCAGAACACGTCGACTAAACCAACCAGACCTGCCACAACCAACAGTGGCTTCCAGCCTGGCTTTTTGACAAACATAAGCAGCGTTGCGAAGCCAAGCGCCGCAAGATAAAGACTGGCAAAGATAATCTCACGGCTCAGCCAGGAGCTGGATACGTGGCGCAGCGCGTTAAGAGCATTAAGCGGATAGCCCATGTGCAGCGCGGAGGCGAGCAGCCCCAGACTCGCCAGCACAAACGCTCCGGCTGCCGGCAGCAGCGCGCTGCGTTGCGTGCTTCCGAACGCCAGCCACAGCGTAACGCCAACCGATCCTTGCAGGAACAACGTAAAAATCAGCAGTGGTAACTCATGCATGACGTTTCCCCTCTTTCTCTGCGCCCTGATGCGCTTTGATCACCAGGTTTGGTTTGGTGATGGAGGAATCAGGCAGGCCTTTCACATCACAGACCGCACCATACTTCGCCCGCAGTTCATCAATCGGCCCGAATTTAATCGCTTCGAGTGGACAGGTTGCCACACAGACGGGCTGCTCTCCCTTCGCCTGGAGATCCACGCAGAAATCACATTTGGACATCTGCCCAGTCTGCTCGTTGAGCTGTGGCGCGCCGTAAGGGCAAGACCATGCGCAGTAGCCGCAGCCGACACACTTATCAGTATCAACGCGCACAATGCCGTCCCCCGGACGCTTATGCATCGCGGTGGTTGGACAGTTTTTGGTGCAGACAGGGTCTGCGCAGTGGTTACAGGAAATAGAGAGCGTGTAGGCAAAAACGTTGTTGCTGACGCCGCCCTGCCCGGTCGGGATAAAACTCCCGCCGTTGACTTCATAAACGCGACGGAAACGACGTCCGACCTCAAGGTTGTTTTTATCTTTGCACGCCACCTGACATGCCTTGCAGCCCGAGCAGCGAGAAGAGTCGATATAAAAACCCAGCTGTTTGTCGCTCACCGGTGCGTAATGTTTAAACTGACTCATGCTTTAGCTACCTCCACCAGCATGGTTTGATGGGAATTCCCTTTCGCAAGCGCGGTAATACGGGCGGAACTGAGCACGTTCGCGCAGCCGCCTTTATCGATACCCTGCGCGTCCGGCTGCCACCAGGCGCCTGCCTGCATGGCCACCACGCCTGGAATGATGCGCGGCGTGACCTCCGCCGGGATCTCACAAATGCCGCGCGCGTTATGAATACGCACGGTATCCCCCTGCGCAATGCCGCGCTTTTGCGCATCCTGCGGGTTGATCCACAGCTTTTGCTGCTGCGCCTCAATTAACCACGGGTTGGCGTACTGGGTGGAGTTAGCGCGGTTTTTCCCTTTCCAGGTGATCAGCTGGAGCGGGAAGGTTTTGACCAGCTCGTCTTCCGGCCCTTCATGGGCAGGCACGTAGTGCGACAGCGCCGGGATTTCCGGGTGCTGCATGTCGTACAGACGCTTCGAGAAGATCTCAATTTTTCCGGACGGCGTCGGGAACGGATGATTCTGCGGATCGCGAATGTTGTCTTCAAAGGCAACGTACGGCGCGCTTTTGAAAAGATGCTGACGCGTCTTCTGTAGCGTCGCGAAGTCCGGCAGGTTTTCATCCGGCATGGACAGCCGCGTCTGCTCCCAGATGTGCTCAATCCACGCTTTTTCGTCACGGCCCTCGCTGAACGCTGGCTCGACGCCAAGCTTAGCAGCGACCTCCCGTAGCCAGTCGTAGTCTGAACGGCGTTCAAATTCAGGTTCAATCAGCTTTTCTGACAGGATCAGATAGCTTGCCGTGCCCCAGGTTTCGCCGATATTCCAGCGTTCCATGAAGCTGGTTTCCGGCAAAAGCAGGTCGGCGTATCTGGCGCTCGGCGTCATAAACAGATCGCTTGCGACGATAAACTCGATTTTCGACTCGTCTTCCAGGACACGGGTTGCATGATGAAGATCCGGGTTCTGGTTAGCCAGATAATTGCCCGCCAGCGAGAACAGGATGCGGATATTGCTGTCCAGCTTCTCAGCATCCTTCAGGCCATCTTCCGCGGTTACCTTAGAAGCATCATCCGCGGCCTGGACCCAGTTCATGACCGAAATTTTGGCGTTGACCGGGTTGTCCGGCATCTCTGGCCCGGCCGCAAATTTGCGGTTTGCGCAGCCGCCATAGCCTGCTGCCCAGCCGCCTTTCACCCCGACGTTACCCGTTAGCGTGGCCAGTATCGTCGAGCCGCGCGCGGTGCGCTCGCCGCAGTTGTGACGCTGCGGTCCCCAGCCCTGGATCAGCGCGGCGGGTTTGGTGGTTGCGTAGTCACGCGCCAGCTGACGAATAGTTTGTGCAGGCACGTGGGTGATTTTCTCTGCCCACTCAGGCGTTTTCGCCACGCCATCCTTTGCACCGCTCAGGTAAGCCATCAGGGATTCATTGGCCGGAACGCCCTCTGGCATGGCGTCTTCGTCAAAGCCCAGGGTGTAGCGTTGAATAAAGTCGCGATCGTGCAGATTCTCCGTGACGATCACATACATCATCGCGTCCATCAGGGCGTTGTCCGTGGCAGGAAGCAATGGGATCCACTGATCGGCAAGGGAGGAAACCGTATCGGAATAGCGTGGGTCGACAACAATGAAGCGCGTGCCGTTTTGCTTCATCTTCTGGTAGAAGTGGTTGCTGTGCCCGAAGATGGTTTCCGTCGGGTTATGCCCCCAGAGAATGACCAGTTTGGTATCCAGCAGCGTGTCCAGAGAGCTGCCGCTGGCGGCGGTGCCATAGGTATACGGCGTTGCCGCCGCCGTGTTACCCATACTGACCGAGTGATAGCTTTCGAGATAGCCGCCGGTTAAGTTGAGCAGACGACGAACCATTTTATCGCCGGAAAAGGTCCCGCCGGACACCGCGGTGCCCACATGAACATAGCGTGACGCAGCACCGTATTTTTGCGTAATAGTTTTTAATTGATTCGCAATGAGGGTGGTGGCTTCATCCCAGGTAATACGCTCGAATTTTCCTTCGCCACGTTTACCTACGCGTTTCATTGGATATTTCAGTCGATCGGGGTGATAAACAAATTTCCGATAAGCCCGACCACGAACGCAGGCGCGCATTACTGGCATCTGCGGATCCAGCGCGTTATCCGGACGCGTTGAAATTCGGGTCACAACGCCATCACTGACGTGAGCACGAATATCACACTTCCCGCCGCAGTCAAACGTACTACAGGTTTGCACCACTTTTTCTTCAGGCGTAGCGTCTGAAACCGCCGCGCCCTGTGCCTGTACTTTGCCGGTTTTGACGACAAACGGCAGGGCGGCGAGCGCTGACCCTGCCTGAATAAACTGACGCCGGGATATGGCGGGAATAAGCCCTTCTCCCTGATGTTTATTTTTTTTCATTGCTCGTTCCTTCAAATAAAAACGCATTCTCGTTTTTTTTCAGGAACGAATATTGATAATTATCAAGCTAACTCTTGAGGGGTAATACTTAGCGATCTAATTCAAAATTCACTGTCGCCGTTTGTCCTGTTTCATCTAATACAATTAATTGATATTTACCCGGCAAATATAATTGCAGTGAATAATTCTTCTGGTGCCCGTCCAGCGGTTCGCCATTCAAAAACCACCATCGTTGTCCCTCCCCGCCGCTGGTTGAAACGTTGAGGGTCATATTTTTCTCACCCGGAAGACGTTTAATTACCGCCCCTTCTCTGACGCCTGACAACATCATCGGCGCCGCATTATGGTTATCCAGCGGAGGGCAAATAGCTGAACGGGCTGGGAGACGAGCAGCCCGTTTTTCAGCAGCAGGCAGCCAGGGCTCCAGCGGTAGCGGCCAGACATCCAGCACTTTCTCTGTCGCATCAGGACAATCCGCCGCAACGCGTTTGCCTTCTTTATCCAGCCAGACCGGGAAACGGATCCCGCGAATACCTTCCTGTTCCGGCAGCAGTAGCGTAGGCGGTTCACTGCCTTCCAGCAGCCAGGTTGACAGCCGACGCCGACAGTTTTCGCTCCCTTCAGGCAGGGACTGGCCCCCCGGCCAGCAAATCACGCCCCGTCCTACGCTTGCAGGACGCGGATCGCGCGGCAGGCGCGCTTCATCCACCATCGAGCGGGACTGAAGCATGTTATTGACCTGATTCAGGAGCGGTACCGCGCTGGCGAAACCAAACTGCCCGGCAACGGGCGTGCCGTCCGGGCGTCCGGTCCAGATTCCAATGACATACCGGGCATTCAGGCCGATGGCCCAGGCATCCCGGTAGCCATAGCTGGTGCCCGTTTTCCACGCCAGCGGCGCAACCTGGGGCAGCGCACTGTCCGGCAGGGGCTGTGCTTCATTAGCGAGAATGCGTCGAATGATCCACGCCGCCCCCTGCGATAACAGCGGACGTTCGATCAGCGGATCGCCCGGCTGTAAACGCAGCCGGCCCGCCTTACCCTGACGCGCAAAGGCGCTATAGGCGGCAGCGATATCAGCCAGGCGTGCGCCTGCGCCCCCCAGGATCAGAGAGAGGTTGGGCTGTGCCCCCGCAGGCAGAATGAGCGGTAATCCCGCGTTGCTCAGCATTCCGGCAAAACGTTTTGGGCCGTACGCTTCCAGAACCTGCACCGCAGGCAGGTTGAGGGAACGCACCAGGGCTTCGCTCATACTGACCGGCCCATGGAAGCCGCTGTCAAAGTTGCCGGGACGATAATCCCCCGTTTTTCTTGGCACATCCTGCAATAACGAAGCGGGATGGATCAGACCATCGTCCAGCGCCATGCCATAGATGAATGGCTTGAGGACCGATCCCGGCGATCGGATCGCATTGACCATATCCACGTGGCTGAAACGGCTGTCATCATTGATATCTACCGAGCCTACCCAGCCACGCACTTTCATGGATGTATGATCGACGACGATCATCGCCAGCGAACTGCGGGCAGGCAGGCGTGATTTCCAGTTCATTGCCAGCTCTTCAAGCTGTCGTTGCAAAGCTGCATCCAGCGTGGTGACTATTTTTGTGTCACGACTTTTACTCAGCATCATGCGGGAAAAGAGCGGCGCCAGCTGCGGCATCTGCCGGGGAGCCAGCCAGACCGGCTCTTCACGGGACTCTTTCACCTGCTTCTCAGACCAGACACCCTGAGTCAGCATACGGTCGAGCACTTTGTTCCGCGCCGCTTCGGCACGTTTCGGCCAGCGATCCGGGCGCAGACGACTGGGTGCCTGCGGCAGCACTGCCAGCAGCGCCGCGTCGGAATAGCTCAGCTGAGACGGCGGTTTGCCAAGGTAAGTCCAGCTTGCCGCGCCCACGCCCTGCAACGTGCCGCCAAACGGGGCACGGTTGAGATACAGCGTCAGGATTTCACGCTTGGAGAGATGCCACTCCAGCTGCATCGCCCGCCACAGCTGACGGATTTTGCCGCCAAAGGTACGCGGATGCGGATCCAGCAGGCGCGCCACCTGCATGGTAAGCGTGCTCCCGCCGGAAACCACTCTCCCGGAGGTGAGATCCTGCCAGGCGGCACGCAGTACAGAAAGCGGATTGACGCCCGGGTGATCCCAGAACCAGCGATCTTCATACTGGATCAGCGCCTCAAGATAGCGTGGGGAAACCTCTTCAATGGTAACCGGATAGCGCCAGATGCCTTCGCTGTCGGCAAAACGCCACAGCGGAACACCCTGCTCATCCACCACCACTCGCGCTGGGTTGACCTCTTTCAGGGGCAACGGCCACACGCGGTCAGCGACGACAATCAGCCCCCCTGAAACGAGAAGCGCTCCCGCCAGCCACAGCCAGCGGGAGCGAATCAGGCGTGCTATCCGCATCTTACGGAACAACGATCAGCGGGCCACTGGCCGCCCCCGTTGCCCGCCACTGCGGAACGTACATGGACTCGACCATCGGAACAGGCACCTGGTAGGTTCCCGGCGTAACGGCACGGGCCAGGTAAACCAGCGTGACCGGCTGACCTTCATTGACCGGCACCGCGGCCACAAAGCGATCGTCGCGGAATTCCATGTGCTGAATATCAGACTGTTGCATCTGATTCAGCAGGTTTTGCACTTCACTGCCGCTGTCCTGCAAGCTGGCGCTGCTGCTCGCCAGATTCTGGTTTTCCAGCTCCAGACCTGCCGGGAGCAGATCCACCACCAGCGCATCCGGCACGTTCTGGCTGGCCTTCACCTCCAGCCACACCAGAACCAGCTCACCGCTCTTCAGAGAAGAGAGCGACTTGCTGCTGCCGTCTGTCGCCAGGATATGACGTTCAATCTGCAAGACATTAGAGGATGGCTGAGGCGCGTACTCCGGATAGCCAGTCGTGTCCAGTCGTACCCACAGCGGCGTAGTGCCGGTATTCGTCACCTGCAAGGCATCAAGCTGGTCGCCGTTCAGGTTTTCTACCTGCGCTTTATCACTGCTCTGGGTCTGTTCAGAGAGGCTGGTCGTTGCCGTCCACGCGCCTGACAAGGTTTGCAGTGAACGTCCGGCCATGAACAGCGCATTGCTCTCCTGGGTAGACAGCCAGCGCTGGCTGAACGCGTCTTCAGATAACGCGTTCAGCAGCCTGTTTTGCGCATCCGGCAGCAGCTTGTACTCTTCCAGCAGGGAGAGCATCAGGGCATTATCACGCAGTTGGCTGCCGTAATCCGCCATCCAGTTTCGGCTGTCGTTACGGGGAGTTTTGAGAGCCAGATCCAGCGCCTGCTGGCTGCGCGGTGCATCCCCCATCAGTTTGAGTGCCATGCCCAGCTGCATCAACGGAAGCCCGGAAGCAGCCTGAGCGTGGCGCTCCCAGATTTCACGCAGCGCACCGAGCGGCGCTTTTTGCTGACGAGCCAGCACCAGCGAAGCGTACGCCTGAACAGCAAATTTGCTGGCCTGGGTGTCGTCGCTGTAGCGGATGGACATCATCCCCGGATCCTGTAAATAGCGCAGCAGTCGGCTGTTGGCGTTATTCACTGCCTCGGCAGGCACGCTGTAACCCTGCTCCCCTGCCCGCACCAGGAAGTCCGTGACATAGGCGGTCAGCCAGTACTCTTCCGGGCCGTTTTTATCCCACAAGGCAAAACCGCCATCGTCACGCTGCATTTGCAGCAGACGGGAGATCCCGATATCAATGGCCGCACGGCGTTTATCGTCGGTATCGCCTTTAATACCCAGTGCCTTAAGTTGTGCCGCGTTGGTGTAAAGCGACGGGAACAGGCCGCTGGTGGTCTGCTCAAGACATCCGTATGGATAGGCCTGAAGTTCACGAATGTAGCGCGCCAGATTTAAAGGTGGTTTACCGCTGAGCAACAGCTGCCCTTGTAGCGTGGCAGGCGAGAAACCGTTGATATGCTGTGCTGGTGCACTCCAGGATTCGCCAGGGTTCAGCATCGTGCCCGTATTCACCGTTTGCGCCGGGAATGCGGGACGCACGCCAATTTTCCAGCTTTTCTGCTGCGGCGCAAACGTCTCACCTGGGAGCTGAAGCCCCGTCACCTGAGCAGTCACTTCACCATCACCATAGCCTTCCAGGGCGCGCACCGGAATAAACAGGGTGCTACGTGCGCCAGGCGGCAGCTTAACCGGCTCTGGCTGAGCGCCTTCGAGCGACAACTTACCGGTTGCGGTTAACGCAATGTTCAGCGTTTGCGGCTGGTCCGTCAGGTTAGTCAGGTCCAGCGTCAGGCGGGAGGTATCGCCACTGGCGAGGAATCGTGGCGTGTTAAGCTCGGTGATAATCGGAGCCGCCACAATGATTTTGCTTTCGCTGCTGCCGAAATCGTCTTCCGTCCAGGCCTGCGCCATCAGACGCAGTTCGCCGTTGAAATCGCCAATCGGCAGCGTGATGGTGCCTTCTCCGTTGGCAGCAAGCGTAACCGGCTGCGCCTGCTGGGCAATTATGGTGACATGGTTCACCGGTGGCTTACCGCCGCGTTTCAGTTCATCGCCGTCTCCGCCAAAGCGCAGTGCGGCCAGACGTCCCTGACCTTCAATCACCTGGCCGTAAACATCATAGATGTCCGCGCCATAGCGCTTCTGACCGAAGAAAGCTTCCCACGGATCCGGCGTGACGTAGTCGGTAATCTTCAGCACGCCGCTATCGACAGCCGAGACCAGTACGTTCACCTTCTGTGGCACAGTCCCCTCTTTTACGCTGGCTTTCACTTTCACAGAAAGCGTCTGGTTCGGACGCATTTTTTGCGGGTTATCCAGTGCGATGGCCAGGCGACGATTTTCGTCCCCCATTGGCAGATGCAGCAGGCCAACCGCCCGTTTTGGCGTGGCGGATTTGGATTTATCGCCAGGACGAACCACCAGCGTGCTGAGGTAGAGATCGTGACGTTTCCAGTCCTTGTCCACCGGAATGGCGAGATCCAGACCGTTTGCTGGCACGTCGATCTCTTTCCACCACAGCGGTCCTTCGCTGGATTCGATCATTGCATAGCCCTTGCCTGCGGCCGGCGCTGCAATATGCAGGTTGATGGTATCGCCTGGCTGATAGGATGGCTTGTCCAGTTTCAGCGTCACACGATCCGGGCGAGCAGCGCCCGTGCCATCGCTGTTATCCTGCCAGCTGTACCCCGCCCAGAAGCGCACGCTGCTGACCATGTCATCAGGGGCTTTCACTTCCAGACGGTATGAGCCCCACTCCACCGGGAAGGTGACTTTACCGGTTTCATCGGCCTTGAGGTTTAGCTCCTGCTCGCCCTCAACCAGATCTTTTTGATCAAACTGGGACTGCCAGCCCTCACTCTCGGACCAGTTCCAGAAGTAGTCGCGACGCTCACGGATCAGACGCACCTGCAAACCGGATACCGCTTTTTTCGCCCCGCTGGCATCGGCATAGACGATGTCAAAGCTGGCGTTGCCGTTTTCATCGACAATCGGCTGATTGACGGTGGTATCGGTACGGTAGTCGTAAACGGCCTTGCTGGCGAACTGTGGGCGGATCCCCGGAAGTTCAGCCGCAGGCCAGATAGCCTGCTCGGCGCGTCGCGTTACCGGACGCCCACCTGATTCCAGCAGGCTGGCCTGCAAAATCAGTTGCAGCGGCGAGTGCGCCTCTTTCCACTGGCTTTCGGTGGTAACCTGCCCACGCCCCTGTCCGTCCAGCGTAAGCTGCACTTCATCCAGGCTGCGGCTCAGGTTCTCCTCGGCAATATCACCGAACTGGAAGCCAGGCAGCGCAGGCACCGCGTCACGTAGCGGACGCAGGAAAAGCTGGCCTTGCAGAGAATTGCCGTTAGCCGGCGCGCCATACAGGTAATAGCCCACAACGTTAAAGTCGACATTATCCTGCGGGGAAACTGGCGTTTTTTGCCCGGTCAGATTCAGCGCCATACGCTCAGGCATAAAATCTTCGACGTGGAAATCCCACATGCGCTGCTGGTTATCGCCCGTATTCGCGCGAATATGCCACATGCCGGTCTGGGCGCCGCTATCGAGCGGATAGTTGAAGCGATAAAGGCCGTTCTCAGGTTGCACAACGACCGTACGCGCCACCTGTCCGTCCGGGCGCAGCACGTCAAGTTTTACCGGCTGATCGGGAAGCGGTTTGCCATCGCTGTCGCGAAGCAGGCCGTTCAGGATCACCGTTTCACCCGGACGATAGAGATCGCGCGGGCCAAACATAAAGAACTGTTTGCTGTAACCCGGGTTACCGGCGATATCAAACTCCGCCAGATCGAGCGCCGGAAGTTTGAGGTCGAGAAGCGTGGTCTGGCCATCTTTACTGGCCAGGATCAGCGCGGCTTCTTTATCGGTTTCCAGTTTCGCATGACCATCGGCGTCGCTGTTCGCCTCGGCCAGGGTCTGCCCTTTATCGTTCAGAAGGGTAATGGCCACACCTGACTGCGCCGCACCGTTTTCAAGACTCTGGGTGAAGATGTCCAGGCGGTTATGATAACGGTGAGCGGACAGCCCAATATCACTTAAGGTAAAGAGCGTCGCGGCGTTACTGTAGTTATAGTGACCAGCCTGATTCATCACGGCGATATAGACGCCAGACTGCTGGAGCGGCTTAATATCTTTGAGCGGCAGGAGCAGTTTTTCACGCGTATTGCGCGCCGGGTTGAGGTCGAAACGGCCGGTGTAGACCAGTTCCGCCATCTTCAGCAGGTTGTCAGATTCCCAGTTGGTCAGCGAGTTACGGTACTCCCACTGGCTGACAAACGAGGCCAGCGACTCCGGCTTCACGCGATAGAAGTTCACATCCACATTGTTGACGTTGAGCGCCATCACCGGCAATCCTTCCACCACCTTACCCGGCAGCAGCGATCCGCGGCTGGCGAATCCGACCGTCGGTTCAACATCCCGGGTGGTGATCGCTTTTTCATAGTCGATGCCGAATGTCGCTTTGTTCAGCGCCAGCAAATTACGTTCGACGGTGACGACCAGATTACGATTCGGCTCCAGATGGCGCAGGCGCAGCTCTTTCAGATTGGGGGCCAGTTCCCAGGCGCCGTCCACTTTGCCGCTTTTTTTATCCACCACATGCACCGTTTTCGCAAAATCCTGGCTGGGATCCAGCGGTACAGAGAAGGTCAGAACCAGCGTCGCAGCGCCGTCGAGTTGCACTTCAGAGGCATCCAGCAGCGTCAACGCCTTGCCCTGACTCTGCGCGGCCAGCTTAGCCAGCTTTTCAGGATCCGGTTTTGCCGGGGTTTTCTGTTCTGATGCAGTAGACGCTGCGGGGGCAGCGGCCTGAGGTTTGTCGTCGCTGTTATCACAGCCGACAAGCGTAAAGGTGGTGAGCAGCGCGAGAGAGATCGCAGCTAAGCGAAACGGTTTCATCCTGTGTCCCTGGCCTGAGGGGCCTGTTGGTCATCGTCCGGATAAGTATTATCCGCAAGTTTCGTTAATACAAAAAGTCCAATTTTATAATCTGGAAAGCACCTCGCAGAATGGCATCACGCAGCCAAACCGTGATGGAACGGCGATCACAGCGCATAACGTAACATGTTACCTTTCGCGTCATTTGTTTTTAAAACAAGAAGATAGCTGGATAAGCTCGCATCAGGCCTGCTAGTTTTATGACCATGACGCACCCCGAGTGCGCGGTTCAATAAGAGAGAAAGCCATGAAACGAGCCGTGAACGCCCTACAAAATTTCGGAAAATCATTGTACGGACCTGTACTTATCTTACCCATCGTCGGCCTGTTTATCGCCTTCGGGAATGTACTGGGTAACGGCAATCTGGCCGAGTACCTGCCGTTTCTCGGCCACCCGCTGATCCAGAGTATCGGCCAGCTGATCGCCAAATCTGCCGTGTCGGTGCTGGTCAACCTGGCGCTGGTATTTGCCGTCGGGATCCCCATTGGACTGGCAACACGAGACAAAGGCTACGCGGCGTTGATTGGGCTGGTGACCTTTATCGTATTCATTAACGCGATGAACGTGACGTTACAGCTTCAGGGAGAACTGGCCCCTGCGGAACAGATGAAAGCCGCCGGACAAAGCATGGTGCTGGGCGTCCAGGTGCTGGAGATGGGCGTTTTCGCCGGGATCCTGACCGGGGCGCTCTCCGGTTATCTGTACAACAAATATTCCGGTGTCCAGTTTAACGGCGCGATGGCGATTTACTCCGGTCACTGCTTTGTCGCGATTGTGATGCTGCCTGTCTCTATGCTGCTCGGCGTGGTCATGAGCGAACTCTGGCCGTACGCACAGCATGGAATAAGCGCTCTGGCGCTGGCGATCAAAGGGTCCGGTCCGTTTGGCGTGGCGATCTACGGTTTCCTTGAACGCATTCTGGTGCCGACGGGCCTGCATCATCTGGTCTATACGCCGTTCCTGTATACCGAACTGGGCGGTACGCAGGAGGTGTGTGGCGCAACCTATCAGGGCGCGCGCAATATCTACTTCGCCGAGATGGCCTGCCCGGACGTGAAGCAGCTCAGCAGTACCGTGGTGTGGGATGCGCGCGGCATCAGCAAGATGTTCGGCCTTCCTGCCGCCGCGCTGGCGATGTACATGACCGCGAAGCCAGAGCGTAAAGCGATTGCGAAAGCGATTCTGATCCCGGCGGCGCTGACCTCGCTGCTGGTCGGCGTAACCGAGCCGATTGAATTCTCCTTCCTGTTCGTCGCCCCGCTGCTGTTCGTGGTGCATGCGGTGCTGACCGGCATCGGCATGATGCTGTTCTCGCTGTTTGGCGTTCACGCCATCGGCGCCAACGGGATTATCGATTTCATCCTCTACAACCTGCCGCTCGGCACGGAGAAGTCCAACTGGCCCATGTACATCGTGGTCGGGCTGATCATGTTCGCCCTTTATTTCGTGGTATTCCGCTTCCTGATCCTGCGCTTCAACATGAAAACGCCGGGGCGTGAAGATGAGGACCAGGAGACACGCCTTTACAGCAAGCAGGAGTACCAGGCGAAGGGCAATAACGACGAGCTGGGCGAATCCATCGTGGTGGGTCTGGGCGGTCGGGAAAATATAGAGGTAGTGGATAACTGCTACACCCGCTTACGCGTCACGGTGAAGGACGTCGACATCATCGACGAACCGCGCCTGAAAGCGACCGGCGCGAAAGGGGTTATCAAACAAGGTAACAACGTTCAGGTGGTCTACGGGCTGCATGTCAAAAAAATGCGAGAAGCCGTTGAGACGTTTCTCTGAAAGGAGCTAAAGATGTTTACATCCCCATTTATTCTGTCGATTGCCGGCGGCGGTAGCACCTACACGCCAGGTATTGTGAAAAGCCTGATGGTACGTCTGCATGATTTCCCTCTGGCAGAGATCCGCCTGTATGACATTGACGAGGCGCGCCAGAACACCATTGCGCCCGTGGTGGAGAAGGTTATTCGCGACCACAGCCAGAGCATCAAATTCACCGTCACCAGCGACCCGGAAGTGGCCTTCAGCGGCGCGCATTTTGTTTTTGCCCAGATGCGCGTCGGACAGTACAAAATGCGCGAGCAGGATGAAAAGATCCCGCTGCGCCACGGGGTGGTCGGCCAGGAAACCTGCGGACCCGGCGGGCTGGCATATGGCCTGCGTACTATCCTGCCGATGGTAGAGCTGATCGATCGGGTGGAACGCTACGCGCACGAAAAGGCGTGGATCGTGAACTACTCCAACCCGGCGGCGATTGTCGCCGAGGGCGTGCGTCGCCTGCGCCCCAACGCACGCGTGCTGAATATCTGCGATATGCCGGTTGCCGCCATGCGCAATATGGGTGCCATTCTGGGCGTGGATCGTCATAAACTGGAGGTGGACTATTTCGGCCTCAACCACTTCGGCTGGTTTACCCGCGTGCGGGTGGACGGCGAGGACAAGCTGCCGGAGCTGCGTAAACATATCGCGAAGTTTGGCCTGCTGACGGAAGATGCCGCGAAAACCGACCCGCAGCACTCGGATCCGTCGTGGGTGAAAACCTGGCGCAACATCAAGCCGATTATGGATAACTTCCCGGAGTACCTGCCGAACCCGTATCTACAGTACTACCTGATGCCAAACCAGATTGTGGAGCATCAGAACCCTGACTATACCCGCGCCAACGAAGTGATGAACGGGCGTGAGAAAAAGCTGTTTGCCGCCGCCGAAGAGTACCAGCGCACCGGAATTTTACCGGACGCCTTCCACGTAGGTGTTCACGGCGAATTTATCGTCGATGTCGCCTGCTCACTGGCGTTCAACCTGCGCCAACGCCATCTGGTGATGGTGGAAAACCGCGGGGCGATTACCAACCTGCCGTACGATGCGGTGGTGGAAGTGCCTGCCTATATCACCTCCGAAGGGCCGGAGCCTGTCCGCGTGGGTCAAGTGCCGCTGTTCCACCAGACGCTCCTGCAACAGCAGCTGGCCTCTGAACAGCTGCTGGTTGAGGCAACCATCGAAGGCAGCTACGAGAAAGCGTTGCAGGCGTTTACTCTGAACCGCACCGTGCCGACCATGGAGCACGCGAAAGCGATTCTGGATGAGATGATCGAAGCCAACCGCGACTACTGGCCTGCGCTGCAAAAGGCCTGGCAGGACGGTGAAGCGGTGAAAAAATAGGGGCTTGCTCGCGAGTTGAACGTGGTTAGCTTGTCGGTGTCAGAAAAAACACCGACAATCCTTTTTTACGGAAAAGAATGGAGGCAACCATGTCCACCTCATATTTTGTCGCTGCCGACTGGCTGATTGAGCACGGCGACGACCCGGAAGTTCAGATTATCGACGCGCGCATGGCCCCTCCGGGCCAGGAGCATCGTGACGTTCCCGCTGAATACCGTGCAGGGCACCTGCCTGGCGCGGTATTTTTTGATATCGAAGCCCTCTCCGATCACACCTCTCCCCTGCCGCACATGCTGCCTCGCCCGGAAGCGTTTTCCGTGGCGATGCGCGAGCTGGGCATCAGCAAAGATAAACATCTTGTTGTTTACGATGAAGGTAATCTGTTTTCCGCGCCGCGAGCGTGGTGGATGCTGAAAAACTTCGGCGTGGAAAAGGTATCGATTCTGGCGGGCGGACTTGCAGGCTGGAAGCGCGACGAACTACCGCTTCAGCAGGGTGACGTCACGCTGCCGGAAGGGGAATTTGATGCCACGTTTGACGCTAACGTGGTCAAGCGCCTGACCGACGTGCTGGTCGTGAGCCACGAAAACACGGCGCAAATCGTCGATGCGCGTCCCGCTCCACGTTTCAACGCAGAAGCGGACGAGCCGCGTCCGGGACTGAAACGCGGACATATCCCGGGGGCGCTGAACGTACCGTGGGGCGATCTGGTGTTTGAAGGCGAGCTGAAAACCACCGATGAATTGCGTGCCATTTTTGAACGTCAGGGCGTGGATTTGCATCGTCCGGTTATTGCCAGCTGCGGCTCCGGCGTGACGGCCTGCGTGGTGATCCTGGCGCTGGCAACCCTTGGCGCGAATGACGTGACTCTGTACGACGGCGCCTGGAGTGAATGGGGTGCACGGGACGATCTGCCGGTTGAACCGGCGAAATAATGGATAACCGCCTGGCAACGCTGTTAACGCGCGGATCGTCGCTGACCCGCGCGGAGTATCGCGTCCTCGCCCACCTCACTGAGCATCCATTGCTGGTGGGCAACATCACGGTGCGCGAGCTGGCGCAGGCGACATTTGTCTCTACCGCGACGATTATACGGCTGTGTCAGAAGCTGGGGTTTAGCGGCTTTAGCGAGTTTATCTGGCACTGCAAGCAGCTGCTTTCTGACACGCCGCATATCACCGTACAGCCTGAGCAACATGCGGAAATGCCCGCGCTTTTTGCCCGGTTCATTGCTAACTATCAGCAGACCTTCCAGTGGGTCACCCAGGACAAACGCCAGCAGTTTGCCAGCCTGCTGCGCCAGAAAGAGAGCTTCTTTCTCTACGGCGCCGGGTTTTCATATCTTTTTGCCGAATACCTGACCAAGAAGTTGCAGGTGCTGGGAAAAACGGCGTTCATCTCCGGACCGGGGGACAGCCGGAATATTTTTCTCAGCAACGCCGCGCGCTATCAGGTGTTTATTGCCGTTTCGCGCAGCGGCGAAACGGAGCAGGTACTGGATAAAGCGCGGATCGCCAAAAACGTCGGCATGACGATCGTCGCGTTTACCCGCGCGTCGGCCAATACTCTGGCAGGCATGGCGGACGTGCATTTTGCCCTCTATGACGAAGCGGTACATTTCGCCGCCGAAGCCGCAGGGGTGACGTCGTTTGAGTCGAATCTGGTGCTGCTGATGGATTTACTGCTGCTGGAAGCAACGGGGTGAAGATCACCCCGCCGTAATCAGATAATGCGGTTGGTCTTGAGATCGCGCAGGAAGCCGCCCCAGCGACGCTCGTAGAACGGGGTGATGTGCTCGGTAATAAAGTGGCTGATCCCCTTCTCACCTTTCTTCACCTGACAGATATCAATCGGCTCATCGCCCGGCAGGGTGTCGGTTGCTACGCTTCCCGCCGCCTGGATGATCTCGTCTATATCGCCGTCGGCCTCAATCCCTATCAGCAGAACAGGCTTTTCGTCAGCGCTCTCTTTGATGGAGCAGAGGAACGCGCGTTTTACCGGCTTGATGGTTTTAAACAGCGTGGTCAGGGAGTCAATCATCTGCGCGGGCGGCTCGGCCACTTCAGACAGCAGCAGCGTTTCGCCCCCTTCCAGCACCTCCTGAGTGCTGAGCGGGTTGCCCTCGTCACCAATCAGGTGGCTGATTTCGCGCGGAGTAAACTCTTTCCCGGTCGGCAGTTTGGCGTTGAGGAACAGCGTCTGCCCCAGGGTCATTTCGAACAACGTGCGCACCGGCATCACCACGAATGCCTGTTCGTCTTCTACCGCTTCCTGTAAGGCCTCAAGCGAGGTAAAGAACGGGATCACCGACGTGCCGTCGTCTTTCTCCCAGTGCAGCAGATCCAGCGCGCTGTCTTCGACAACCTGCTCCCCTTCCGCCGCGGTGCCCGGCACCCAGACGGTGGATTCCAGCAGTGTGCGGAAAAAGGCCGGACGGTGGGCGGGCTCGGTCGCCGCCTGCTCCAGCAGGGTTTCTAATTCGTTTTTGGTATCTGACATAGTTTGGCTACTTCAAAAAACGCCGGGTGGCGCTTCGCTTACCCGGCCTACAAAACCGTAGGCCCGTGCAAGCGCAGCGCCGCCGGGCAATATGATGACTCCGAAGGCGCGCGTAAGCGTAGCGCTACCCGGTAAAAAAGATCACTCAGCCGTCAGCAGATTCGCCACGGTACGCACACCCAGACCGGTCGCACCCGCAGACCACTGCTCAACCGCTGCTTTACGGTAGGTTGCGGAGCAGTCAATGTGCAGCCAGCCTTCATGGTAGTTCTCAACGAAGTGAGACAGGAAGCCTGCTGCGGTGCTTGCCCCCGCCGGGTACGCCGCGCTCGCGGTGTTGTTCAGCTCGGCGAAGTTAGACGGCAGCTGGCTGCGGTGGAACTCGGCCAGCGGCAGACGCCAGAACGGTTCGTTTTCCGCCGCCGCGCTGGCCAGCAGGCGAGCGGCCAGCTTGTCGTCGAAGCTGAACAGGGCGTGATAGTCGTTACCCAGCGCCGTTTTCGCCGCGCCGGTCAGGGTTGCCATGTCGATAATCAGCTCCGGCTTCTGCGCAGAGGCGTCGATCAGGCCATCGGCCAGCACCAGACGGCCTTCGGCGTCGGTGTTCATCACTTCGACGTTTTTACCGTTGCGGTAGCGAATGATGTCGCCCAGCTTGAAGGCGTTGCCGCTCACCATGTTGTCCGCGCAGCAAAGGTAGAGCTTCACGCGCTTATTCAGACCACGTGTGATGGCGAACGCCAGCGCGCCGGTAACGGTGGCCGCACCGCCCATGTCGGACTTCATAGAGTCCATGAACGCGCTCTGCTTCAGGCTGTAGCCGCCGGTGTCGAAGGTGATGCCTTTCCCGACCAGACAGGCAAAGACCGGCGCTTCTTTATCGCCGGTTGGGTTGTAGTCCAGCGCCAGCAGGACCGGAGGACGCTCGGAGCCACGGCCCACGGTGTGGATGCCCATGTAGTTCTGCTCGCGCAGGTCTTCACCTTTGGTGATGCGGTAAGACATCTTGTCGCCCGCCACGCCGCACAGCAGGTCGACGGCGCGCTGCGCCAGCTGCTCAGGGCCTAACTCTTCCGCCGGGGCGTTGATGGTGTCGCGCACCCAGTCGATGATTTGCAGGCGGCTTTCCAGCTCTTTCTGACCGGCTTCGTCGAGGTTCGCCCACTCGATTTTGCGGGTGCCTTTCGGCCCTTTGTAGCCTGCCCAGAACGCCCAGCTGCGGTCGGTGTCCCAGCCTTCGCCTTCCAGCGACACATGCTTAATGCCAAGGCCGTCAATTTTACGCGCGGCGCGCTGGATCAGGCCCAAATCATCATTGCCCGTCAGGTGCAGGGTAATACCGTCGTTGTTGATGCTGTAGGTGGCTTTTTCGCCCCAGCGTGCGTCGGCTGGCTGCGTGGAGAGCGTAATCTTCATCGCTTCGGTCATTTTATTTATCCTTATTAGCAACTAGCAAACGGGCCGCCTGAAGGCAGCCCGTTTATGTTATCTATTCTGCTTCATCTAACCAGACTAACAGAATCGCCTCCAGAATTTTTTCATTGGATGCGTTTGGATCGTCGTCAAAATCTTCCAGATCGCAAATCCACTGATGCATATCGGTGAATCGTACGGTCTTCGGATCGAGATCCGGGTTCGCGTCGTAGAGCGCCTCGCCGATTTCACGGCTGTCTGTCCACTTCAGTCCCATATCAATGCTCGCGTGCGTGGTTGATGGTGTAACGTGGGAACTCCACGACCAGATCTTCATCGGTCACCGCGGCCTGACAGCTTAAGCGGCTGTCGGGCTCCAGACCCCATGCTTTGTCCAGCATGTCGTCTTCGTCTTCGGTGCTCTCTGCAAGAGAGTCGAAACCTTCACGCACGATGCAGTGGCACGTTGTGCAGGCACAGGATTTTTCACAGGCGTGTTCCACTTCGATACCTGCACGCAGGGCAACATCGAGAATGGTTTCACCGGTCTTCGCTTCCAGAACAGCGCCATCCGGACAGAGGTCCGCATGAGGCAAAATTACAATCTTTGGCATATTAAACCTCGTCCACGGACTGGCCTTTCAGCGCGACGCGGACAGATTTGTCCATGCGGCGAGCAGCGAAGTCCTGGGTTTGTTTATCAACGTTTTTAATGGCTTCTTCTATTGCGTCAGCGTCATTGCCTTCGGCCACTGCGCTCAAGCGCGCGGCAGCATCGTCAATCACCTGACGCTCAGCGGCGCTTAACAGCGCGGCATCGGCAGCGAGCGCGCCGTTCAGGCTTTCCAGCACGCGTGCGGCTTCCACTTTTTGTTCAGCCAGCATACGCGCCTTCACATCCTGCTCGGCGTAGCTCATTGAGTCCTGAATCATGGAGGCGATTTCGCCATCGGTCAGGCCGTAGGACGGCTTCACCTGGATGGACGATTCCACGCCGGTCGATTTTTCCATCGCCGTGACGCTCAGCAGGCCGTCCGCATCCACCTGGAAGGTAACGCGAATATGCGCCCCGCCCGCCGGCAGCGCCGGAATTCCGCGCAGCGCAAAGCGCGCCAGAGAGCGGCAGTCCTGCACCAGCTCGCGCTCGCCCTGCATCACGTGGATGGACATCGCGGTCTGGCCGTCTTTGAAGGTAGTAAACTCCTGCGCGCGCGCCACCGGAATGGTGGTGTTACGCGGAATGACTTTCTCCACCAGGCCGCCCATGGTTTCTAAACCCAGAGACAGCGGGATGACGTCCAGCAGCAGCATTTCGCTGTCCGGCTTGTTGCCGACCAGGATATCGGCCTGGATAGCGGCGCCCACGGCAACTACTTTGTCCGGGTCGATAGAGGTCAGCGGCGTGCGGCCAAAGAATTCGCCCACGCGCTCGCGCACCAGCGGCACGCGGGTTGAGCCGCCAACCATGACCACTTCCAGCACCTCGCTGGCCTCCACGCCCGCATCTTTCAATGCGCGACGGCAGGCCAGCAGGGTACGCTTAACCAGAGGCGCGATCAGTTCGCTGAACTGATTGCGGGTGATCTCACCCTGCCAGCCCGCAACGTTAACCGTGACCGATTGCGCGTCGCTCAGGGCGATTTTGGCGTCGATGGCCGCATCCAGCAGTTCACGCTGTACGCGCGCATCGCTGCGATCGCTGATGCCCGCCTGCTCGCGGATGTAGTCTGCCAGCAGATGGTCGAAGTCATCGCCGCCGAGCGCGGAATCCCCGCCGGTCGCCAGCACTTCGAACACGCCGCGGCTCAGGCGCAGGATTGAGATATCAAACGTCCCGCCGCCGAGATCGTAAACCGCAATCACCCCTTCCTGACCGGAATCGAGGCCGTAGGCAATGGCCGCCGCCGTCGGTTCGTTCAGCAGACGCAGCACATGCAGGCCCGCCAGACGCGCAGCGTCTTTGGTGCCCTGACGCTGTGCATCGTCGAAGTAGGCCGGAACGGTGATTACCACGCCGTCGAGATCGCCGCCGAGTGTCGCCGTGGCGCGCGCCGCCAGCGCTTTGAGGATGTCAGCAGAAACGCGAATCGGGTTCAGCAGACCGGCAGACGTCGCGATCATCGGCAGGCCGTTTTCGCTGGCCTGTAGCTGATACGGTAGATGCGGGTAACGGGTCTGGATATCAGCCAGCGAGCGGCCCATCATGCGCTTAACCGAGCTGATGGTGTTGGCCGGATCGCGCGCGGCGTTGGTGCGGGCATCAAACCCGACCGCGTGACCCTGCTGCCGGTAGTGGACCACGGAAGGCAGCAGATGGCGGCCCTGCTCGTCAGCCAGCGTTTCCGCCTGGCCGCTGCGCACGGTCGCCACGAGGGAATTGGTGGTGCCCAGGTCAATACCGACGGCCAGACGACGCTGGTGCGGTGCGGCGCTTAAGCCTGGCTCACTAATTTGTAATAAGGCCATAATTGCTTCCGAAATTAAAAATCGAGCAGCTTTTCTTCGAGTTGTTCAGCACTGCTTCGCAGTTTATCGAGAAAACGGAGTTTGCGCACAGTGTCTGCCGCCACGTCCCAGGTCTCGTTGTTCAGTTGCTCCACCATCTGCTGATGGCGGGTATCGAACATGCCCTTTACGCGCGTGATAAAGCTTTCCAGGCGCGCTTCGTCTTTAGCCTGTTCAATTTCATCCAGCTCTTCGCGCAGCTCCAGCTGTTCCATCAGAAAGGCGGTGTCGCGCACGGTATGCTGTTCGCTCGCCAGATCGAAACCGTGGAGCGAGAGCAGATATTCTGCACGCGCCAGCGGATGACGCAGCGTTTGCCAGGCCTGGTTGATGGTTGCGGAGTGTGATACCGCAGCCAGCTGCTCTGCCTGCGTCCCGCTGGCGAATTTATCCGGATGGTACTGACGCTGGAGATCCTGAAAACGGACCGTCAGCGCCTGGAGATCGATCGGGTATTGAGCGGGTAGTCCGAAGAGAGTGAAGTAATCCATAACAATCTCAGGGGTAGCCTGTTAGAACAAACCCCACGCGTAGCAAAGCCACGGTGGGGTTTCGGATGACGCGCGGTTAAACGTGGAAGCTTTCGCCGCAACCACACTCGTCTTTGACGTTCGGATTCGTGAATTTGAACCCTTCGTTCAGGCCTTCTTTTACGAAGTCCAGCTGAGTGCCGTTGAGGAATTGCAGGCTTTTGCCATCGACCACCACCTTCACGCCCTTGTCTTCAAACACGGTGTCATCAGACGCCGGTTCGTCAACAAACTCCAGTACGTAAGCCATACCAGAACAGCCGGAGGTACGTACGCCCAGTCGCAGGCCAAAGCCTTTACCACGGTTCGCCAGAAAAGAGCTTACTCGCGCGGCAGCGCTGTCGCTAAGGGTAATCGACATACTCAAACCTCAATTATTTTGCTTCACGTTTGCTTTTGTAATCCGCAATGGCGGCTTTGATCGCGTCTTCTGCCAGAATTGAGCAGTGAATTTTCACCGGCGGCAGTTCGAGTTCTTCAGCAATATCCGTGTTCTTGATTGCCTGTGCTTCGTCCAGAGACTTGCCCTTCACCCATTCGGTGACCAGGGAGCTGGAAGCGATAGCAGAACCGCAGCCGTAGGTCTTGAAGCGCGCGTCTTCAATGATACCTTCATTGTTGACTTTAATCTGCAACTTCATCACGTCGCCACACGCTGGCGCGCCAACCATACCGCTACCGACAGATTCATCGCTGTTGTCAAAAGAGCCAACGTTGCGCGGGTTCTCGTAATGATCGATAACTTTTTCGCTGTATGCCATGATTGAATTCTCCTTATGTACCGATTAGTGATGTGACCATTCAATGCTGTTCAGATCCACGCCCTGCTTGAACATTTCCCACAGTGGAGAAAGGTCGCGCAGACGGCCAATGGAGTTACGAACCAGTTTGATGGTGTAGTCAATCTCTTCTTCGGTAGTAAAACGACCTAAAGAGAAACGGATAGAGCTGTGTGCCAGCTCGTCAGTCATACCCAGCGCGCGCAGCACGTAGGATGGCTCCAGGCTTGCAGACGTACAGGCAGAACCGGAAGAAACCGCCAGGTCTTTCAGCGCCATGATCAGCGACTCGCCTTCAACATAGTTGAAGCTGACGTTGAGGATGTTTGGCGCGCCCTGCTCGAGATCGCCGTTCAGATACACTTCTTCCATATCTTTCACGCCGTCCCACAGACGGTTACGCAGCGTACGCAGGCGTGCCATCTCGGTTTCCATCTCTTCTTTCGCGATGCGATACGCTTCGCCCATGCCCACGATCTGGTGAACAGGCAGCGTACCGGAACGCATGCCGCGCTCGTGACCACCGCCGTGCATCTGTGCTTCGATGCGGATACGTGGCTTACGACGAACGTACAGCGCGCCGATACCTTTCGGACCATAGATTTTGTGACCGGAGAAGGACATCAGGTCCACTTTCAGCTGGCTCAGGTCGATAGGCAGTTTGCCCACGCTCTGGGTCGCATCCACGTGGTAGATGATGCCGCGCGCACGGCACATTTCGCCGATGGTTGCGATGTCCTGCACAACGCCGATTTCGTTGTTAACGTGCATGATGGAAACCAGAATGGTGTCATCACGCATGGCCGCTTCGAGCTCTTTCAGGTCGATGATCCCGTTGCTCTGCGGCGCCAGGTAAGTCACTTCGAACCCTTCACGCTCCAGCTGACGGCAGGTGTCCAGCACGGCTTTGTGTTCGGTTTTGCTGGTGATAATGTGCTTGCCTTTTTTCTGATAAAAGTTGGCAGCACCTTTGATCGCCAGGTTGTCGGATTCGGTCGCGCCGGAGGTGAAAACAATTTCACGCGGATCGGCACCAACCAGGTCAGCAATCTGATTACGGGCGATATCAACCGCCTCTTCAGCATGCCAGCCAAAACGGTGAGAACGGGAAGCTGGGTTACCAAAGTTTCCGTCCAGGGTCAGACACTGCATCATTTTCTCGGCAACACGCGGGTCCACCGGCGTGGTTGCGGAGTAATCGAGATAAATCGGTAATTTCATTGCTCTATAAACTCCGTACATCGCTTCAATGCAAGGAATCAGGCAACCGGCTGGATGTACGACCGAGTACACGGGGCGAGCTAACGCCCCGGCCTGATTCTGAAATACTTATCTTTTTATTACGCGCGCAGTTTAACGTCGATGGCGTCCTGCGAACGGGTGCTGCGCTGTGATTCATGGCTTTGCTGACGACCCGACACGTCCAGAACTTCCTGGTTATTCACCAGTTCACCCAGGGTGATGTTGTTCAGGAAGCCGGTCAGACGGTCGCTCAGATCGCGCCACAGCGCGTGGGTCAGGCACTTATCGCCGCCCTGGCAGCCGCCTTTACCCTGGCAACGGGTCGCGTCGACGGATTCGTCAACGGCGCTAATCACTTCGCCAACCGCAATACTGCCTGCGTCTTTACCCAGCAGATAACCGCCGCCCGGGCCACGAACGCTGGACACCAGTCCATTTTTACGCAGTCTGGAGAACAGCTGTTCCAGGTAAGAGAGGGAGATCCCTTGTCGTTCAGAAATATCAGCCAACGGAACCGGGCCCGCTTCGGAGTTGAGCGCAACGTCCAGCATCGCGGTCACGGCATAACGCCCTTTAGATGTCAGTCTCATGTCTTACTTAACCTCAAACTCGCCCCTGCCCGGGGTTTTTTATTGTAAAATGGGGGTATTGCATAGCAGGGCCAAGTCTGACATTCCTGACTAAATTGGTCAACTATTTACTTGACTGTTTTAGTCAGGTATTTAACCTTCTGTGCCGTATTTTGCCCGGCGGCGCTGCGCTTGCACGGGCCTACGGGCTTTGTAGGCCGGGTAAGCGCAGCGCCACCCGGCGAACACACTGCACTACTCTTTATTCTTCTGCTCAATCGACGCCAGAATCCCGCGCAGGATGTTCAGCTCCTGGCTTTCCGGACGCGCGCGGGTGAACATACGGCGCAGCTTGTTCATCACCTGACCCGGGTGGCCTTCACGGATAAAGCCGGTTGAGAGCAGCGTCTGCTCCAGATGACCGTAGAAGCGCTCGAGGTCGTCCACCAGCGGGTAGGCCGTCTCTTCTTTAGGTTCCACCGGTTTCTCCTGCGTCGCCAGCCATGCCATGCGCACTTCGTAGGCGATCACCTGCACCGCCATCGCCAGATTCAGCGAGCTGTATTCCGGGTTGGCGGCAATCGCCACATGATAGTGACACTTCTGTAATTCCTCGTTGGTCAGGCCAACGCGTTCACGGCCAAACACCAGCGCAACCGGCGCCTGTTCCGCTTCTGAGATGCTTTTCAGGCCGCATTCGCGCGGGTCCAGCATCGGCCAGGGCAGCGTACGGGAGCGCGCGCTGGTCCCCACCACCAGGCTGCAACCGGCCAGGGCTTCATCCAGGGTGTCCACGATCTGCGCATTCCCGATCACGTCGCTGGCGCCGGCCGCCAGAGCAATAGCCTGAGAGTCTGGTTTCACCAGCGGATTCACCAGCCACAGGTTCGTTAAGCCCATGGTTTTCATAGCGCGGGCCACAGAGCCCATGTTGCCAGTGTGCGATGTTTCGACCAGCACGATTCGAATGTTTTGCAGCATAATTTTTAAATGTCTGGATTCAGTGTCTGAAGAATATTCGGGCATATTATCATAAACGAGAGACATAATCCGATCCCGCTGCTATACTCTGCGCCGATTTTCCTGTTCTTTAACATCCAGTGAGAGAGACCGATGCATCCGATGCTGACCATCGCCGTGCGCGCAGCGCGCAAGGCGGGTAATGTAATTGCCAAACACTACGAAACCCCAGACTCCGTAGAAACCAGCCAGAAAGGCAGCAATGATTTCGTGACGAACGTCGATAAAGCCGCAGAAGCGATTATTATCGAAACGATCCGCAAATCTTACCCGCAGCACACCATCATCACCGAAGAAAGCGGTGAACATGAAGGTACCGATCAGGATGTTCAATGGGTTATCGATCCACTGGATGGCACCACCAACTTCGTCAAACGCCTGCCACACTTCTCTGTGTCTATCGCAGTACGCATCAAAGGCCGTACTGAAGTCGCCGTTGTTTACGATCCAATGCGTAACGAACTGTTCACCGCGACCCGCGGTCAGGGCGCGCAGCTGAACGGCTACCGTCTGCGTTGCAGCAATGCACGCGATCTGGACGGCACGATTCTGGCGACCGGCTTCCCTTTCAAGGCGAAGCAGCACGCAACCACTTATATGAATATCCTGGGCAAGCTGTTCACCGAATGCGCGGACTTCCGTCGCACTGGCTCTGCTGCACTGGATCTGGCCTACGTGGCGACCGGCCGCGTTGACGGTTACTTCGAGCTGTCTCTGAAGCCGTGGGACTTTGCGGCGGGCGAGCTGATCGCTCGTGAAGCTGGCGCGATTGTTTGCGACTTCACCGGCGGCCATAACTATATGTCTACCGGCAACATCGTTGCAGGTAACCCGCGCGTTGTTAAAGCCATGCTGGCAAACATGCGTGATGAACTGAGCGATGCGCTGAAGCGTTAATTCAGTCTGTTAAGCCCGGTGGCGCTACGTTTACCGGGCTTACAACACGCCTCAGGTAAGGCTAGAAAGGCCGCAACCCCCTTCCCACCGGCACCGCGCTTATCCACATCGTGACCGCAGCCACCAGCAGAATCACCCCGCCCGCCAGCGCCAGCGTCGTCCAGCCAACCTGTCGCCACAATACCGGCGTTTTATTGCCGCTGAGTTTTACCGCCAGCTGACGGAAGCTGTGCACCAGCAGGGCTAACGAAGAGATCGTCAGAGACGTTCCCGCCGCCATCGCCAGCGCCGAGAGCATGCCCCAGCCAAATACGCCTGTCACTTTGCTGAACAACAGCACCATGATTGCGCCCGAGCATGGACGCATCCCCATGGAGAGAACAATCATCAGGCGCGCACGCCAGTCCTCACTGTTCTGTAATTGTTCCTGCGTCGGCAGATGCTGATGCCCGCACCCGCAGTTTTCATGGTGAACGTGATGCGGTGTAAAGGATTTGAATTTTGGTTTTCGCAGCAACGCGCGCAATTTTTTCAGCGCCCGCCAGCAGAGGATCAGCCCCAGCACGCCTACCAGCGCGTAACTCCCCTTCTCCAGCCAGAAGCTGCTCATATGCAGCTGGCGGGCCGGCAGCTGTAGCAGCGAAAGGACGACCACGACCAGCGCAATCGCCACACCGCCCTGAAGTAAAGAAGAAGCCAGCGTCAGGCCGATACTCGATTTGAGCTTCGACGGATGCGTGGCAAGCCAGGTCGTGATGACGATTTTGCCGTGCCCCGGTCCCAGGGCATGCAGCACGCCATAGATAAAGCTGAACGCCAGAAGAGCGCCGCCCGCTTTGGTCGGATTTTCCGCCACGGCTTTCAGCAGACCGCTCATCTGCTGATTAACTTCCCGCTGCCAGAGGATGCTTTTCATCATCACCTGCGGCCATGCCTGCCACAGCCAGAGCGCGCCGCCAACCGCTAACAACAAAAAGAGCGCCAGAGGCCAGAGGTGCAGCCAGCGACGCGGCTTACTGACGGGAGAGGAGATCACTGACATTGTAACGTCACCTCCTGCGCAAACTGTTTACCTAACTCCATGTCTTCGGGGGGCGCATCCTCTTTATCAAGAGAAACGGCAAAGTTCAGCATCTCTTCGCTGGGTTTCGGGGTGTGCACGGCAATTTTGCAGCTTTTTTGCAGCGCGTCCGGCAGCCGTACGTCGCTGTCATTGTCATAGCGCATATCGACATAGTAGGTTGGGTCAAACGTGGAAAACCTGTACTTCTGCCCGGCCAGGGGTTGAGGGTGCGCCAGCGGAAGGATAAAGGTCAGCACCGCCTGATGTCCGTCGCGGGTCATACCGTACACCGTGGGACGGTTGAGAAATTTCACCTTTTGTCCGTTGTGCCAGAACTCGGTGAAGTAGTGCTGACCCAGCACGTTGGCCATCACTTCCGCCGCCAGCTTTTTCCAGATCTCATCGCCGGGCTTTGCGTTTCCGGCATCGTACAGCAGGTCGGCGGAGGTGATTTCATCCATCGTCCAGCGCATTTTCAGGCCGCTGAGCTGCGTGCCCTCCGTCACCAGTTCGGTTTTCAGGCTGATAAAACTGTGAGGATGTGCGCCGGCGGCACAAGTGAAAACCGCCAAAAATAACGCTACCGCGCTTTGTTTAACTATTTGCATCTGTTCCTCACGTCAAAAATTCTGTGATGTTCGCCAGCAATCCTGAGTGAAAGGCCTGCCGGTGCGCTTTTCAGCGCCCATCCTTTAGCTATTCTTATCAAACATTCACACTGGATACCCGACAGATGATGACGACGCTTGAAATTCCATCTGTGCTTTCCAGTTCGCAGCGCCGCTGCCAGGTGCTTTTGATGCTTTACCTGCCCGATGCTGCCATCACCGCACAGAGCATAATCGCTGCCAACGGCGTGGACGACGTCATGGCACGGCAAGATATAGCCGAGACGCGCGATGAAATCCAGCGCTATCATCGGCTTGATATTGTCACGCACCATGATGGCTGCTACCGAATTGAGGGTTCCGCCCTGAATCAACGTTTGTGCCTGCTGCACTGGCTGCGCAGGGCGCTTCGGCTCTGTCCACATTTTGTCGCCCAACAGTTTACCCCTGCCTTAAAAACCGCGCTTAAACAGCACGGCATTGCCCGCCCGCTTTATGACGATGCGAACCTTCGGGCGCTTATCAACTTTTGTGCGCGCAAGCTTCAGCGCCAGTTTGAGTCCCGCGACGTACAGTTTTTACAGCTTTATCTGCAATATTGTCTGATTCAGCATCATCTGGGCAATACGCCAGAGTTTTCGCCCGTTCAGCGCAGCTGGACGCAGTCCCGAGGGGAATACTTTACGGCGCAGGAAATTGTCCGCCACTGGAAACGGCGCGTCCCGCAGGGAACGCACAGCGATGAACAGCTGTTCCTGGCACTGCTGTTTATGATGCTTCGCACACCCGACCCGGTGATGGATAAACACCAGCAGGATCAGCGCCTGCGTCGCGCCATCGTGCGTATGATTGCCCGTTTCCGGGCGCAAACCGGGATGAACTTCAGCGATGAGCAAGGGCTGACCGATCAGCTTTATATTCATCTGGCTCAGGCGCTGGACCGCTCCTTATTTGACATCGGCATCGACAACAGCCTGCCGGAAGAGATCCACCGTTTATACCCCCGGCTGCTGCGCACCACTAAAGAGGCGCTGTTTGAGCTGGAAGCCGAATTTGGTCTGCGATTCTCCGGTGAAGAGATGGCTCTGGTGGCGGTGATTTTTGGTGCCTGGCTGATGCAGGAGACCGACCTGCATGAAAAACAGGTGGTCCTGTTAACGGGGGAAGATAAAGCCTGCGAAGCGTTAATTGAGCAGCAGCTTCGCGAGCTGACGCTGCTGCCGCTCAATATTCGTTATCTTAGCCTGGAGGCGTTTAAGAAGGAGGGCGCCCCCCGCGAGGCGGCGCTGGTCATTACGCCTTATCCAACCGCCCTGCCGCTGTTCTCGCCGCCGCTCATTCATGCCGTTGAGGCCCTGAACACGCAGCAGCAGGAACATATTCGCGTTATGCTCGAATCATAGTTACGAGCGAGCAGCCACCTTTGGGCGGATGACGATGGCAGGTAAAGCGACCAGCGCCATCACCCAGAACACACTGTGCCCCAGGTGCTGATAGAGGAAACCGGCAAATACGGTCATCACCGCAATACTGCCGCCCATCGCCACCGCTGAATAGACCGCCTGAAGACGAATAACGTCCCCACCCTCTCGCGCCGCGATGTAGCGCATCGCCGCCAGATGGCACACGGTGAAGGTTCCGCAGTGCAGAATTTGCGCCACAATCAGCCACGGCAGCTCAGTCGTCCAGCCCATGATGCCCCAGCGCACCACGCCGCAAACGGCGGAAAGCAGCAGCAGGTCACGCGCCCCGAAACGACGGAAAAGTTTTTGGCTCAGCGCGAAGATAATGACCTCCGCCACCACGCCGAGCGACCACAGGTAGCCTACCGCAGAAGCCGAGTAGCCCGCCCCCTGCCAGTAGATGGCGCTGAAGCCGTAATAGGCCGCATGTGCCCCCTGGAGCAGACAGACGCAGGCCAGGAAACGCCAGCTTTGCGCCACCAGCGAGCGCCAGGCGGGCCAGCCGGCGCTCTCCTGATGGCGGCTTTCGCCCTGCGGCATTACCGACGGACGCAGCAACATACCGAGCAGCATCGAGGCGATGCCGAGCGTTAACAGCGCCAGAATGGCACGATAGTCATAGAGGCTGACCAGCTTCCCGACCAGCGCAGAGCCGATCACGAAGGCAATCGATCCCCACAGGCGCACGCGGCCATAGTCCATGGTGATCTGCTTTTGCCAGGTGTTCGCCAGGGCATCCGTCAGCGGCACCAGCGGGGAGAAGAACAGATTAAAGCCAACCATTACCACCATCAGCCAGGCAAACTGATGGCTGACCCAGAAGCAGGCCGCAAAGACCAGCGTCAGCAGGGCCAGAATTCGCACCGCTTTAATCAGTAAGGAGGGATCGCTGACGCGGGGCGCAATCAGCAGGCTACCCAGGAAACGTGCCACCAGCCCCGCGCCCAGCAGGATGCCAATGGTCTCAGGCGTCAGACCAATTCCCTTGAGCCAGACGCTCCAGAAAGGCAAAAAAATACCGTAACTAAAGAAATAGGTGAAATAGCTGAGCGCCAGCCAGCGCGTGGAATGCAAGACCATGAATCCCTCCCGAAATGGAGGCGATAGTCTGGCGTTAATCCCTGACTTTAGCAAGTCGTTAGCGCGCTATAAATTAACGATAAATTAACATCATGGACAGCCGGTCGGCGTATGGCGAGAGCGGCAAAATTGTATTACGTTTAAAGAACATCGCATGAAGAGGTCGTTTGCCATGAACAGCTTACGTTATTTCGATTTCGGCTCCTCTCGTTCTTTCCTGCTTTTAATTGCCCGCATTGCTATTGTGGTCCTGTTTATTATTTTCGGTTATCCCAAGCTGACGGGGTTTAGCGGCACCGTTCAGTATATGACGTCGCTCGGCGCCCCCATGCCCATGCTGGCCGCCATTGTTGCGGTGGTGATGGAAGTCCCCGCCGCGATTCTGATCGTGCTGGGCTTTTTCACCCGCCCCCTCGCGGTGATCTTTGTCTTCTATACGCTGGGAACAGCGGTGATTGGTCACCACTACTGGGATATGACGGGCGATGCGGTTCTGCCAAATATGATTAACTTCTACAAAAATGTGAGTATCGCTGGCGGCTTTATTTTGCTGGCGATTACCGGGCCGGGGGCCATCTCCCTCGACCGACGTTAGCCCATAAAAAAAGGCCGCATGAGCGGCCTTTTTCAGTTCTGCGACGCAGAGAATTATGCGTACACTGGGAAGCGTGCGCAGATGTCCAGAACTTTACCTTTAACGCGCTCGATAACCGCGTCGTCATTGATGTTGTCCAGAACGTCACACATCCAGCCCGCCAGCTCTTTCACTTCCGCTTCTTTAAAGCCACGGCGAGTTACGGCCGGAGAACCGATACGGATACCGGAAGTCACGAACGGGCTCTTCGGATCGTTTGGCACGCTGTTTTTGTTGACGGTAATGTTGGCGCGGCCGAGGGCTGCGTCAGCTTCTTTACCGGTCAGGTTCTTATCAACCAGGTCCAGCAGGAACAGGTGGTTTTCAGTCCCGCCAGAGACCACTTTGTAGCCACGGTTCAGGAACACTTCCACCATCGCTTTGGCGTTTTTAGCAACCTGCTGCTGATAAACCTTGAACTCTGGCTCCATCGCTTCTTTCAGCGCGACGGCTTTCGCGGCGATAACGTGCATCAGCGGGCCGCCCTGGGCGCTTGGGAACACGGCGGAGTTCAGCTTTTTGTACAGCTCTTCGTCACCGCCTTTCGCCAGGATCAGGCCACCGCGTGGACCCGCCAGGGTTTTGTGGGTAGTGGTGGTTACAACGTGCGCATGTGGAACCGGGTTCGGGTAAACGCCTGCCGCAATCAGACCGGCAACGTGCGCCATGTCGACGAACAGGTACGCGCCGATGCTGTCAGCGATTTCACGCATTTTTGCCCAGTCAACGATGCCGGAGTAAGCAGAGAAGCCACCGATGATCATCTTCGGCTTGTGCTCTTTGGCCTGCTTCGCCATGTCTTCGTAGTCAATTTTGCCGGACTCATCAATACCGTAAGGGATGATGTTGTAAAGTTTGCCGGAGAAGTTAACCGGGGAGCCGTGAGTAAGGTGGCCGCCCTGCGCCAGGTTCATACCCAGAACGGTATCGCCCGGCTGCAACAGCGCGGTGTAAACAGCGAAGTTAGCCTGAGAGCCAGAGTGCGGCTGGACGTTCGCGTAGTCAGCGCCAAAGAGTTCTTTCGCACGGTCAATCGCCAGCTGCTCGACGATATCAACGTATTCGCAACCGCCGTAGTAGCGCTTGCCCGGATAACCTTCAGCATATTTGTTGGTCAGCTGAGAACCCTGCGCCTGCATTACGCGCGGGCTGGTGTAGTTTTCGGAGGCGATCAGTTCGATGTGCTCTTCCTGACGTACTTTTTCCTGCTCCATAGCCTGCCACAGTTCGGCATCATAATCGGCAATGTTCATTTCACGCTTTAACATCCGCATCTCCTGACTCAGCTAACAAGTAAATTTTTGGCCTGAAAAGGCAGTCCTGTTGGACGACGGGCAACAGTATAACTGAATAGTTCTGCGATAACAGGTCTTGACAAACGATTTTACGCAAACGTTTACCTCCACGCCACGCAAGGGTTTGAGCAATAAAGCTCTCGCCATTTTCAACGGATTTCTTTTCAGCTTTGTGATGCATATTTTTCACGATGCAAAGAACCATTTACATTGCAGGGGTATTTTTATAAGATGCATCTAAAATACATCATTAAAGTAACATCAGAAGGAAGCTGCTATGCTCGACGCCCAAACCATCGCTACCGTAAAAGCCACAATCCCCCTGCTGGTTGAAACGGGTCCTAAACTGACCGCCCATTTCTACGATCGCATGTTCGCGCATAACCCGGAGCTCAAAGAGATTTTCAACATGAGCAACCAGCGTAACGGCGATCAGCGCGAAGCGCTGTTTAACGCTATTGCCGCCTATGCCAGCAACATCGAAAACCTGCCGGCTCTGCTGCCTGCGGTGGAAAAAATCGCCCAGAAGCACACCAGCTTCCAGATCAAACCTGAGCAGTACAACATCGTCGGCAATCACCTGCTGGCAACCCTGGACGAAATGTTCAGCCCGGGCCAGGAAGTGCTGGATGCCTGGGGTAAGGCCTATGGCGTGCTGGCAAACGTATTCATCAACCGTGAAGCGCAGATCTACAGCGAAAACGCCAGCAAGAATGGCGGCTGGGAAGGCACGCGCGCCTTCCGCATCGTTGAGAAAACTCCGCGCAGCGCACTGATCACCAGCTTTGAGTTTGAGCCAGTGGACGGTCAGCCGGTTGCCGATTACCAGCCGGGCCAGTATCTGGGCGTCTGGCTGAAGCCTGAAGGCTTCCCGCACCAGGAGATTCGCCAGTACTCCCTGACCCGCAAGCCAGACGGCAAAGGCTATCGCATTGCGGTTAAACGTGAGGAAGGCGGTCAGGTATCCAACTGGCTGCATAACGAAGCCAGCGTGGGCGACGTGGTCCATCTGGCGGCACCGGCGGGCGATTTCTTTATGGCCGTTGATACGAATACCCCGGTGACGCTGATCTCCGCAGGCGTGGGTCAGACGCCTATGCTGGCGATGCTGGATACGCTGGCGAAAGCAAACCACAGCGCGCAGGTTAACTGGTTCCACGCGGCGGAGAACGGTGATGTGCACGCCTTTGCGGATGAAGTGAAAGCGCTGGGAGCGGGTCTGCCACACTTTACCGCTCATACCTGGTATCGTTTACCCACGGAAGCCGACCGCGCAGCGGCTCGTTTCGACAGCGAAGGCCTGATGAATTTAGGGCAGCATGAAGGGGCGTTCAGCGCACCGGGGATGCAGTTCTACGTTTGTGGGCCGGTAGCGTTTATGCAGTATGCCGCGAAGCAGCTGGTTGAGCTGGGCGTGAATAAAGACAACATTCATTACGAATGTTTCGGCCCGCATAAAGTGCTGTAATGCAAAAAGCCCCTCAACGAGGGGCTTTTTTTTCGCCGGGTGGCGGCTGCGCCTTACCCGGCCTACCAAATCTTTTTTAAATCGCCGCGTCGTCTTCTTCGCCAGTACGGATACGGATCACGCGCGCCACGTCAAAGACGAAGATTTTCCCGTCGCCAATTTTGCCGGTCTGCGCCGTGCGGATGATGGTGTCCACACAGGTATCGACGATATCATCGCTCACCACGATCTCGATTTTCACTTTCGGCAGAAAGTCCACCATGTACTCTGCGCCACGGTATAGCTCGGTGTGGCCCTTCTGACGACCAAAACCTTTCACTTCAGTTACGGTCATCCCGGTGATGCCGACTTCTGCCAGCGCTTCACGTACATCATCCAGTTTGAAAGGTTTAATAATCGCATCAATCTTTTTCATGGTGGGTCCTTAAACTCTTGCCAGTAAGCAGCCTCGTAATCGGTTGCTCACAGTATCATATTCAGGCGAATTTTGCGGTATTACTCTTTAAAATCGTTCGCTTCCAGCTCGTGGCGTGAGAGCAATTTATAAAACTCGGTACGGTTACGCCCGGCCATGCGCGCCGCGTGGGTCACGTTGCCTTTGGTGATTTGCAGCAGCTTGCGCAGATAGTTCAGCTCGAACTGGTTTCGCGCTTCCGCAAACGTCGGTAAGGCCGTGTTTTCCCCCTCGAGCGCCTGCTCCACCAGCGCATCGCTGATCACCGGTGATGAAGTCAGCGCCACGCACTGCTCAATCACGTTCACCAGCTGGCGTACGTTGCCCGGCCAGCTTGCGGTCATCAGGCGTTTCATCGCATCGGTGGAGAACGCGCGCACAAATGGTTTGTGGCGGTCAGCGGCCTGGCGCAAAAGGTGATTTGCCAGCAGCGGGATATCTTCCGCACGCTCGGCCAGCGCCGGGATTTTCAGGTTGACGACATTCAGTCGATAGTAAAGATCTTCACGGAACTCGTTGCGCGCCATCACCTTGGGTAAATCGCGATGGGTAGCGGAAATAATACGCACGTTGATATCGATATCGCGGTTGCTGCCAAGCGGACGCACTTTTCGCTCCTGCAACACGCGCAGCAGTTTGACCTGCAACGGCGCGGGCATATCGCCAATTTCATCAAGAAACAGCGTGCCCCCCTCAGCCGCCTGGAACAGCCCTTCACGGCTGCTCACCGCGCCGGTAAAGGCGCCGCGGGCATGGCCGAAGAGCTCAGACTCAAGCAGCTGTTCCGGCAGCGCGCCACAGTTGATGGCAATAAAGGCATTTTTACTGCGTGGGCTGGCGTTGTGGATCGCCTGGGCCAGGATCTCTTTCCCGGTCCCGCTCTGGCCGTTGATCAGCACGCTAACGTCGGATTGCGCCACCATCCGCGCCTGTTCCAGCAGGCGCAGCATCACAGGGCTACGCGTCACGATGGATTCACGCCAGGCGTCATCGCCGGATGGCGCCGCGTGCTCAAGGGCGCTGTCGATCGCTTTATAGAGGGCGTCTTTATCCACCGGTTTGGTGAGGAAGCTGAATACCCCCTGCTGCGTTGCGGCCACCGCATCAGGAATAGATCCGTGAGCGGTGAGGATAATCACCGGCATCCCGGGCTGCTGCTTCTGGATCTCCGTGAACAGTTGCAGGCCATCCATTTCATCCATGCGCAAATCACTGATCACCAGATCGATTTTCTCGCGGCTGAGCACTTTCAGCCCCTCCTGCCCGCTTTCAGCGGTGACCACGCTGTAGCCTTCGCTGACCAGACGCATTCCCAGCAGCTTTAACAGCCCGGGATCGTCATCCACCAGTAACAGATGGGCAGGTTTACGGCTTGTCATGGCTTCACATCCTCTTGTTTCGGCGTCTCACTGTCTGGCGTCGTGGCAGAGTTGCCTTTCGACCCATCGGGCAGATAGCTGCCTGCCGGCTTACGCGTCGAGAGCTGTCTTTCGATATCGGTCAGATTTTCGAGCTTGCGGGTGGTGGTTTCCAGCTGCTCGCGCAGCGACTCCTGCTGCTGGCGAAGCGCATCAAGCTCGCTGTCGCTCGACTGCTGCAATTTGCTGTAGCGGAAACGCTCTTCAGACAGCTGTAATTGCAGGGTTTGTCCATCCCGCCAGAGCTGATAGACCGGGCGCACCTGCGGGGGAATATTGATCACGTAAGTATCCAGCCGCGTCACGTTGGCGCGGCGTTCGACAGGCGTGATTCTGGCATCCGCCATCACGATCCCACGTTTAAACGCGTCCTGCCAGGTATCGTCCACCAGCATCGCCGCCTGGGCACGGGCCTCGGCGGGCGCCAGCCGCTGGGCGCAGTCTATTCCGCGCAGCCAGAACAGCGGATTGGATTCAACATCACGCCCCGACAGGTTCCAGATATCATCGCAACGTGTTGAAAGGAAATCGGCCAGCTGTTTTTGCGGCCATTTATCTTCCTGTTTGTGGCTAATTGCACTTTTCGGCGCATGGGTTACACAGCCGGCCAGCAGTAAGCAGGGCAGGCTCAGGCGCACATTTTTGCTGGAAAACACCGCGCGCAGTGCGCGGTAAAAGACGTGTGACATACTCACCAGGTTGTTATTCATTTCATTGATTTTTCCGGCTCAAGAGGCAGTTCGATACGAAAACAGACATCGGCGCGTTCATCACTCACGATGTTAAGCTCACCCTGCATGCGTCGTATGCAGTCGCGGGCAATACTCAGCCCCAGACCACTTCCTTTTACCGCACCTTTTCGCTGATGACTCCCCTGGAAGAAGGGCTCAAAGATCATCGTTTTTTCATCATCCGGAATCGGGCTTCCCGTATTCGCTACGTCAATAAATACCCGCGAACCGTTGTTATTGCTTCTGATATAAATGGTACCGGATTCAGTACCATAGTGCACCGCATTGGAATAAAGATTATCCAGTACGCTCATTAACAGCATCGGCTCTGCCAGGCAGGAAGGCGCATTGAGATCCACCTGGGTATGCATCATTTTAGCTCTTGCTGGCAGGCTATGGGCGGAGATCACCATGTCCACCAACGGTTCAATCTCAACGCTTTCAAGCACCACAGCACCATCCGCCAGCTTGCGGTTATAGTCCAGCAGTTGTTCAATAAGTTTTTGTAAATTGCGGCTACTGGCATCCAGAATCGCCACGATCTCTTTTTGCTCAGGGGTTAACGGCCCCGCTACTTCGTCTGCCAGCAGCTCCGTGCCTTCACGCATACTGGCCAGCGGTGTTTTGAGTTCGTGTGAGATATGGCGCAGGAACTGATGACGCTGCGATTCCAGCCACGCCAGGCGTTCAGAAAGCCAGATGATACGCTGACCGACCGAGCGCAGCTCGCGCGGGCCTTTAAAAACAACCGTATCCCCGAGAGATTTGCCCTCCCCCAGGCGGTTAATCATCCGCTGGATCCCCTTTACGGGGCCGATGATCATGCGGGTAAAGAGCAGTACCAGCCCAAGGCTGACGAGGAACAGCACCAGCGCCTGCCAGCCGAAGAACTGGCCGCGCTCGGCAATCTCCTGCTGGAGTTGCTGGCCACGGGAAAAGATAACCGTACGGGTGGACTGCACCATCTCCGTATTGGCGTTCGCGAAGGCTTCAAGTCGGGCGGCGGCGGCGGCATCAGGACCGCTGTTTTTGCACTGGAGCTGCGCCAGATCGTTCAGATCCTGACGCAGCGCCTGATAGAGTTTGTCATCCGGCAAGACCCCGGCATGGGCATCCAGCATTTCGCTGTAGCGTTTACGCTGGTTCTGATAAACCCTCTCCAGCGTGCGGTCGTCCAGCACGCAATACTGGCGATAGCTACGCTCCATCTCCAGCGCGGCGTTGGTCATTGCCTCGCTACGGCGGGCATCAATAAGCGTGGTGCGGTTAGTCAGGGCCGCCTGGGCACTTAACGCATTCAGGCTTTGCCATGCCTGCCACGCCAGAACCAGCAAAGGTAGCAGGATCAGCAGGAAGGCCATCATAACGAGCTGTCGCAGGGAGCGAGGGAAAGCGGGCCAGCGTTTCAACACATTACTCTCATCATCCGGGTTTGAGGAGAGCGTAACTGAGTCTGCCCTTCAGATACAACAAAGCCGGGTAAAAACCCGGCTTTGTCATGGAATAAGGCGGTGCCTAACTCGACGTTTCGCCCTGGCCTGATAAAGCATTGCAATAATCAGTAGTTGGACGGCAGGCACCTTTTTGTGCGTCATTCGAAGTTTATGTAGCACGTCCCGAAGGGGCTGACATAAGAAGGTGAATGAGCCACTGGTTACTATTATGCAACGCGCGTGCCAGATTGCAAAAATTGATACTATCCTTATGATTAATAATCATTTTATTATTAAAATGCATTGATTGTCAGGTGAATGATTTCCAGGCTAAGTGTCGCTATTAAGCAACACCTTAACGGGAACCCGTCCTGACATATATAAATCAATAAGTTAAATGTCTCTTATTGGAGACACTCAACCCAGAGGATTGTCGCGATTTTGCGACAGGTACAAAAAAGCCCGGTGGCGCTCGCGCTTACCGGGCCTACAGTCAGGGCGTTGAAACTTAACCCAGTTGTTTACGCGCGTTGCGGAAAATGCGCATCCACGGGCTGTCCTCGCCCCAGTTTTCCGGGTGCCAGGAGTTGCTCACGGTACGGAAGACACGTTCCGGGTGCGGCATCATGATCGTCACCCGACCGCTTTCGCTGGTGACGGCGGTAATGCCATTTGCCGAACCGTTCGGGTTAGCCGGATAGGTTTCGGTGACCTTGCCGAAGTTATCAACAAAGCGCAGCGCTACAAGTCCTTTGCTTTCAAGCTGAGCCAGGTGCGCCGCATCACGCACTTCAACCTGACCTTCACCGTGCGAAACCGCGATTGGCATCTGTGAACCGACCATTCCCTGCAACAGCAGAGACGGGCTTTGGGTCACTTCTACCAGGCTGAAGCGCGCTTCGAAGCGGTCAGACTGGTTACGCACAAAGCGCGGCCAGGCTTCGCTGCCCGGGATCAGCTCGCGCAGGTTAGACATCATCTGACAGCCGTTACACACGCCCAGCGCCAGCGTCTGCGGACGATGGAAGAAGGTTTCGAACTCGTCACGCACGCGGCTGTTGAACAGAATAGACTTCGCCCAGCCTTCGCCCGCGCCCAGCACGTCACCGTAGGAGAACCCCCCGCAGGCGACCAGCGCCTGGAAATCATCCAGCCCGGTACGCCCGGCCAGCAGGTCGCTCATGTGGACGTCGATGGCGTCAAAGCCCGCCCGGTGGAAGGCCGCCGCCATCTCAACGTGGGAGTTAACGCCCTGCTCGCGCAGCACGGCTACTTTCGGACGCGCGCCGGTCGCAATGTACGGCGCGGCAATGTCTTCGTTAATGTCGAAGGAGAGCTTCACGTTCAGGCCAGGATCGTTGTCGTTCGCCTTCGCGTTGTGTTCCTGATCGGCGCATTCCGGGTTGTCACGCAGGCGTTGCATCTGCCACGTGGTTTCCGCCCACCACATACGCAGCGTGGTGCGGCTTTCGCTGAACACCGCGTGGCCGTCGGCTTCAATCACGAAACGGTCGCCCTGCACCGCTTTACCGAGATAGTGTACGCAGTCTGCCAGACCGTGCTGCGCCAGAATCGCTTCCACCGCGTCGCGATCTGCGGCGCGTACCTGAATGACCGCGCCAAGCTCTTCGTTAAACAGCGCCGCCAGGCGGTCTTCGCCAAGCGTGGCAATGTTTGCTTCAACGCCGCAGTGACCGGTGAAGGCCATCTCTGCCAGCGTCACCAGCAGGCCACCATCGGAACGGTCGTGGTAGGCCAGCAGCTTACGCTGCGCCACCAGCGCCTGAATTGCGTCGTAGAAGCCTTTCAGCTGGGCGACGTCGCGCACGTCGGCTGGCTTATCGCCGAGCTGGCGGTAAACCTGCGCCAGCGCGGTGGCGCCCAGTGCGTTATGGCCTTTGCCGAGGTCAATCAACAGCAGGGCGTTATCTTCAGTGGAAAGCTGCGGCGTAACGGTATGACGCACGTCTTCCACGCGCGCAAACGCGGTGATCACCAGCGACAGCGGAGAGGTCATCTCGCGCTGCTCGTTACCTTCCTGCCAGCGGGTTTTCATCGACATGGAGTCTTTACCCACCGGAATGGTCAGGCCGAGCGCAGGACACAGCTCTTCACCCACCGCTTTCACCGCTTCGTACAGGCCGGCATCTTCGCCAGGGTGACCGGCAGCGGCCATCCAGTTCGCGGAAAGTTTGATACGTTTGATATCGCCAATCTGCGTCGCGGCGATGTTGGTCAGCGCTTCACCGACCGCCAGACGGGCAGAAGCGGCGAAGTCCAGCAGCGCCACTGGCGTGCGTTCGCCCAGCGCCATCGCTTCGCCGTAGTAGCTGTCGAGGCTCGCGGTGGTCACAGCGCAGTTAGCGACCGGGATCTGCCACGGGCCGACCATCTGATCGCGCGACACCATACCGGTCACGGTACGGTCGCCGATGGTCACCAGGAAGGTTTTCTCTGCCACGGCAGGCAGGTGCAGCACGCGGTTAACCGCTTCTGCCACGGTGATGCCCTGGCGATCCAGCGCTTTGCCCGCCGCTTTGCGAGTCTGCACGTCGCGGGTCATCTTCGGCGTTTTGCCGAGCAGCACGTCCAGCGGCAGATCGATCGGCTGGTTGTCAAAGTGGGTGTCGCTTAAGGAAAGGTGCTGCTCTTCGGTCGCTTCACCGATGACCGCATACGGCGCGCGCTCGCGGCGGCACAGCTCGTCAAACAGCGGCAGCTGATCGGCGGCAACCGCCAGCACGTAGCGCTCCTGGGATTCGTTACACCAGATTTCCAGCGGGCTCATGCCCGGCTCATCGCTCAGGATATCGCGCAGGTTGAAGCGTCCGCCGCGACCGCCGTCGCTTACCAGCTCAGGCATGGCGTTAGAGAGTCCACCCGCGCCCACGTCGTGGATGAACAGAATCGGGTTGGCATCGCCGAGCTGCCAGCAGCGGTCGATCACTTCCTGACAACGGCGCTCCATTTCCGGGTTGTCGCGCTGCACGGACGCGAAGTCGAGATCCGCATCAGACTGGCCGGAAGCCATAGACGAGGCTGCCCCGCCGCCCAGACCGATGTTCATTGCCGGGCCGCCGAGCACGATCAGCTTCGCGCCGACGACGATCTCGCCTTTCTGCACATGATCGGCGCGAATGTTGCCGATCCCGCCCGCCAGCATGATCGGTTTGTGGTAGCCGCGCAGCTCTTCGCCGTTGTGGCTGTCCACTTTCTCTTCGTAGGTACGGAAGTAACCGTTCAGCGCCGGACGACCAAATTCGTTGTTGAACGCCGCGCCGCCCAGCGGGCCTTCGGTCATGATATCCAGCGCGGTGACAATGCGCTCTGGCTTGCCGAAGTCTTCTTCCCACGGCTGCTCAAAGCCCGGAATACGCAGGTTGGAAACGGAGAAACCGACCAGACCCGCTTTTGGTTTCGCGCCGCGACCGGTCGCACCTTCGTCACGGATTTCACCGCCGGAGCCGGTCGCTGCACCCGGCCACGGGGAGATCGCCGTCGGGTGGTTGTGGGTTTCCACTTTCATCAGGATATGCGCAGGCTCCTGGTGGAAGTCATAGCGCCCCGCTTCGCGGTCGGCGAAGAAGCGGCCCACCTCGGAACCTTCCATCACCGCGGCGTTGTCTTTATAGGCAGACAGCACGTGGTCAGGGGTTTGCTCCATGGTGTTTTTGATCATTTTGAACAGCGACTTCGGCTGCTGTTCGCCGTCGATAATCCAGTCGGCGTTGAAAATCTTGTGGCGGCAGTGCTCGGAGTTGGCCTGCGCGAACATATACAGTTCGATGTCGTTCGGGTTGCGATTCAGCTTAACGAATGCATCCTGAAGGTAGTCGATTTCATCTTCTGCGAGCGCCAGACCAAGACGCAGGTTTGCGTCGATCAGCGCCTGACGCCCCTGCCCCAGCAGATCCACGCTCTGTACCGGCGCAGGCTGATGGTGGGAGAACAGTTTCTGCGCATCATCCAGAGAATCAAACACGCTCTCCATCATGCGGTCGTGCAGCTCTGCGGCAACCACCTGCCACTGCGCGTCGCTCAGGGTTGACGCTTCCACATAGTACGCCACACCGCGCTCCAGACGGTTAATCTGGCTCAGGCCGCAGTTGCGAGCGATGTCGGTGGCTTTGGAAGACCAGGGGGAGATGGTGCCAGGGCGTGGCGTGGCGAGGATTAATTTGCCGGTCGGCGTATGGCTGCTCAGGCTTGGGCCATATTTAAGCAGGCGTTCCAGCTGTACGCGCTCCTCTGCATTCAGGGGGGCATTCAGGTCAGCAAAATGGACATACTCAGCGTAAATATTGCTTACCGGAAGGTCGGCCGCCTGAAAACGTGCCAGCAGTTTGTTAATACGGAAGGCAGACAGTGCAGGCGAACCACGCAGAATTTCCATCATAAGTCTCTCGTCTTCGAAGCGCCGGGGCGCTTACAGTGTGCGCAAGGGGGGAAAACGGGCGTCATTATAGAGAATCCTGAGCGCCGACGAAACCGTTTGCGTCGAAATAAAATCATCCTTTATGTTTAACAATAGATGTGACCTGTCTCTCTAATTGGTTGCCAACTGGCGCTACTTTGCGCAAAATGCCGCTCAATCAATGGCAAACTCTATTCTTAACATGACTACAGCACACTGAGGCAACCGGCGTCGCAGAGAATTAACTAATTGAAAAAATTAAATATTAATTATCTGCTCATCGGCATTGTTACGTTGCTGCTGGCAGTGGCCCTCTGGCCGTCTATCCCCTGGTTCGGCAAGGCCGAAAACCGTATCGCCGCCATTCAGGAGCGGGGGGAGTTGCGCGTCAGTACCCTCTCCTCCCCGCTTATTTACGACGATATCAACGGTAAAACTATCGGTCTTGATTACGAACTGGCACAGCTGTTTGCGGACTATCTGGGCGTGAAGCTGAAAGTTACCGTGCGGCAGAACATCAACCAGCTGTTTGATGATTTGGACCATGACCGTGCCGATATTCTCGCCGCAGGTCTGGTGTACAACAGCGAACGCAGCAAAAACTATCAGCCGGGCCCGACCTATTACTCCGTGTCGCAGCAGGTGGTTTATCGTGTGGGTAGCCTGCGCCCGCGCTCACTGGCCGACATCACCGACCAGCAATTGACCATTGCGCCAGGCCATGTGGTGATTGACGATCTGCGGGCGTTGAAAGAGAAAAAATACCCGAACCTCAGCTGGACGGTCGATCCTAAACTCGGCACGACCGAATTACTGGAGCAGGTAAAAGATAAAAAGCTGGCCTATACCATTGCTGATTCGGTGGCGATCAGCCTTTTCCAGCGCGTTCATCCTGAAATTGCCGTGGCGCTGGATGTGACCGACGAACAGCCGGTGACCTGGTTTACCCAGCTGGACGACGATCAAACCGTCTCTGCGGCTATGCTCGATTTCTTTAATTCCATCAATGAAGACGGCACCCTGGCGCGCCTGGAAGAGAAATATCTCGGTCACGGAGACGATTTTGATTACGTTGACACCCGCACCTTCCTGCGCGCGGTGGACAGCGTGCTGCCGGATCTGCAACCGCTGTTTGAGAAGTACGCCCAGGAGATTGACTGGAAGCTGCTGGCGGCGATTTCCTACCAGGAATCGCACTGGGATGCTCAGGCCACCTCCCCCACGGGCGTGCGCGGGTTGATGATGCTGACCAAAAATACCGCCCAGAGCCTCGGCATCAGCGACCGGACCGATGCGGAACAGAGCATCAGCGGCGGCGCGCAGTATTTACAGGATATGATGGCGAAAGTGCCGGAGACGGTCCCGGAAGGGGAGCGGATCTGGTTTGCGCTGGCCGCCTATAACATGGGTTATGCGCACATGCTCGACGCGCGGGCGCTGACGGCGAAAACCAAAGGTAACCCGGACAGCTGGTCAGATGTAAAACAGCGCCTGCCGCTGCTTAGCCAGAAACAGTGGTACCAGAAGCTGACGTACGGCTATGCGCGCGGGCATGAAGCGTATGCCTACGTGGAAAATATTCGTAAGTACCAGATAAGCCTGGTGGGATATCTGCTGGAGAAAGAAAAAGAGGCGGCCGAGGCGCAACAGCTGGCTGAAAGCTATCCGGTGGTCGCACCGGACGAGCTTAATCATCCTGCGGTTTCAATTCTGCCTTTTGTTGCTTTTTCTGCTGCCGACGCATTCGAAAAAAGTCACTTAACAGACCCGAACATTCTGGTGCAAGTACCCCGCCGATAGTTTTCACCTGGTGGTTCATCCCCGGATGCCCAAGTACGTCCATCAGTGAACCAGCAGCGCCCGTCTTTTCATCCCGCGCGCCAAACACCAGCGTACCGATTCGGCTGTGCACCATCGCCCCGGAGCACATTACGCACGGCTCAAGGGTGACATACAGGGTGGTATCAAGCAGACGATAGTTTTGCAGCACCAGTCCGCCCTGACGCAGCGCCATAATTTCAGCATGCGCGGTAGGATCGTGACGGCCAATCGGACGGTTCCACCCTTCCCCAATCACCTGATTGTTATGGACCAGCACCGCGCCCACGGGCACTTCGCCCTCTTCCCAGGCGCGCTGAGCCAGCGCCAGCGCATGGCGCATCCAGTATTCATGATTGTGTTCAGGGTTGGACAAGGGCTGATACTCCAGTCGAAAAGCGGGCGGCATTATACACAGCCGGTACAGATAAGACTATTCGAGTTGCTGAAGTTCGCCCAGAGGCGTGACGCGCCAGCGGTGCTGGCAAAAATAGAGCAGCGGGTTGTCCTGCTTGCTGTCGCTGTAGCCGCTGTACAGACGCAGCGGCGTACCGATGCGTTTCTCCAGCTGCACCACTTTTTCATGTCCGAGGCAGCGCATAGTCAGCACCCAGCCGCCGTAGCCGCGCGCGATTTGTGTCGCGATAAGATTCACGCGCGGCAGCCAGGGCGTATCAAAATAGACCTGCTCCACCAGCGTCTGCGGGGAGCCGGTAATCAGCCAGATATCGGCATCGTTGGCGTCGAGATAGCTGGTCAGGCGCGCCTGTACCACGGGAAACGCGGCGACGTGGCCGCGAAACCAGTGCGCAAAATCCTGTTCGAGCTGCTTAAGGCGCGCTTCGCTATGACCAAACGTGCATCCCCAGAGCAGCAGGCTCATCGGCCAGCGCGCTGCACGGCCTTTCACCAGCAGCGCGATACCAATAACGGGTAACAGGGGTAATACCAGCAACGCGTTAAGGGGCTGGCGCCGCAGCAGGTAGCGCATAAAGGTGCCGAACATATCCTGCTGATGCAGCGTTCCATCCAGATCAAAAAAGACAACGCGACGCTCGTGACTGGCCAAACCTTACTCCTCTGGGTCGTTGAATCCTAACAGCCAGGTAAACAGGAACCCGGCGATCACCGCTACCAGATAGCCTAACAGATAGAGCATCACTTTTCCGGTCACGATGGTTAATGCCAGCGGTAAACCGGAGATCCCGAAGGTAATGACGGTCGCCACTTTCCAGTAGCTGATTAACGCCCCGCCCACCGCGCCACCGAGGCAGGCGGCCAGGAACGGCTTACCCAGTGGCAAGGTCACGCCGAAAATCAACGGTTCGCCGATACCGAGTAACCCGACCGGCAGCGCCCCTTTAATGACCTTTTTCAGACGCGCGTTGCGGGTTTTCATCAGCACCGCGATGGCCGCGCCGACCTGCCCAACGCCCGCCATCGACAGGATCGGCAGCAGTGCGTTATAGCCGTGCGCCTGTACCAGTTCGACGTGGATCGGCACCAGCCCCTGATGCAGACCGGTCAGCACTAACGGCAGGAAGGTCCCGGACAGCACGGCCCCCACCAGCAGCCCGCCGCGATCGATCGCCAGAGACGCGCCGTGGGCGATGGCTTCAGAGATCGCGCCGCCTAACGGTTGCAGCGCCACAATCGCCACGCTCCCGGTAATCAATGTGGTCAGCAGCGGGTTGAGGATCAGCTCAATCGAGCCTGGCAGCAACGCGCGCAGCTTTTTCTCGATCCAGCACATCAGAATGACCACCAGCAGCACGGCAATCACCCCACCGCGGCCTGGCTGAAGCGCCTCGCCAAACAGCGTAATCTGCGACAGCTGCGGGCTGGAGAGGATACCCGCCATTACGCCGCCCATCGCCAGCGAGCCGCCGAACACTTTGGCCGTGTTCACCCCCACCAGAATGTTCATGATGGCAAACACCGCGCTGCCGAAAATCGCCAGAATACCCAGCAGGTTCGGATACTGGGTGGCAAAATTCCCGACAATATCCGGACGCTTGAGGATATTGATAATCCCGGTAATCAGCCCCGACGCGATAAACGCCGGGATCAGAGGAATAAAGACGTTTGCCAGCTGGCGCAGCGCATCGCTCATGGGGGCTTTGTATTTGGCTTTCGCCTGCGCTTTGGTGCGTTCCGCGTCGTCAAAGGCGGGAGCCGTTTCACCGCCCGTCATCAGGGCGCGCATGGCATCAACCACCTGCGCCGCTTTGCCCGGACCGACAATCAGCTGGTGCTGTTGCCCCTGTTTAACGTACCCGCTCACGCCGGGGAGTTGCTTCAGGCGCGTTACATCAAGCTTTTCGTCGTTGTGCACCTCGACGCGTACACGCGTCATGCAGTTTTCCAGACGCTGAATATTTTTTTCCCCACCGATCCCAAGCAGGATGTCGCTGGCGAGCGCTGCTGTTTTGTCCATACACGCCTCTTATTGGTGTTCTAATGCCGCCCGTAAAAACCCGTGATGGGCTTCGAGCCTGGCTCTGGCCGCGGCTGCATCCAGCCCGGTTAATATCATCAGAATGGCGGGTTTAACGTCGTAATCGGTCTGTTTGAGTACCGCTTCCGCCTCTTCCCGACCTGCCCCTGTCGCCTCTATCACCATGCGGCAGGCTCTGTCCACCAGCTTGACGTTGGTGGCCTGCATATCCACCATCAGGTTTTGGTAGACCTTGCCGAATTTCACCATCGCGCCGGTGGAGATCATATTGAGCACCAGCTTCTGCGCGGTTCCCGATTTCAGGCGCGTGGAGCCGGTGAGCGCTTCCGGCCCGACGACCGGAGAGATGGCAATGGCGGCCACCTGCGCAATCGGCGAACCCGGGTTACAGGAGATGGCCACCGTGGTACATCCCGTCTGTCTGGCGTATTCCAGCCCACCAATGACGTACGGCGTACGACCAGAAGCCGCCAGCCCGACGACCAGATCCTGCGCGGTCAGGTTCAGCGCCCTGAGATCGTCTTCGCCAAGCTGTTTATTGTCTTCTGCCCCTTCCACCGCTTTCAGCAGCGCGCCGGGGCCACCGGCAATCAGGCCAACGACCAGACCGTGCGGAACGCCAAAGGTCGGCGGACATTCTGAGGCATCCAGCACACCGAGGCGCCCACTGGTACCCGCCCCCATGTAAATAATGCGTCCTCCTGCTTTCAGAGCGTCGGCAGCGGCGTCTACGGCTTTCGCCACCTCGGGCAATGTCTCTTTGACTGCCAGCGCGACGAGGGTATCCTGTTGATTAAAGCGGTTTACCAGCTCCAGCGTGGACAGTGCATCAAGATCCATGGTTTGCGGGTTACGCGTTTCAGAAACAAGAGAGCCTAGATTCATGTTATTTACCTCTGGAATTTTTAATTCATAATAAACGCACTATAATGGAATATAAAATTCATTCAGGCGAGCAAAATTCGTATTTGCGCGGGTAATCACATTTTCGCCAGGAGACCGTATGAACTGTTTAATTCGTATTCGCCAGCGCTACGCCGGGTTTGCCCAGAGTGACAAAAAGCTGGCGGATTATTTACTTTCTCAGCCCGATCGCGCGCGACACCTCAGCTCCCAGCAGCTGGCAGGCGAAGCCGGGGTGAGCCAGTCGAGCGTGGTGAAATTTGCCCAAAAGATAGGCTATAAAGGCTTTCCGGCGCTAAAACTGGCGATCAGTGAAGCACTGGTAAGCAACCCTAATCCGCAGTCAATGCCGGTGCATAACCAGATCCGCGGCGACGATCCGATGCGTCTGGTCGGCGAAAAGCTGATCAAAGAGAACGTGGCGGCAATGCATGCCACGCTGGATGTGAACACGGAAGAGAAGCTGCTGGAAAGCGTAGCCATGCTTCGCGACGCGCGGCGTATTGTATTGACCGGGATCGGCGCCTCCGGACTGGTTGCGCGTAACTTTGGCTGGAAGCTGACAAAAATCGGCTATAACGCCATCGTTGAACAGGATATGCACGCGCTGCTGGCGACCGTGCAGGCCATGGATCCTGACGATTTACTGCTGGCCATCTCCTATTCCGGCGAGCGCCGTGAAATTAATATGGCTACCGACGAAGCCCTGCGCGTAGGAGGAAAAATTCTGGCGATTACTGGCTTCAGCCCGAATGCGCTCCAGCAGCGGGCCACCCGCTGTCTGTATACCATCGCCGAGGAACAGGCCACTCGCAGTGCGGCGATTTCGTCGACGAGTGCGCAGATGATGCTGACGGACCTGCTGTTTATGGCGCTGGTTCAGCAGGATCTGGAGCGTGCGCCAGAGCGTATTCGTCACAGCGAAGAGCTAGTAAAAAAACTGGTCTGAACAACGAATGAGCGTATAATGCCCGCCCTGTTTGTGATGTTTCTGAGAATTTCCTGATGGCGCTGTTAATCACCAAAAAATGCATCAACTGCGATATGTGCGAACCCGAATGCCCGAACGAGGCGATTTCGATGGGCGACAGCATTTATGAGATTAACAGCGACCGCTGCACCGAATGCATCGGCCACTATGAGACGCCGACCTGCCAGAAGGTGTGCCCCATTCCCAATACGATCTTAAAAGATCCGGCACACGTCGAGAACGAAGAACAGCTGTGGGATAAGTTTGTCCTGATGCACCATGCGGACAAAATTTAACTTTCGATAATCACCGTCGCACAGGCGTAGTGGCGTTCATCGGCAAGCGTTACGTGCATGTGCGCCACGCCCAGCTTTTCCGCCAGCTTAAGCGCCTCGCCCCATAAACGCAGACGTGGCTTACCCAGCTCATCGTTAAACACTTCAAACTGGTTAAACGCCAGGCCGTTACGAATGCCCGTGCCGAACGCTTTCGCCGCCGCCTCTTTTACCGCGAAACGCTTTGCCAGAAAGCGCACCGGCTGTTGATGCGCCTCCCAGATAGCCCATTCGTTATCGCTCAGCACGCGTCTTGCGAGGCGATCGCCGCTCCGGGCGATCACCGCTTCAATGCGGGCTATTTCAACGATGTCGGTGCCTAAGCCCAGAATAGCCATTACTGACGCGCTTCCAGCATCAGGCGCTTCATCTCGGAAACCGCTTCTTTCAGACCGCTCATCACCGCGCGGCCAATGATGGCGTGGCCGATGTTCAGCTCGTGCATTTCCGGCAGGGCAGCGATGGCTTTTACGTTGTGATAGGTCAGGCCGTGACCGGCGTTAACCTTCAGTCCCAGGCTCGCGGCGTAGGTTGCCGCTTTGGCGATTCGCTCCAGCTCTTTCGCCTGCGCTGCATCGTTTTCGGCATCGGCATAGCAGCCGGTGTGAATTTCAATATACGGCGCACCCACGTCGGCAGCGGCTTTAATCTGGGTGAAATCGGCGTCGATAAACAGAGAAACCAGGATACCGGCATCCGCCAGGCGTTTGCAGGCATCGCGCATTTTGTCGAGCTGCCCGGCCACATCCAGACCGCCTTCGGTGGTCACTTCCTGACGCTTTTCCGGCACCAGGCAGCAGAAATGCGGTTTGGTCTCGCAGGCAATCGCCAGCATCTCTTCGGTGACCGCCATCTCCAGATTCATGCGGGTGTCCAGCGTCTGACGCAGGATGCGCACGTCCCGGTCGGTGATGTGGCGACGATCTTCACGCAGGTGAACGGTAATGCCGTCGGCGCCAGCCTGCTCAGCGATAAACGCCGCCTGAACCGGATCGGGATACGCGGTACCGCGTGCATTACGTAACGTGGCGATGTGATCGATGTTGACGCCTAACAGTAATTCAGCCATGACAATCCTCGGTATTTTTGTTCATTTACCTTCTCCCTCCCCCTCCGGGAGAGGGCTGGGGTGAGGGGTAAAACATTAGCGTTTCGGCATAAACTGCCTGAATAATTCGCGGCTCTTTAAAGGTTTGCCCCCAAGATACGGCTTGAGCGCAATTCGGGTAAAGCGTTTTGCCGCACGCAGGGTGTCGGCGTCCGGGAACTCGCGTTCATACAGTGCTCTGAGCTGGCGCCCGGTAAAGGTGCTGTTATCGACGACGACACTGGCAATAAAGCCCTTTTCCTCACGATAGCGATAGGTCATGGTATCTTCTACCTCGTCGCCGCTTCCCGCACAGTGCAGAAAATCAACGCCGTAACCAAGGTGCCCGAGCAGCGCCAGTTCGAAACGACGCAGCACAGGCTCAGGGGTGCCGGTTGCGCCAGCAAGTGCCTGAATACAGTGCAGGTAATCAAAGAAAAGTTCAGAGAAGCGGGTCTCATGTTCAAGAACCCGTGAGATGAGTTCGTTAACATACAAACCGCTGTAGAGCGTGATACCAGAAAGAGGAAGCGCCAGGGAGACGGCTTCAGCACTGCGCAGGGTTTTGACTTCTCCTCGCCCGCCAAAGCGGACCAGCAGCGGGGTGAAAGGCTGCAAGGCACCTTTCAGATTAGAACGTCTGGAACGTGCGCCTTTGGCAACAAGGCGCACGCGACCGGACTCTTCCGTGAAGACGTCCAGCATCAGGCTGGTTTCGCTCCAGGGACGACTATGCAGGACAAAGGCGCGCTGCCATCCATCCATATGCTCGTCGTCTTAGGTTACTGATCTTCGCCGTAACCGAGGCTGCGCAGCGCACGCTCATCATCGGCCCAGCCAGATTTCACTTTCACCCACAGTTCCAGGTGAACCGGTGCTTCAAACATGTCCTGCATGTCTTTACGGGCTTCGATTCCGATAGTTTTGATCTTGGCGCCTTTATTGCCGATCACCATCTTCTTCTGCCCTTCACGCTCAACGAGGATCAGACCGTTAATATCGTAACCGCCGCGCTCGTTGCTCTGGAAACGCTCGATCTCCACCGTCACAGAGTACGGCAGTTCAGCGCCCAGGAAACGCATCAGCTTCTCACGGATGATTTCAGACGCCATAAAACGCTGAGAGCGATCGGTGATGTAGTCTTCCGGGAAGTGATGAGTCGCTTCCGGCAGATGCTTGCGCACGATACCCGCAATGGTATCAACGTTCAGACCCGTTTCCGCAGACAGCGGGACGATGTCCAGGAAGTTCATCTGGCTGCCCAGCCATTGCAGGTGCGGCAGCAGATCGGCTTTTTCCTGCACGTTGTCCACTTTATTTACTGCGAGGATCACCGGCGTTTTGCCGTCGCGCAGCTTGTTCAGGACCATTTCGTCGTCCGGCGTCCAGCGGGTGCCTTCCACAACGAAAATCACCAGCTCTACGTCGCCAATGGAGCTGCTCGCCGCCTTGTTCATCAGACGGTTGATGGCGCGCTTCTCTTCCATGTGCAGGCCCGGTGTATCGACGTAGATCGCCTGATACGCGCCTTCAGTATGGATACCGACGATGCGGTGACGCGTGGTCTGCGCCTTACGCGAGGTGATAGAAATCTTCTGCCCAAGCAGATTATTCAGCAGGGTGGATTTGCCAACGTTCGGACGTCCGACGATGGCAATAAATCCGCAATAGGTTTTGTCGATGCTCATTCCAGCTCCAGCATTTTTAACGCCTGTTCGGCGGCAGCCTGTTCAGCCTTACGACGGCTTGAACCCGTGCCGACCACCGGTTCACTCAGGCCACTGACCTGGCAATGGATGGTAAATTCCTGATCGTGGGCTTCGCCACGCACCTGCACCACCAGATAGGATGGCAGCGGCAGATGACGACCCTGCAAATATTCTTGCAGACGCGTTTTAGGATCTTTTTGTTTATCGCCCGGGCTGATTTCGTCCAGGCGGGTCTGATACCAGTTAAGGATCAGCTTTTCTACGGTCTGGATATCGCTGTCCAGGAACACGCCACCGATCAATGCCTCGACCGTATCGGCAAGGATGGATTCACGACGGAAACCACCACTTTTCAGCTCACCTGGCCCCAGACGCAGGCATTCACCCAGCTCAAATTCGCGTGCGATTTCAGCGAGGGTATTGCCGCGCACCAGCGTGGCGCGCATGCGGCTCATATCACCTTCGTCCACACGCGGAAAACGATGATAAAGCGCATTTGCAATCACAAAACTTAAAATAGAGTCGCCTAAAAACTCGAGACGCTCATTATGTTTGCTGCTGGCACTGCGATGGGTTAATGCCTGTTGCAACAACTCCTGATGATGAAAAGTGTAGCCCAGCTTCCGTTGAAGCCGATTAATTACGATGGGGTTCATGCGATACCAATAAATGAATGCGTCAAAAATGCAGCACACGAAACCGACCTGAGAAAACCAACGCGGTTTCGTGTGCCGTGGCACCCTTGCAGGGCCAACCTTAAACTTCGGGGGAATATTCTATACACAACGACAGGGGATGTCGTTAGTTCAAAGAGATTTATCGCTGAAATAATTCACGTAGCGGCGAATAAAAGCCGCTACGTGTTATTTTTGGCGAAAATTAATGAATTCCGCCAATACGATTCAGGCGAACGCCGGTCGGCCACTCGCCTTCCTGCTTCTCAAAACTCATCCAGATAGCGGTTGCTTTACCGACCAGATTCGCTTCCGGCACAAAGCCCCAGTAACGGCTGTCCGCAGAGTTATCGCGGTTGTCACCCATCATGAAGTAGTGTCCCGGCGGCACAATCCAGGTCGCCAGCTGTTGGCCTGGCTGCTGGTAGTACATTGCCAGCTGATCCTGTGCGATGGGCACGGTCAGAATGCGGTGAGTAACATCGCCCAGCGTCTCTTTGCGTTCAACCAGACGAATGCCATTCTCTTTGGTTTCACCTTTTGGCACCTGGAAGAATCCGCTGGTCGCTTCACCGCCGTTACGGCGGGCGAAGGTCTGCACAAAATCAGCTGGCTCAACGTTGGAGTAAGTGACTGGCAGCGCATTTTCACATGCGGTGCCAGAGCTACAGCCTGGCTGAATGGTCACCTCTTTCGCCACCGGATCGTAGGTCACTTTATCGCCCGGCAGACCTACCGCGCGTTTAATATAATCCAGCCGCGGATCTTCCGGATATTTAAACACCACGATGTCGCCACGTTTCGGATGACCCGTTTCGATCAGCGTTTTCTGATAGATCGGATCTTTGATGCCATAGGCAAACTTCTCAACCAGAATGAAATCACCGATCAGCAGCGTTGGCATCATCGATCCTGACGGGATCTGGAACGGTTCATAGATAAATGAACGCACCACCAGCACAATCGCCAGCACCGGGAATACCGATGCCCCTGTTTCCAGCCAGCCCGGTTTTGGGCCGACTTTTTTCAGGGTTTTCGCGTCCAGCGCATCGCCCGTGGCTGCCTGCGCGGCAGCCTGACGTTCACGGCGTTTTGGGGCGAAGATAAACTTATCGAGGCACCACAACAGACCTGTCACCAGGGTAGCGATGACCAGGATCAGGGCAAACATGTTCGCCATGCCAACTCCTTAAGGTTATTTACCGTTACCGTCTTTACCAACATGAAGGATGGCAAGGAATGCTTCCTGCGGCAGCTCAACGTTACCGACCTGCTTCATACGCTTCTTACCTTCTTTCTGCTTCTGCAACAGCTTTTTCTTACGGCTGACGTCGCCGCCGTAGCACTTAGCCAGAACGTTTTTACGCAGCTGCTTCACGGTTGAACGGGCAATGATGTGGTTACCAATGGCCGCCTGAATCGCAATGTCAAACTGCTGACGCGGGATCAGATCTTTCATCTTCTCAACCAGCTCACGACCACGGTACGGTGCGTTATCGTTGTGGGTGATCAGCGCCAGCGCATCCACACGCTCACCGTTGATCAGCACGTCCACACGAACCATGTTCGAGGCCTGGAAGCGTTTGAAGTTGTAGTCCAGCGACGCATAGCCACGGGAGGTAGACTTCAGACGGTCGAAGAAGTCGAGCACCACTTCTGCCATCGGAATTTCATAGGTCAGCGCCACCTGGTTACCGTGGTAAACCATGTTGGTCTGCACGCCACGCTTCTCAATACACAGGGTGATCACGTTACCGAGGAACTCCTGCGGCAGCAGCATGTGACACTCTGCGATTGGCTCGCGCAGTTCCTGAATATTATTCAGCGGCGGGAGCTTGGACGGGCTGTCGACGTAGATCACCTCTTTCGATGTGGTTTCTACTTCGTAGACAACCGTCGGGGCGGTGGTGATCAGATCCAGATCGTATTCACGCTCCAGACGTTCCTGAATGATCTCCATGTGCAGCAGACCGAGGAAGCCACAGCGGAAGCCAAAGCCCAGCGCCGTTGAGCTTTCTGGCTCGTAGAACAGGGAGGCATCGTTGAGGCTCAGCTTTCCGAGCGCATCGCGGAAGTTTTCGTAATCGTCAGAGCTGACCGGGAACAGACCCGCATAAACCTGCGGTTTCACCTTTTTGAAGCCTGGCAGCGCTTTATCTGCCGGGTTACGTGCACCGGTCAGGGTATCGCCCACCGGCGCGCCGAGGATGTCTTTAATTGCACAGACCAGCCAGCCCACTTCGCCGCATTTCAGTTCGGTACGGTCAACCTGTTTTGGCGTGAAGATGCCCAGACGGTCAGCGTTGTAGACCTGGCCGGTGCTCATGACCTTGATTTTGTCGCCTTTACGCATGGTGCCGTTTTTAATACGCACCAGCGAGACAACGCCGAGGTAGTTATCAAACCAGGAGTCGATGATCAGCGCCTGTAGCGGCGCATCCGGGTCGCCTTCCGGCGGCGGAATATCACGCACCAGACGTTCCAGTACGTCCGGAACACCGACACCGGTTTTCGCCGAGCAGCGCACTGCATCGGTCGCATCAATACCGACGATGTCTTCAATCTCTTCCGCTACGCGCTCAGGATCGGCGGCTGGCAGGTCGATTTTATTCAGAACCGGCACCACTTCAAGATCCATTTCCATGGCGGTGTAGCAGTTTGCCAGCGTCTGGGCCTCTACGCCCTGCCCGGCATCCACCACCAGCAGCGCGCCTTCGCAGGCCGCCAGCGAGCGTGACACTTCATAAGAGAAGTCAACGTGCCCTGGGGTGTCGATAAAGTTCAGCTGATAGGTTTCACCATCGGAAGCTTTATAGTCGAGCGTCACGCTCTGCGCTTTGATGGTAATACCGCGTTCGCGTTCCAGGTCCATGGAGTCCAGAACCTGGGCTGCCATTTCACGATCAGACAGGCCACCGCAAATCTGGATAATACGGTCAGACAGCGTCGACTTACCGTGGTCAATGTGAGCAATGATCGAAAAGTTACGTATGTTCTTCATATAGTTAAATAATTATGCCTTACGAATTCCTGGAGGCCGCTGTTCTTAGCCTGACGTTTTTCAGTGCGAAAACGCAGCATTCTACACTACATCCTCGTCAGCTGGAAATGCACTTAGAGCCAGGTATAGCGCGAAGAGACGGCGTTTTCTTTATTGCGATGTAAATAATAATAAAGCCCGGCAGATTACCGGGCCTCAGAAGAGAGCGTCTCAACACGAAGTTGGTCGGGTGCCAGTGCAACGCTGAGGATAACGGGCTGCCACGCTTCCCGGGCGGCAAG